>CAKUOX010000008.1 GCA_934670175.1 uncultured Clostridia bacterium | reverse complement strand
CTCACCAGTTTTTGCTAAAATCCTTCAGATTTTCGGGCGCAAAAACTGCAGGGAAACGATTTTTGCTCTGGAAAATAAGATTTTCCGCCGCAAAAATCGCCCGTGCCCACCGTACACGCCGCTGGGCACGATTGAAAGCTCGAAAGAGCTTCTTTTCGACAAGCAGATGGGACGGCCAACAGCCGTCCCATATTTATTAGAGATATATTCTATCGCATTCGCCGCTATGGCAGCGGAATACCGTAGAACTGGTTCAGGTATTCCTCCAGGCACAGCTGATTTTCCATGATATAGGTTGCGGCCTCCACGCCCACATAGCGGAAATGCCAGGATTCGTTTGAAATGCCGGTAATATCGCTCTTCACGCCCGGATAGCGCCAGATAAAGCCGTATTCCTGGCAGTGGCGCTTCATCCAGTTCCACACGGCGTCATTGCTGCAAACCTCGGTATTGGCGGAATCGATGTCCACCGCCAGCCCAAGCTGATGCTCGCTGTAACCGGGATAGGCCGCCACCTTCAGCGCGGCAGCCTGCGCCTCCGCGTGGGACTTGCCCGCGTTTTTATATTGCTTATACTTGAGCACCAGCATTTTCTTCTGATCCTCATAAGTGCGGTACGAGGTCTTGACCATGGGCTTGAGCCCCGCCTCGCGGCAGGCGTTGAACATCGCCTGAAGCTCCGGATAAATGCGCGCATCCACGCGCTGATCGCCCTTCAGCTCCACGAACTCCATCGTCCAGTCCTCGGGCACGGGGTTTACCGCGTTCACCAGCGTCAAATTCCACGGCAGCGCCGCCGCCTCCGGCGAAAGCGTCGCCGTTGGAATGACCACTTCCTCGCCCAGTGCGCTCGCAGCAAGCAGCAGTATCGCAATAAGGCAGATCAGTATTTTGCGTATCTTCATCGGCATTTCTCCAGCACAGTTACATAGTCGTATGTGCCTTATTATAGCCGACCGCCGCTGAAAAGGCAATGACTGCAATGTTAATATGGCACGGCATTTCTGCCGCAGCAATCAGCGCGCGGAGTTCTTCCGAAGAATGCCGGGCAGGCGCGCCATGCCGGGGATCAGCGAAATGGCAATGCAGATCAGCAGCTCCCAGCCGGTGTAGTTCAGGTTATACAGCAGCGAATAGGCCAGCGCGCCCTGATCTCCCGCATATTCGGCGAAGAACACCACGCCGGAAAGCACCGCCATGATATACTTGCCCAGATAGCCGAAGAACACGGCGATGGGCAGCTTGAAGTAATCCTTCACGGGGAAGAGCTTCGCCACGCAGCACAGCGCCACCGCGGCGTAGGCCATGGGGTAATCCACCAGCAGCTGCAGCGGATGAATGACATAGGGATCGATCAGCAAATCCAGCAGGCCGTAGGTGCAGCCCACCAGCAGACCCTCGAGCGGGCCGAACGCCATGGCGAACAGGATCAGCGGCAGCAGGCTGGCGGGCGTCACCGAGCCGCCCATCGGCATGCGGAACAGCTTGATCATGCCCAGCACATATGCCAGTGCGATGCAGATGGCCGCCTTGGCGATCATCGCCGCGTTCCACTTTACATGCTTGGCAGAGAACACCAGGCCGATGATCATCAGCACCACCAGGATAGCGATGGTGATCAGGCTGGAGGCATTGTTGATGCCGGTATCGGGTTCCTCTTCCTCCTCGGCGGGCGCCTCGGCGTCGGCAGCTGCCGTCTCGTCCACGGCGGGTTCGGTCTCCACGGTCTCCTCCTGCGCGGTCTGAGCAGGTTCGACAGCGTCCGCAGTCTCGGCCAGTGCAGGCAGCGCCAGCGCGGCCAGCAGCATCAGTGCAGTCAGCAGGGCAAGCAGTTTTTTCATGGTATCTCGTCTTCCTTTCTTTTTGAGCCGCCGGGCATAAATAAGCAGGGGTCGTCAGCGCTTCCCTTCAGGAGCCGCCGGCGATCCCTGCCTTAAATGAACCGTCGGCGCGGTCCCCCAGAAATCCGCCGACTCGCACAACTGCTTTGCAGCTTTTTTGTTCCCGTCTCCAAAATGAAACCCGCATGCACCTTACAGGTACACGCGGGAAACGGACGCCACGATCCGATCGAATCCGGCCTTCGCTTCCCTACGGTGGGATTACCCACATCAGGTTCCAAGGGACCGGACATATAGCCCATCTCAGCCTCGATCGGCGCCCCCAGCGGCTTGATGGCTCTAATTATAGTGAAGCCGGGCGCATATGTCAATACGCGCCCGACGCTTCTCAAAAACTTCACATGCCATAGATACGCCGCCATTCCGCGCTGTGCGCCCCCGTTTCATCGTAGAGCAGCAACGGCGGCAGCCAGTGCAGCCCGCTTTTCCCGCCGCGCACGCCCTCGATCAGCGCCAGCTTCGGCGGCTGCGTCACCCGCGCATGCACCAGGCGAATGCGCTTGGGCGCGATGGCCGCGGCACGCATGGCGTCAAGCATTTCCAGCGCCCGCGCCGACGGAAATACCGTACAGAAACGCCCGCCGAATTTCAGCAGCCGCGCGGCGGCCGCCGCCACGTCCTGCACTGCAAGCTCACCCTCATGTCGGGCGATGCGCTCCGCCTCGCCCGCGCTGGGAATGGCCGCTCCGCGCGCGCCGTAGGGCGGATTACACACCGCCAGCGAATAGCCGCCATGCCCCAGCAGCGCCGCGCTGTCGCGCATGTCGCCCTGAAAAATGCGCACGCGCGCCTCCAGCCGGTTCAGCTGCACGCTGCGCGCGGCCATATCCGCCGCCTGCATCTGGAGCTCCACACCGTCGATATGTGCGTCCGCGCGCCTCGCCGCCAGCAAGAGTGCGATTGCGCCGTTTCCACAGCCGAGATCCACGCACACCTCGCCCGCGCGCGGCGCGGCGAAATCCGTCAGCAGCACCGAATCCGTGCCCAGGCAGAACATATCCGGCCGCTGGATCAGCTGATAGCCGTTTTGCAGGTCATCCAGCCGCTCACCGGGCCGCAGGAGCGCGTTCATCGCGAAGCCTCCGACATTCGGTTGAGGTAATAGGCGTCCACGGTCATGGTTTCCGGATAGCGCCTGACCACATAGCCGCTGTTCGAGCGGTATATCCACGCCCCATCCGTGCCGACAACGCCCGTCAGGCGGCGTTCGCCCGCATCCAGCGTGATTGCCTGCCCCGGCATCGCCGCCGTAATGTCCGCCTGCGGCGTAAGCTCGATGTGCGTATCGTCCATCAGCGGAAAACCGCACTTCAGGTACAGATACTGCACGAAGCCAAAGTCCGAATCGAATTCCATTTTCTGCCCAAGCTGCGCTTCCGCCGCAAGCGCGATCTCCGTCAGCGCCGCCGCGTCCGGCTCGATCACCTCGCCGGAGGCCGCAAATTCGCTCGCGCGCCTGGCCGAATCGGCGTAGAGCTTATCCAGCGTCTCCACTTCGGCGATGTCCGAGACCGGCAGGCCGTTCACCAGCTGGAACTGCATCAGCGCCAGCTGCGTCTGCGCGTTGTAGCTGTCTGCGGCGGCATAGCCCAGCTCCCGCAGCCTCGCGCACATGCGCCGCGCCTCCGCGCCCGTGTCGCCCGGACACAGCGCCGCTTCCTCGCGCATCAGCCGCGCCGCATCGAAAAGCAGCGCCTGCGCGGTGTCCATATCCACATTGCCGCTCTGCTCCAGCTTGTTTTCGGCCTGAAGGCGCATGACCGCCTGGCGCGTGCCGCCGCCGTATTTGCCGGTGCATTCGCCCTGAAAATAACCCCGATTCAGCAGGCAGCGCTGGATCAGCCGCACGCCGTCGCCGCTGTCCCCCACGCTCACGCAGCAGCTGCGCAGAAAATCGTCCCACGTCAGCGGCGCGTCGGCATACAGCCTGAGAAGCACCGCGCCGTCCGCCGAGCCGGTGATCCTCAGTCCATTCGCCAGCTGGAAGCGACTCACAGCGGCTGCCGTCGCAGCGCCATACGCGCCGTCGCAGCTATTGCTGAAATAGCCGCATTCCTTGAGCGCGCGCTGCAGCTTCAGCACGGCGTCGCCGTACGCGCCCTCGGCCAGCACGCCCGCATGCTGCCGCTGCGTCACCTCGTTCTGGAGGTATTCGCCCTCGCTGACGGCACGCTCGCTCAGCAGCAGCTCTACCGTGACCGAATCCGGCACGCCCGTGGGCGTGAGGCCGTTCACCTGCTGAAAATTTTTCAATGCGTTCACGGTGATTTCGTCCAGCACGCCGTTGCACGCGGCGTCCCGATAGCCCAGCTCGTACAGCCGGTGATCCACCGCCAGCAGATCTACCTGCGCTTCAATATCCGGCGCCACCTCATCCGGCGCCTCGGCGGCCGCCCAGCCTGCGCAGAGCGCCAGCATCAGCGCGCAGATGCTCAGAATTGTCGATGTTTTCCTTCGGAATCCAATTCGCCTGCGTTTCATAATTGCTTACTCCGCCTTCAAGTGTTTTAGCTGCACAAAGCCCGTCTTGCCGTTCCAGCTGACATATGCCCAGCTCGCGTTATAGGCCGTGACCGTGACGCGCGTTCCGGCGGACAGCGCGGCCACGGCGGCGCTGCTTGTGCTGTTCTTTTTATAGAGCGTGGCCGCGCGCCGGAGCTTCGCCCTGCGGCTGCAGATCACGATCTCGCCCTCAGCCTTCTCCAGATCGCGATAGATGGAGCCGCTGCCCGCCGCCTCGCCATCGTCTGCCGACCAGAAGCCCGAATCGTCCTCCGGGCGCGGGGTCGCCGCTGCCGCAGGCGCATCGATGGAAAGGTAGCGCCGCGCCGCATAGCCCTCTGTGCCGGACTGCATGCGCACGCGCGTCCACTCATCGTCATAGGCCAGCAGCTGCAGCTTCGTACCGCGCGGCAGGCTGCGCTTTGCGGCGGACGCGGCGTCCGGTGCGGCGCGCAGCGTGAGCGTGCTGCCGGCGGATACATTCACATAGACGTATTTTTTGCCGCTGACCTGCTTCATGCCCGCGTCTGAATCGGGCAGGCTGATGCCGCCGTCGTCGATCTTCGTATCATCATCCGGCATCCAGATATCATCATCGCCGTCGTCGATCTTCGTATCGTCATCCGGCATCCAGACATCATCGCCGTCGTCGATTTCCGTGTCGTCGTCCGGCATCCAGACATCATCGCCGCCGTCGTCGATCTCCGTATCGTCATCCGGCATCCAGATATCATCATCGCCGTCATCCGGCTCCGGTGTCGGCGCAGGCGCAAAGGTCGGTGCAGGCGTATCGGCCGGATCGTCCGGCAGGAAGATTATGCCGGGCGTCGGCGTGGGCGCTTCGGTCGGCTCTGCCGTGGGCGCCTCGGAGGGCTGCGCGATGGGCGCGTCCACATCCGCCCAACCGGTCATGCCGCGCACGCCGAGCCTGATCCGGCTGCCCCGCACCGCATACACGGCGTATCCTGTGCCCGCCTCGAGCCACGCGCACGCCTCCGTGCCGTCCGCGCGGGCATAGACCGGCGTTTCCTGCTGCGCCGAAAGCGTCTCGAGCGCGCCGCCCGCCTCGCTGAGCGCCTGCGCCGCCGACTCGCGGTTCAGCGACAGCTGCCGCAGCTCGGTCTCGGGGTAATAGAACGCCAGTATCTGCCGGAAGCTCATGCCATAGTCCGCCGCCATGCGCTGTGCGCCGCGCTGGCTCATGCCCACGCCATGGCCGCTGCGCCGAAAGCGGATATAAAACGCCTGTTCATCCTCATCCACGGCGACCGTTTCGTTGTCGCCGCTGTTGATGGACAGTTCGTACCAGTCTTCGATGCCGCCATAGGTCGGCACGTCCACCTCTGCCGCGCGCGCCGAGCCGCCGGCGTTGACCGTGAGCGTAAAGCGCAGCGTGCGGTACAGGCGGCTGGGCGCCGCATATTTGGGATCGCGCGGCTCAATGGCGTCTATGGAGACGAGCTCCGCGCTCTGCACCCCAAGCGCCGCAGCCGCGCCCGATGTAAGCGCCGCCCGCAGCGAAGCGTTCAGCCCCGCGCCGTCGCGCCGGAGGGTCGCCGTTTTCACGCGCGCCTTCGCATTTTCAAGATCGTAGGGATCGTCCTTGACCACGCTGTAGCTGAGCCTGCTGCCCCACACGTTTTGCGTGGATTCCGTCTGGCCGCCGTTCGAATCGCTGTAATAGCAGGATACCAGCGCGTTGCCCGCGTACAGCGCGTCGCCCGCAGTGGCCTGCACGGCCTCAATCACGCGCGTCTGGCGGCTGTCCAGCCCCTTGAACACCTGATCAGAAGTCGTATCCGTAACGTCGTAGCCCTTGTTCGCCCGCGCCGTCTTTTTCTTGAGCACATAATTGCGCGCCGCCACGGCCTGCGCCTTCAGTGCTTCCGCCGGACTGGAATCGGACATTTCCCAGCCCACCACGCCGCAAAGATAATCCTCGATATAGATACTGAGCACCGTTTCGATCGTCCCGCCCGACGCAGAAAGCGCCAAATCTCCCTGAAAACGGTTTGCCACAGACGGCGAAGCAAAGCTGAACGCGCCGTCCGTGCGGCAGCGGCGAAGGGTCGCACCCTGCGCGCAGTTTACACGCACGCCGTCGCTGGACACCGTCAGCGCGCCGCCGGACACCTCCGCCCGTATTTCCGCGCCCGATGGAATGTTAATGCTGGTCTTGCCCGTAAGCACGCAGGCACAGTCGGCCTTAAACACCATGGCCGAATACCCGCTGAGCCGCGTGAGCTTCACGCGCACCGTGCCGTTGGCCGCCGCCAGCGCGGGCGTGCCGCCCCAGACCGGCAGCAGCAGCGCCAGCATCATCAGCAGCGCCGCCGCGCGGCGGCATATGCCGCGAATACGATAATTACTCAAAACTCTCGCACCTCATTCCAAAACGGATCTACTTAGCTTGTCGAAAAAATTTTTGATAAGACTGTGGATGGGAAAGATCTCCCCAGCCACTGCCGCCCTCTCGAGCTCTCCCGGGTTCTTCAACAGACTGATATGTATCTGCTCAGGCTACACCTGAATGCAATTATTCTATTTTATTATACATGAATTTCCATGCGCGCGCTACCGGCTGCGGAAAATTTCAGAAACAAGCCCATTTCCGATCGCTTTGCGGCGCAAATATGTTCATTTCTTAACTCGAATTATTTTTAATTTTTACTTTTATGGATTCCCGCGCTTCAATGTTAAGTTTCTTTTCAAAATCACACCATACAATTAACATTTTGTATGATCCGTTGATGGCAGCGCCGCCGTACATGGGCTAGAATGGCATACAGGAGGGGTGGCGGAAGCGCCCCATGGACGTGATTTTCAAAATGGAGGATAAAGAACATGTATGATGTAGCCGTAATCGGCGCGGGCGCAGTGGGCTGCGCCGTAGCGCGGGCGCTGTCGCGCTATCGGCTGTCCGTGTGCGTGCTGGAGCGCGAGGAGGACGTGGGCGCTGGCACCAGCAAGGCCAACAGCGCCATCGTGCACGCCGGATTCGACGCCGAGCCGGGCAGTCTGAAGGCGCGCTTTAACGTGCAGGGCAACGCCATGATGGATCAGTTGAGCGCCGAGCTGGACATTCCCTTCCGGCGCAACGGCTCGCTGGTGATCGCCTTTAACGGAGCGGACGAGGCGATGCTGCGTGAGCTGCTGCAGCGCGGCGCAGCCAACGGTGTGCCCGGGCTTGAGATCATTTCCGGCGACGCGGCGCGGCGGCTGGAGCCTGCGCTCTCCGCCGAGGTGACTGCCGCGCTGCATGCGCCCACGGGCGGCATCGTGTGCCCGTTTGAGCTCTGCGAAGCGCTGGCGGAAAATGCCTGCAAAAACGGCGTGGAATTCCGCCTGAACACCGCAGTCGAGCGCCTTGAGCGCATGGACGGCTTCTGGAGGATCGATACGCCGCGCGGCGCGATCGAAGCGGGGATCGTCGTTTGCTGCGCCGGACTGAGCGCCGCCGCGTTCCACAACCCGCACTGCGCGCAGCCGATCGCCATACAACCGCGGCGCGGCCAGTATCAGCTGCTGGATCGCAAGGCGGGCGCTCTGGTCGATCATACCATTTTCCAGGCGCCCGGGCCACTGGGCAAGGGCGTGCTGGTGACGCCCACGGTGCACGGCAACCTGCTGCTCGGCCCCACTGCCGAGGACATTTCCGACCCTGAGGACACCGCCACCACCTCTGCCGGACTGGAAAGCGTGTGCGCCGTGGCGCGCAGGAGCGTGCCGAAGCTGCCAATGTCGCTGGTCATCACCTCATTTTCGGGACTGCGCGCGCATCTTGCGCAGGGCGGCCATGACTTCATTATCGGTCAGACCGCGCCCGATTTCTTTGAAGCGGCGGGCATCGAATCGCCCGGACTGAGCGCCGCGCCCGCCATCGGACAATACCTGGCCGAGGCCGTCGCGCAGCGCCTGGGGGCCGAGCTCAAGCCCGATTTCGACCCGCACCGCCATGTGGTGCGTCCCCGCGAAATGGATTTTGAGGCGCGGCAGAGGCTGATCGCGGAGAACCCCGCCTACGGCAACATCATCTGCCGCTGCGAGCAGGTGAGCGAAGGCGAAATTCTGGATGCAATCCGCAGGCCGCTGGGCGCGCGCTCGATGGACAGCGTGAAGCGGCGCACGCGCGCGGGCATGGGGCGCTGTCAGGGCGGCTTCTGCGGTGTGCGCGTGATGGAGCTGCTGCGCCGCGAGCTGGGCGAGGCGTTCTGCGTCACCAAATGCGGCGCGGGTTCGGAAATGGAGAAGGGAGGCTGCCGCTGAGCATGGAACGACACGAGCTTATCATCATCGGCGGCGGCCCCGCGGGGCTTGCCGCAGCCATCGCCGCGCGCGAGGCCGGCGTTTCGGATATTCTGATTCTGGAGCGCGAGCAGCAGAGCGGCGGCATACTCAACCAGTGCATCCACAACGGCTTCGGCCTGCACCGCTTCGGCGAGGAACTCACCGGTCCCGAATATGCCGAGCGCTTCGTTTCCAGAGCACGCGAAATGAACATTCCCTGCCTGACCGGCGCGATGGTGACCGACATCGCCCCCGATCGCACGCTCACCGTCAGCGGCGCGCACTGCGGCCTGAGGCGCATGCGGGCGGACGCGCTGATTCTGGCAATGGGCTGCCGCGAACGGCCGCGCGGCGCGCTGAATATCCCGGGGTTCCGGCCTGCGGGCATATACAGTGCGGGCGCGGCGCAGCGCATGATCAACATCGAAGGCCGCATGCCCGGCCGCGAGGTCGTGATACTGGGCTCGGGCGACATCGGCCTGATCATGGCGCGGCGGCTGACGCTGGAGGGCGCGCAGGTGAAATGCGTAGCGGAGCTGATGCCCTATTCCAGCGGCTTGAAGCGCAATATCGTGCAGTGTCTGGACGATTTCGGCATTCCGCTGCGGCTGAGCCACACCGTGGTAGAGGTGCGCGGTAAGCGCCGCGTAGAGGCCGTGGTGCTCGCGCGCGTGGATGAAAACCGTCGTCCGATCGCCGGCACGGAGGAGGTCATTCCCTGCGACACGCTGCTGCTCTCTGTCGGCCTGCTGCCGGAAAACGAGCTGAGCGAGCTGGCGGGCGTCGAGATCGACCCGTCGACCCGCGGCCCGCGCGTGCGCGAAAATTTTGAAACCGGCGTGCCGGGTGTGTTTGCCTGCGGCAACGTGCTGCACGTGCACGATCTGGTGGATTATGTATCCGAGGAAGCCGAGGCTGCCGGACGCGCCGCCGCCGATTACCTGAAAACGGGCGCGGTGCAGCGGGAGGCGGACTGTGTCGCAGTTGTCTCCGGCGCAGAGATCGTGGGCGCCGTGCCGCAGCGCGTCGATATTCGGCATATGCCGGAGGAGATCACCGTGCGTTTCCGCGTGCGGCGCGAAATGCGCGATTACCAGCTGTGCGTTTCCTGCGGAGCGCGCGAGCTGTTAAGGCGCAAAAAGCGTATCATGACGCCCGGGCAAATGGAGGAAATCACGCTGCGGCGGGATCAGCTGGGCGATGGCGAGATCAGGATCTGGGCGGAGGCGAATGAAAAATGAAACAGGAGCTGACTTGCATCTGCTGCCCGATGGGCTGCACCATTACCGCCGAGGTGGAAAGCGGCGCCGTTTTAAACGTGAGCGGCTATGGCTGCAAGCGCGGTGAGAAGTACGCGCGGCAGGAATGCGTATCGCCCGTGCGCGTGGTCACGGCCTCGGTAGCGGTGCGCGGCGGCGCGCTGGCGCGCGCCTCGGTCAAGACCAGTGCGCCGGTCGATAAGGCGTTGGTAATGCGCGCGATGGACGAGATCCACGACCTTTCGGTCTGCGCGCCGGTACGCATCGGCGATGTGCTGCTGCGCGATATTGCCGGAAGCGGCGCGGATCTGCTGGCCACGCGCAATGTAGCCGCGGCGTCTTGAAAATTAACGTCTGAGGCGCTATACTGGAGCCAGTTTCAGTTACCGGAGCGTGATCGATCAATGACCAAACGCATCGCCGTGATCCAGGATCTGTCCTGCATCGGCCGCTGCTCGCTGGGCGTGGCTATGGCCGTACTGCCCGCGATGGGCTGCGAGACCGCCGTGCTGCCCACGGCGATACTTTCCGCGCATACCGCCTTTCAGGGCTTTACCTTTCTGGATCTTACGGACGAGGCCGAAAAGATCATCGCGCATTGGCGGACGCTTGAAACGCACTTTGATCTGATCTACATCGGCTATCTGGGCTCGCTGCGGCTGATCGACATGGCTGCGCGCTTCCTGGACGCCTTTGCCGCAGACGGCACGGGCGTAGTACTTGATCCGGCATTCGGCGACAACGGCAGGCTCTATTCGGGCTTCAACGCGGCCTATGTGCGCGCCATGCGCGCGCTCTGCACCCGCGCGGACATTATACTGCCAAACATAACAGAGCTGTGCTATTTGCTGGACGCGCCCTTTGGCGATTCACCCGCGCATTCGCGCATGCTGGCGGAGCGCAGCGCCGCGCTGCTGGCAGGGCGGCTTGAGAATATTCTCATCACCAGCTGCCGCTTTGACGGCGGCTGCACCGGCCTGATCTGCGTGGGAAATGCGCCCTTTGAGTATTCGCACGAGCATCTGGCGCTTTCCCAGCATGGCACGGGCGACCTGTTCGCCTCCGTATACGCCGGTATGGCGGCGCGGGGCGCGGACATAGAGACCGCCGCGCGCATGGCCGCCGATTTCACGTTCGACTGCCTGAAATATTCCATGCGCTGTTCGGATCATCGCTGGTACGGCGTGGATTTCGAAGCGATGCTGCCTGAGCTGATAAAGCGGCTGGAGCAGCTGTAAAGCTGTAAAAAAAACGGAGCCGGTTTCCATATCGTTGATTGGAAACCGGCTCCGTCGTATATATCATTCTTACAGCACGCGCGCCAGGAATTCCCGCAGGCGTGGCGTATTCGGATTGCCGAGCACCTCGGCGGGCGCGCCCTGCTCCACGATCACGCCGCCGTCCATGAAAACCACCTTGTCGGCAACGTTGCGGGCAAAGCCCATTTCGTGCGTGACCACCAGCATGGTGAGTCCGCTCTGCGCCAGCTTCTGCATTACGGCCAGCACCTCGCCCACCATTTCCGGATCGAGCGCGGAGGTCGGCTCGTCGAAGAGCAGCACCTCGGGATCCATGCTCAGCGCGCGCGCAATCGCAACGCGCTGCTTCTGACCGCCGGACAGCTGGCGGGGCTTGGCGTGGATATACGCCTGCATGCCCACCTTTTCCAGATACTGCATGGCGTTCCTTTCGCTTTCGGCGGCGCTGCGCCCCAGCACCTTCATCTGACCGAGCATGCAGTTTTTCAGCACCGTCAGATTGTTGAACAGATTGAACTGCTGAAACACCATGCCCACGCGCGCATGATACTGCGGCATGGACATTTTGCCGCGCTGAATATCCTCGCCATGGAAAAGTATCTGCCCTGCGTCGGGCGTTTCCAGCAGATTGATGCAGCGCAGAAGCGTGGACTTGCCGGAGCCGGACGAACCGATGATGCAGGTTACCTCGCCCTTGGCGGCGCTGAAATCCACATCGCGCAGCACCTCATGGCTGCCGAACGACTTTCTGAGATGACTGACCGAAATTACGTTTTCCATAGGATCAAGCCTCCTCGTGAATCGTTATGGCCGCGCGGCTATCGGACTGGGAACCGTGGATCATGTAGTTTTCCGGGCCGTCCATCTTCTTCTCCAGCAGCCGCAGCAGGCGGGTGATGGTGAAGGTGAGCACCAGATAGATGACGGCGATGATGAAATAGGTCTCAAAGTAGCGGAAATAGGTGCCGGCAGCGGATTTTGCCTGGAAGAACAGCTCCGTTACGGAGATGACGTTCAGCACGGAGGAATCCTTGATGTTGACCACAAATTCATTGCCGATGGAGGGCATGATATTGCGGATGGCCTGCGGCAGCACCACCGATACCATCGTCTGCCAGTGCGTCAGGCCGATGGAATGGGCCGCCTCCGCCTGACCCTTATCGATCGAAATGATACCGCCGCGGATGATCTCCGCCATGTAAGCGCCGGTGTTGATCGAAACGATAAAGATGGCCGCCGCCAGGCGCGGCATGCTCAGCCCCAAGTACTGCTGCGCGCCATAGAAGATCACCATGGCCTGCACGATCATGGGCGTGCCGCGGAAAACCTCGATATAAATACCAAGAATTCCATGCAGGATCTTCAGCGGCACGCGCTTCCACATCGAAGCGCGCGGTCCCAGCTCGATGGTGCGCAATATGGCCACCAGCAGACCCAGCAAAAAGCCCAGCACCGTGCCGGAGATGGCGATCAGCAGCGTTACGCCCGTACCGCGCAGAAAGAGACTGCCGTATTGCTGTACCAGATAACCGACCCAACCGAAGAATGTAGTTGGCATGGAATTCCTCCTCAAAAAACGATCTCAATACATGGGGGCGCGTTGCGCGCCCCGTATACATATGGGAATTATTCCGCGCTGGGCTGCGCCGCCAGCGCGTCCTCCATGATCTGCAGGCGCTCTTCCTTGCTGATGGCAGCCAGCGCCTCGTTGATTCTGGCGGTCAGCTCGCTGTTCTTGGCGACGCCGACGGCGATGGAGGTATCGGCAGGATCGGTTTCGAAGCCCTTGCCCTCGTCAAAGACCACATAGATCAGCTCAGGGTTGGTCGCAATCGCGCTCTCGGCACCGGGGCGCTCGGAAATATAGCCGTCGATTGCGCCCGCGTTCAGCGCGACGATCATCGTCGGGAAGGTGTCCATGGCGGGCTGCAGCTGCACATCCGGAATCTGGTCGATGACGGTGTAGTGGAAGGTGTTCAGCTGGCCGGTAATCCGCGCGCCGGCGAAATCCGCCAGCGAGGTGGCATTCGCGTAAGCGCCGTCCTTCTTGACCACGATCACCAGATCGCTGTCATAATAGGAGTCGGTGAAATCGATGGTGAACTTGCGCTCCTCGGTGGGGCTCATGCCCGCGATGATGCAATCGATGGTGCCGGAGGTCAGGGAAGGAATCAGGCCGTCCCATTCGGTCTTCACGATCTCAAGCTCGCAGCCCAGAATCTCGCAGATGCGCTTTGCAATGCGCACATCGTAGCCGTCGGCATAGCCGCCGCCCGCGAGCGCGACCGCGTTTTCGCTTTCACTGGCCTGCGTCCAGTTATAGGGCGCATAGTTGCATTCCATGCCGACGCGCAGCGTCTCGGCGCACGCGCAGGAGAGGACGAGCATCAGGATCAGGGTAACTGCAAACAGCTTTCTCATTTTCTTTTCCTCCTTTGTCTTTGCCCCTTCATGGTTTCGAGGCGCATGCACGCGTGCCACATAAAAGCGGCCGCAGCATGTGCGCTACGACCGCTGGAATAACAACAGCAATTATAACTGTCTGTCCGGCAATAGCGCTCCACAATCCCATGAGAATCGTGACAGTCCTGCGGATATTCTCCGCACAACCAAATCCAGCCCCATCAGGCGAGCCTTCATTTCGGCGGTATCCCCTTTCGTGCGAGATCACAGCCGCCTGAACGGCTCCTTCGCAGTACTGATGTCAACCGCGCCTCTAATTGCAAAGGTTTTTTCAAACCTTGGGGATATGATAACCACACGGCGGGCATTTGTCAAGCCCAAAAATCCGAATTAACCAAAAACAAACCTGACGCCCTTATTGCGCCGCCGCGTCGCCGCGCGTGAGGTTGCGGATCCAGTCAAAGCGGTTGATCTTCACCACCGCCACGAAGCACTTGAGGATCTGATCGCTCTTGAGCAGCGCGAACACCACCCACGGCGCCGCGCCCAGCCGCGCCGCGATGAACGCCGACGGCAGCACCACCAGGAATACGAATATCGCGTCGTTTTTAAACACGAAGCCGACGTCGCCGCCCGCCTTCACGAGGCCTGCCAGGCACGCCGCCTGGTAGCAAGTGCCGATCATGGTAACGGACAGCACCAGTATAAACTGCATCGAATACAGGCGCGCCTGCGGCGTGATGCCCGCATAGAGACTGATAAACGGCGCGCGCAGCAGCGCGATCATGCCGCCGGTCAGCAGCCCCAGCCCCAGGAACAGCAGCTGCACGGTGCGCGCATATTCCTTCATCTGCGCCACCCTGCCCTCGCCCACCGTCTTGCCGGTGATGACGCTCACGGCGGATGACATGCCGTTCATGCACACATATGCCAGCGAATTCATCGTATTGGCGACGCTCGCCGCCGTCATGACCTCCTCGGTAAAGCGCCCCAGGATGGCGGAATTGGTCATCATGTTCACGCTCCAGACGATCTGACCGCCGATGATCGGCGCTCCGCAGCGTATGAAATCGCGGCGCAATTCCCCATCGCTTTCCAGAAAGTGCTTGAGGCGCAGCTTCAGCCGATCATCCACGGCAAGGATGTACGCCAGCATGACCGCCGCTTCAGCCATTCGCGAGATCAGCGTCGCCAGCGCCGCGCCGCGCACGCCCATGGCGGGCGCGCCCAGCTTGCCGAAGATCAGCACATAATTCAGCCCCACGTTCACCAGCAGCGAAACGGAGCTCACCCACATTCCGATACGCGCGCGCTCCACGCTGCGCGTAGCGGCGATCAGCGCCTGCGTCGCACAGAAAAACACATACGACAGGCACACGATCCGCAGATACGCCGCGCCCTCGGCAATGACCCTCGGTTTATCCGTAAACAGCGACAGTACGGCGCCCGGAAACGCAAAGCATACCGCCGTGAGCAGCAGCCCGAACGCCAGCGAGGCGCGCAGGCCGATGGCGGAAATGCAGCGAATGCGCGCCACATCGCGCCGTCCCCAGTATTGCGCCGCGAGCACCAGTATCGCGCCCTCGATGCCGCCGGAGAACATCTGCAGCAGCGTCTGAATCTGCCCGCCCATGTATACGCCCGACACTGCCGCATCGCCCAGCGCGCCGACCATCAGATTGTCGGCCAGCGTAACGGCAAAGGTAATCAGGTTTTGCAGCGCCACCGGAATCGCCAGCGCCGTCAGCATGCGATAGAAATTTCTGTCGCGCGTCAGCCATCTCATTACAATTTTCGTCCTCAAATACTTATTTCAGCACATCCACGCTGCCGACGCCATAACGGCGAAACAACGCGATCGCCTCCGCGCCGATGCGCTCGCCCGACACGGCGATGGGAATCGCCGGCGGACAGGAAACCGTAGGCGCGGCACAGATACGCCCCAGCGCCTGAAAGGTGGGAATGGTCTCGTGCGGACGAAACAGCGCCTCCCGCACGCGCATTTCGCGCGCGGCCTTCGGCAGCGGCAGCGCCTCCGCTTCGGCATAGGGCGCGCAATTTGCGCCCAGCGCGGCCTCGAAGCGCTCCAGATCCGCGTCCGGATTTTCCGGCGTAATCATCAATACCAGATACATATCGTCCGCGTATTCGCATTCGATGCCCGCCCCGCGCAGCCGCCGCGCCAGCTCGTCGCCGCGCATGCCCTGCGGCGCGCGCAGCGTCAGCCGCAGCGGATCGCTCGTCTCGAGCTGCCAGCCCCTATCCCGCAGCCGCGCCTTCAGCGCCGATATGCGGCCGGCGCATTTCGCCAGCGCCTGACGATAGCCCTCCGCAAGGTAGCGATTGCAGTTGTCCAGCGACGCCAGCGTCAGATACGACGGGCTGGTAGAGCCAAACAGCGCCAGCGCCTGCTTGGCCTGCGCCGCGCAGTCGTCCGTCATGCCATCGCCAATGTGCAGATATGCGCCGCCGGTGAGCACCGGCAGCGTTTTATGCGCCGAATCGCAGCAGATAGCCGCCCCCAGATCCAGCGGATGCAGCGGCTCGGGCAGAAAATGCAGGTATGCACCGTGAGCATTGTCCACCGCCAATATGGTATCATGCCGGCGGCAGACCTCCGCCATGCCCCGTATGTCCGCAAGGCCGCCCAGATAATCCGGACTTGTGATATACACGGCGGCGGGCGGCTCCGGCAGCGCGTCCAGCGCCGCCTCGAGCATCTGCGGCGTTATGCGGCAGGCGCAGAGCGAAGCGCTTTCCTGCGGCCAGAGCCATTCGATCTCAAAATCCAGCAGCGCCGCCGCATACACGAACGCCTTGTGCACGTTGCGCGCCGCCAGAACAACGGGCGCGCGTCCGGCAGGCCGATTCATCAAAGCCAGATACAGCATCGCGCGAATGCACTGGCTGGAGCCCTCCGTGGAATAGCAGCTGCGGCGCGCGCCGAACAGCGCCGCGGCGTTTGCCTCGCTTTCGGCGATGATGCCCGACGCCTCGTAGAGCGCGTCCGCGCCGTCGACCTCTGTAATGTCCCAGCCCTCGCAGCCCAGGAAGCCCACGCCTTTGTGGCCGGGCATGTGGAAGCGCGCGCGGCTTTCCGCGCGGTATGCGCGCAGGAAATCGACGATGGGCGTGCGCATTACAGCGCTTCCTCCGCCACCTTCATCATGATGGCGCACTCGATGCGCTTCTTGAACAGCTCACATCCGGCCTTATATACGCCGCGAATGCTGCCTGAGGCGTGGTAGGCGTTTGCCGCACAGCCGCCCGAGCAGTAGAGCCGTGCCCAGCAATCGGCGCACTCAGGGCGCGCGTAGGCGTTGCACGCGCGGAATTCCTCGCGCAGCGCCGTGTTCGTTACGCCCTGCCAGATGTCGCCCAGGCGATACTTTTCCTCGCCGACGAACTGATGGCAGGGGTACAGGTCGCCCCAGGGCGTGACGGCCATGTATTCCGTGCCCGAGCCGCAGCCTGAGATGCGCTTGTAGACGCAGGGACCACCGGTAAGATCGAGCATGTAGTGGTAGAAGGTGATGGGCTTGCCCTCGCGCTCGCGGCGCAGCATATCCACCGCCAGCAGCTCGTACTGCTGCTTCACGATCTCCAGATCCTCGGCCGTCAGCGCAGCCGGGTCGTTGCTCGCGCACACCACGGGCTCCATGCTCAGCTCGGTAAAGCCCAGATCGGCCATGTGGAACAGATCGTTGGTAAAATCCGGATTCCGGTGCGTGAAGGTACCGCGCATGTAGTAATTCCTGCCGCCGCGCGCCGCCACCAGCTTCTGGAATTTCGGCACGATGCGATCGTAGCTGCCGTGACCGGCGTAATCCACGCGCGTAGCGTCGTTGATCTCACGCCTGCCGTCCAGCGAGAGCACCACGTTGCTCATTTCGCGGTTGGCGAAATCGATAACATCGTCGTCGATCAGCATGCCGTTGGTGGTGAGCGTGAAGCGGAAATTCTTGCCGCGCTCGCCCTCCACGCTGCGCGCATAGCGCACCAGCCGCTTGACCACATCCCAGTTCATCAGCGGTTCGCCGCCGAAGAAGTCTACCTCCAAGTTGGTACGGCTGCCGGAATGCTCCATCAGGAAATCCAGCGCCTGCTTGCCCACCTCGAAGCTCATCAGCGCGCGTTCACCATGATATTTTCCCTGACTGGCGAAACAATATGCGCAGTTGAGGTTGCAGGTATGCGAAACGTGCAGGCAGAGCGCCTTGATCACGTCGCCGCTGCGCGCCTTGAATGTGCCTGCGAGCTCTGCAAAGGTATCGGGGCTGTACAGCTTGCCAGCCTTCACCAGCGCCGCTATATCGTCGATGCACTGGCGCAGCTCGTCCTCGGTCACGTCGGCACGATCTGCATATTTTTCCAGCATCGCGCGCACGATCTCATCCGCGCTGTGCTCCGGATACATGGCGATGATGTCGTAGGCGACCTCGTCCACCGCATGGATCGAGCCCGAACACGAATCCAGCACAATGTTGTAGCCGTTGAGTTTATACTGATGAACCATGGTGGCGTTCCCCCGCTCCGTAATAATATTTCAGGTCATACAAAAGCGCCGCCCAAATCAGGCGGCGCTTTTTCAAACCTGTTTACTTATTCTTGCTTTCGCACTTCTGATTCGCGACGCCGCAGCTGGTCTTGCAGGCAGACTGGCAGGAGGTCTGGCATTCGCCGCAGCCGCCGTTCTTGGCGCTTTCACACAGATTACGGGTCTCAAGGGTCTTAATTCTCTTCATCGTCTGCATCTCCATTCTATTGTTTATCCGCGCGAAAAACGCTTCCCGGCACGGATCCATACTGAACCAGAAACAGTGTACCACAACGGCAAATCAAAGTCAATCACAAGCGCGTGATTTTTGCCGCGCTTTTCCCGTTTCGATGGCAGGGCGCGCGCTTATCAGTTTTCGCCCAGATACGCCTTGCGCACGCGGTCATCCTCGGCCAGCTCATGCGCGTTGCCGGACATGGAAATTGTACCGGTCTCAAGCACATATGCGCGGTCGGCGATGGACAGCGCCATGCGCGCGTTCTGCTCCACCAGCAAAATGGTGGTGCCCGCAGCATTGAGCTCCTTGGCGATGTCGAAAATCTGCTCCACCAGAATCGGCGCAAGACCCATGCTCGGCTCGTCGAGCATCAGCAGCTTGGGCTTGCTCATCAGTGCGCGGCCCATGGCCAGCATCTGCTGCTCGCCGCCGGAAAGCGTGCCGGCGATCTGCTTATAGCGCTCCTTCAGGCGCGGAAAGCGCTGGTAGACGTTTGCCAGCGAGGCCTCCAGCTCGTTGCCCGGACGCGTGTAGCCGCCCATTTCCAGGTTCTCCTGAACCGTCATCTGCAAAAATACGCGGCGGCCCTCCGGGCACAGCGCCATGCCATGGGAAACCACGCGGTTCGCCGGAACGCCCACGATGTTCTTGCCTTCGAATTCGATCTTGCCCGTTTTAGGCTTGAGCAGACCGGCCACCGTATTCAGCGTAGTAGATTTGCCCGCGCCGTTGGCGCCGATCAGCGTCACGATCTCGCCCTCGTGCACTTCAAAGGAAACGCCCTTGATGGCGTGGATACTGCCATAATAAACGTGAATGTTTTCCACCTTCAGCAGACTCATGCTCACTGCGCCTCCTTCTGCTTGCCCAGATAGGCCTCGATAACCACGGGGTTCTTCTGGATCTCCTCGGGCGTGCCCTTGGCGATCAGGCGGCCGTAATTCAGCACGGCGATGCCCTCGCAAATGCCCATGACCAGCTTCATGTCGTGCTCGATCAGCATCACGGCGATCTGGAAGGTATCGCGTATCTTTCGGATATTGGTCATCAGCTCCGCCGTTTCAGAGGGGTTCATGCCTGCGGCGGGCTCGTCGAGCAGCAGCAGCTTGGGCCCCGTCGCCAGCGCACGCACGATTTCCAGGCGGCGCTGCGCGCCATAGGGCAGGCTGCCCGCAATGTGATCCGCCATATCCTGCATGTCGAATATCTCCAGCAGCTCCAGTGCGCGCTTGTGCATCTTCGCCTCGTTTTTCCAATAGGCGGGCAGGCGCAGCACGCCGCTGATGGTGGAATAGGGCATAACGTTGTGCAAACCGATCTTCACGTTGTCCTCCACAGAGAGTGTGGAGAACAGGCGGATGTTCTGGAAGGTGCGCGCAATGCCCGCGCGGTTCATCTGCACGGTGTTCATGCCGGTGGTCTCCTTGCCCTGGAACAGAATCGTGCCGGACGTGGGATGATACACCTTCGTAAGCAGGTTGAAAATGGTGGTCTTGCCGGCGCCGTTCGGGCCGATCAGACCTGCGATCTCGGTTCTGCCGATGGTGAGGTTAAAATCATCCACGGCCTTCAGGCCGCCAAACTCGATGCCCAGATGGCGGCATTCCAGCGCCGGCACGGAACCCAGATCGCGCTCGGGAATAAACGCCGTGCTGGGCGCCCAGGTCATCTTCGTCTTATTCTCAGACATGTTCAGACGCCCCCTTCCCCTGCATTCGCCTTTTTATTCTTCATCTTCTCCGCAAGCGCGCCGCGCCACTGCTTGAAGCGCTCGTTGTTCGTGGCGAGCATAACCAGAATCAGCACGATGGCATATACCAGCATGCGGTAATCGTTGAAGGCGCGCAGCAGCTCCGGCAGCACGGTCAACAGCGTCGCCGCGATGATCGAGCCGCGGATATTGCCGATGCCGCCCAACACCACGAATACCAGCACCAGAATCGAGGTGTCGAACTTGAACTTGCTCGCGGTAACGGTGGAATAATTCAGCGCATACAGTGCACCCGCCATGCCCGCCAGCGAGGCGGAAATCACGAACGCCATCATCTTGTAGCGCGTGGCGCTGATGCCGACGGACTCGGCGGCGATGCGGTTATCGCGGATGGCCATGATCGCGCGGCCGGACCGGCTGTCGATCAGGTTCAGCACCACCACCAGCGAGAACAGGATCAGCGCAAAGCCCATGCCGAAGGTCGCCAGCTTTTCAGAAATGGCCGCGCCCTGCGGGCCGTTGATCAGCATATTGAAGGGAAGCCCCTGCGCGGCGCGCGCCGGATCCTGCGCCATGGGCGTGTTGAACGCCACGACCAGGCTGCCGCCGTCCTGCGCCACATACAGGCAGTTGAGCACATTGCGGATGATCTCGCCGAATGCCAGCGTAACGATCGCCAGATAGTCGCCGCGCAGGCGCAGCACCGGAATACCGATGATCACGCCCGCGATCGCCGCCGCCACGCCGCCGATCAGCATGGCCAGAATCAGCTTCAGCGCGGGGCTGGCAACGCCCGTCATCATCGCCGCGGCAACCGCGCCGACGAAAGCGCCCACGGACATAAAGCCCGCATGCCCCAGACTCAGCTCGCCGGAAATGCCCACCGTCAGGTTCAGCGATACGGCCATAACGATATATACGCAGATGGGCACCAGCTGACCCTTGATGGAGCGGGTCAGCGCGCCCGCATTCAGCAGGGACGCCATCACGATATACGCCACGATCACCATGGCATAGGTGATGAGCTTGCTCGTGAAGTTTTTTGACAGCTTCTTCATCTTCATCACCTTACACTTTCTCGCTGACCTTCTTGCCCAGCAGACCCGTGGGCTTGACCAGCAGCATCACGATCAAAATCAGGAACACGATGGCATCGCCCAGCTCCGTGGAAATAAACGCCTTGCCGAAGATCTCAATCAAGCCCAGCAATATGCCGCCCAGCATCGCGCCGGGAATGGAGCCGATGCCGCCGAAGACCGCCGCAGTGAACGCCTTGATGCCAGGCATGGAGCCCGTGGTGGGCTGAAGCACCGGATAGGAGGAGCACAGCAGTACGCCGGCAACCGCCGCCAACGCCGAACCGATGGCGAAGGTCACGGAGATGGTCTGGTTCACGTCCACGCCCATCAGCTGCGCCGCGCCCTTATCCTCGGATACCGCGCGCATGGCCTTGCCCATTTTCGTCTTGCCGGTGAACCAGGTCAGCAGCACCATGATGACCACGCAGGACAGCACCGTGACGATGGCCTCGTCCGAAATCAGCAACTGGCCGTCAAACAGGCGCAGAGCGCCAAAATTGATGACCGAATTGAAGGATTTGGGGTTAGAGCTCCAGATCAGCTGAGCGCTGTTCTGCAGGAGGTAGCTCACGCCGATGGCGGTAATCAGCACCGCCAGCTTTGGCGCGCTGCGCAACGGCTTGTAAGCCAGACCCTCGATGACCACGCCCAGCACCGTGCACAGCAGCATGGCCGCCAGTATGGACACGGCGGGCGGCAGTCCCCAATACTGCGTAGCGCAGAAGGAAACGTACGCGCCGACCATGATAACGTCACCATGCGCAAAGTTCAACATTTTCGCGATGCCGTATACCATGGTATAACCCAGGGCGATAATGGCATACACGCTGCCCAAACTGATGCCGTTGATGAGATAGGAGATAAATACCATGCAACATCCACTCCGTTAAGCATTCTTGTGAGTCAGCCTATCATATTTGTGTAAATTTAAAAAGAAGAGAATGCCGCTTTCGGCGACATTCTCTCAATTATTTTTATTCAAGAACTGATATTCGCCATTATGCCGCGTTGTCAGAATCCGCTATGGCAGTGTATACGCCGTCCTTGATAACGACAGCCTTCGGCGTCTTGGTGACCTCGCCAGCCTCGTTCCAGTCCATCACGCCGGTCAGGCCGTCCACAGTGATCTCCTGCATTGTGCCGATCAGCGCCTCGCAGGCGTCCTCGGTGGACGTATCGCCGTCGATGCCGGCCTTTTCGCAGGCCTCGTACAGCGCGTATACCGCGTCGTAGCCATCAGCGGAGAACTGGGTCGGCGTATCGCCGTACTTGGCTTCATAGGTGGCTACGAAGGCCTGGGTGCGCTCGTCCTCGGCGTCCGCCGCGAAGGGGGTCAGCAGCATAACGCCTTCGGCCAGAGATGTATCGAAGCCTTCCATCGTCAGGATGCCGTCCATGCCGTCCACGCCGAAGAACTTGGGCTCATACTCCATCGCCTTGGCCTGCTTGAGGATCATGGAAGCGGGATTGTAGTAGATGGGCAGGAACACCAGCTCAGCGCCGTTTTCCTTGGCGTCGGTCAGCTGCACGGAGAAGTCCGTGGTGTCATCGGTGAAGGTGGTGGCAGAAACGATCTCAATGCCTACCTTCGCGGCCTCGCCGGCGAAGTTCTGATAGATGCCGGTGGAATAGGCGTCCGCGTTGTTGTAGATCACGGCAACCTTGGTGGCCAGCTGATGCTCGGAGATATATTCCGCAGAAGCGGAGCCCTGAGCCGGATCATTGAAGCAGACCTGGTACATGTTGTCCTTGCCCGCCGTGACGTCCGGAGAAGAAGCGGACGGGGTCAGCATGAACATGCGGTCATTGTAGGCCTCGGCGGCCACAGCCTTGCAGGGAGAAGTGGTGACGCTGCCGACGATCATCTGCGCGCCCCAGTCCCAAAGCACGTTGTAGGCGTTGACGGACTTTTCGGGATCGTGCTCGTCGTCCTGCGGATTCAGCTCGATCTGCAGGCCGCCCTTGGCGTTGATCTCATCCACGGCGATCTGTACGCCCTGCAGGCAGGAAACGCCATATACGGCAGCCGCGCCGGTCAGCGGGCCGATAAAACCAATTCGAATCGCGCCCTCGGCAAAGCACACAGAGCCCATCGCCAGAACCATCGCGAAGGCCAAAGCCAGAGAAACGATTTTCTTCATAACAGTACCCTCCCAAATTCGAATACAACAGTTTTTTGCTGTTGCACTAGATTTTACGGCGATACGCGCCATCTGTCAAGTGTTTCCGACGTTTATTGATTTAATTGTTGGTTAAATTCCAAAATTTGCAGTCATATTCCGAAATTATTTCGGCATCCTTTTCCAAACATGTGCTTCCAACCGCGCCATAGCTGCCGCCCGCAGCCGCATTTTCGCCGAAATTTTCAGGAAAATAACGCCTTTTGCGGCGAGCAAACCGGTGAAAAGTATAAAACAGGCGCGCCGATGGTCTCGGCGTGCCGAAATAAATTAGGAAGAATATGTCGTTTCAGCGGTAAAAAATGAGCGAATACCAGGTCACCAGGTTGCCGCCGGCCGAAAAATTGATGTCCAGCTGCTGCGCCAGCGCTGTAGCCAGTATGCCATGGCTCTCAACGCAGGGAAACATTTTATCCGGATGACGGCAGGGCTTATCCGGCCAGGCGCATTTTTCGCATATGGCGCACGCCTCCGTGGAAAGCACCATCGTTTCCTGCGCCTGCTGCGCCACCAGCGCGCGCACGCTGCGGGTGATCGCCTCATGCTCCGGCCGAGTGGCCAGCGTTTCGTGCAGATCCGAAATATCGCTGACCTCGGTAATGGTGGAGATCAGCAGCGCGTCCTCAAAGCGCAGACAGCGTTCCCTGCATTCCGCCACACTGCCCACGGCGGGCGGACATGCCCAGGTGCTGTTGTACATCGGGCATTCGTGTTCACAGATCCAGCGCACGCGCTCGGTAAAGCACAGGCTGTCCGTTTTGATGAAGGCATACTGATACAGCGGCAGCTCGGCCAGCTGCGCCTCCAGTCTTTCCCGATCCATGAGCGCTCCCCCTTTTCCGGTTTTGGCCATCTGATCGTCTGAGAATTGTCGGCGTCTCCTTATAAAAGAATTGCCGGCGCAGCGGCAATTCAGACCACTGACAAACCCTGCAACCGCAGAAATTTCGTGAACAGCTTCCGATGAAGTTGAAATTTCTGCTTACTTCGTCAACACGGGCTGCAAAATCGGTTACATACGTCCGTGTATGCGCCCTCATTTGCAGCCCGCGTTTCCTTGTCTTGCAGGGTTTTTCAGCGTCTGGCAGTCTGTTGACTTTGTCAACATCCTGAATTGCCGGCGCAGCGGCAATTCTCTCGTATTGTTATTCCAGTCTGAGACGCTTTGAAGCATACCCGGGAAGTACTTACTTCATCACTTCATCACGATCAGCTCATACTCGCGGCTGCCAAGGCCGATCTTTTCGGCGTGCTCGAGGCAGCTGCGCCATTCGACATCCGGCTTGGTGTTTTTGAATACATCGCCCATATCCACAAAGCCCTTGCGGCGCATGTTATCGCCCACCTGGCTGTCGGAGATCGGCGTCGCCTTCAGGCAGGCGTCCGCGCAGGCCTGATCCAGCGCCACCGGATCGAACGAAGCGAACATGCCGATGTTCGGCAGGATGGGCGCATCGTTTTCAGCATGGCAGTCGCAGTTCGGCGATATGTCGCACACCAGCGTGGCGTGGAAGTTCGGACGGCCATCCACCACCGCCTTGGCGTATTCCGCCATGCGGCGGTTCAGATCATCGGCGGCATTGTCTTTGCCAAAGCCGATCGCATCAAAATTGCAGGCGCCCAGGCAACGGCCGCAGCCCACGCAGTTGGCCTGATTTACATGCATCTTGTGCGTCTGTTCGTTATACTCAAGTCCGTTGTTGGCGCATTCGCGCTGACAGCGGCGGCAGCCACGGCACAGCGCCTCCACGATGCGCGCCTTGCCGCTGGAATGCTGATCCTTCTTGCCGGCACGCGAGCCGCAGCCCATGCCGATGTTCTTCAGCGCGCCGCCGAAGCCCGCCACCTCGTGACCCTTGAAATGCGTCAGGCTGATAAATACGTCCGCATCCATCACGGCGCGGCCGATGTAGGCTTCCTTCACATATTCGCCGCCGCGCACCGGCACAGCCACGTCGTCCGTGCCGCGCAGGCCGTCGCCAATGAGGATCGGGCAGCCCACAGTCAGCGGCGTAAAGCCGTTTTCCCAGGCGCACTGCAGGTGCTCCAGCGCATTTTTGCGGCTGCCGGGATACATGGTGTTGCAGTCGGTCAGGTACGGCTGGCCGCCCATATCCTTGACCATATCCACCACGGCGCGCGCGTAATTCGGGCGCAGAAAGCTCAGGTTGCCCAGCTCGCCAAAGTGCATCTTGATGGCGACGAACTTGCCTTCCATGTCGATCGAACCGACGCCCGCGGTCTCCATCAGCCGTCTGAGCTTATGCGCAAGCCCGGGCTGACCCGGCGCCACGCGGAAACTGGTGAAATATACCTTGGATTTTTCCATTTCAATATACCTCCATCAACAGCCGAATAATATCATGCCATTTCATTATATACCAGTCATTGCGCGCTTCGCAAGCGTTTTGCGCGGCCGTTTACCTATTTTTACCACGGCGTTCGAGATTCTAATGCTCAGCCGATCTCGTAAACGCCGTCCGAGCGCACGCTCAGCTCCGTTTCGTAGCACGCCGTCAGCGCGGAGGCCATATACTGCGCGTCGCGGACGCCCGCCGTTTCGTAGCTGGAGTGCATTGCCAGCTGCGCAAGGCCAATATCCACCGTGGGAATCGAAACGTGCGCGCCAGAGATATTGCCCAGCGTGGAACCGCCAACCATGTCCGAACGGTTCGCGAAATGCTGCACTGGCACGCCCGCGCGGCGGCAGACGTCGGCAAACAGCGCGCAGCTCACGCCGTCTGTGGTGTATTTCTGGTTCGCGCTGAATTTGATGACCACGCCCTCGTTCATGAACACGCGGTTCGTCTGATCGTACTTTTCGGGGTGATGCGGGTGCATCGCGTGCGCGTTGTCCGCCGAAACCATGAAGCTGGACGCCAGCGCCGCCTGGAATTCCTCCTCCCCCGCGCCCAGCGCGGCCGCAGCGCGGCGCAGCACGTCGCTCAGCAGCGTGGAATCCGCGCCCTGGCGCGTGCCGCTGCCCACCTCTTCGTTATCAAAGCAGCAGAAGCAATTGATGTGCGCGCCGGCCTTTGCCTCGGTAAAGGCGCACAGCGCGGTGTATGCGCATTCCAGGTCATCCAGCCGCGCCGCAGAGATATATTCGCCGCTTTCGCCCCACACGCGCGGCGGCATGCGATTGTAGAGATAGAGATCGCTTCCGGCGATCTGCTCGGGAGAAACGCCCGCATTTTCGGCGATCTGCCGCATCAGGCTGCCCTTTACGCCCGCGTCGCCCAGCAGCGGCAGCATATCGGTCTGCGCGTTCAGGCGATTGCTTTCGTTGACCTCACGGTTCATGTGGATCGCGAGGCTGGGAATAAGCAGCGCATCGCGATCAATATCCACCAGCTTTGTTTCCAGCCCGCGCGCGCCGCGCACCAGCACCCTGCCCGCCACGGAAAGCGGCCTGTCCATCCATGTGCTCATAATCATGCCGCCGTAGCGCTCCACGTTCAGGAGCAGGTATTTGCCCTGAATTTCCAGCTCGGCATTCTGCTTGAGCCTGAACACCGGCGAATCGCTGTGGCTGGCCACGGCGCACACCGGCGCAAAGCCGCACTGCGGCACCGTGAAGGCAATCAGGCTGGACTGGTTGCGCGTGGTGTAGTACCTGCCGCCGGGCGCGATCTGCCAGCGCTGCCCTTCCTGAAGCCGGACAAAGCCCGCCGCATCCAGAATATCGGCCATTTCGCGCACCGCATGAAAGCTGCTGACTGCACCGCGCAGAAAATCGCACAGGCCGTTAATGGTATATTTCATGGCGTTTATCCTCCGAATAATTTGTTTCTGTTTCCATTATACCGGCGGCGCGCGCGCTTTTCCACATGCCTTTGTTAAAAATGTATTTGACAGCCGTGCATACATATTCTATAATATTATTGGTAATTTGTGCGCTGCGGCGCTTTATAATGGAGGATATGAACATGAAGAAGTCTCAGGAATTTGAGCTGCGCAAGAAATGCAATAATCTGGATGCGTATTGCGGCATCAAGGATTACCTCTACAACGACGGCCCGTCCCGCGGGCTGCGCGCGCTGGATCTGAAAAATGGCCGGAACCTTCAGCTGACGCTGCTGGCCGATCGCGGTCTGGACATTTCCGAGCTGACCTACAAGGGCATCAACATCGGCCTGCGCAACAAGGTGAGCATGCGCTCTCCGGCGCTGTATCAGGAAAACGGCGCCTCCGGCTTCCTGAAGCAGTTCTACGGCGGCATGATGGCCACCTGCGGCATCACCTACGCCGGCGCAGCGGGCAAGGACGGCGATCAGGAGCTCGGCCTGCACGGCCCGTTTAACAACACGCCCGCCGAGCAGGTCTGCGCCCGCGTAGATTATCAGGGTGACGAGCGCGTGCTCCGCGTATCCGGCCAGGTACATGAGGCCGAGGTCTTTGCCACCGACATGCTGATGAAGCGTGACTTCACGCTCGAATCCGAGCGCGACATCCTGCACGTCCGTGATACCGTCATCAACCAGAGCTACGCGACCCAGCCTGTGATGCTGATCTATCACATCAACTTCGGCTATCCCATGCTGGATGCGGGCGCGAAGGTCTATTTCAGCGCCGGCAAGGTGGAAGCGCGCACCGACTTCGCCCAGCAGGGTATGCACAATTATACCGAGATGGAGGAGCCCGGCTGCGGCCGCGACGAGCAGTGCTATTTCCACACCGAGCAGCCGCAGGACGGTGAGGCCTTCGCCATGCTGCACAATGAAAAGCTGGGGCTGGCAGCCATCGTTCGCTTTGACCAGAAGGTGTTCCCGCTGATGTGCGAGTGGAAGTGCATGCGCGCGGGTGAATACGCGCTGGGTCTGGAGCCGACCACCAGCGGCGTCACGAACCGCGCCGAAGCGCGCGAGGCGGGGCTGCTGTCCTATCTGGAGCCGGGCGAAAGCCGCGAATACAACGTTTCCATCGAGCTGACGGAGGACAAAGCCGTCATCGAGCATTACAAGGCCATCGCGCACAAGGCCTGAAGGGACGGAAATGAGCCATGACCGAGCCGCTGATCCTGACGTACAATCTGGATAACCCGCAAAAGCTGAAGCTGATGTTCGCCTGCGCACAGCTGAAGATCCGCTGTCTGGCCGTGCCGAAGGCGGATTATGCGCAGCCCATCGGCGCGCTGGCAGGTCTACGAAGCCGAGTCACCGCCGAATACAGTGGCGACGGTTTCCGTGAGGAAATGCTGGTGATGGTGAATTTCACCGGCCAGCTGCTGCAGGCATTTCTGAACGCCCTGCGGCGCGGCAAGGTGCCCACCATCGCGCTGAAGGCCGTGCTCACGCCCCACAACGAGGGCTGGGACAGCCTGCGCCTGCGTGATGAGCTTCTCAAAGAGCACAACGCCCTGCACGGCGGCAAGGCCTGATCGATGCTTTATACTTTAGGAGATGATGCGCATGCGACCGACGACGCTGTGCTACCTTGAACGCGGCGATCAATACCTGATGCTGCACCGCACCAAAAAGGAAAACGACCTGAACCATGACAAGTGGATCGGCGTAGGCGGCGGCATCGAACCCGGCGAGACGCCCGAGCAGGGACTGCTGCGCGAGGTTTTCGAGGAAACCGGCCTGCATCTGACCCGCTACCGCCGCCGCGGCGTTATCGATTTCGTTTCGGATACCTGGGAGGATGAGCAGATGCACCTGTATACTGCCGACGCCTGGACGGGTGAAATGATCGAATGCGACGAGGGCGATCTGGAATGGGTGGACAAGGACGCGCTGCTGACGCTGCCGCTCTGGGCGGGCGACCGCATATTCCTGCGCCTGATGCGCCAGGAAGCGCCCGAATTTCATCTGCGACTGGAATACCGCGGTGAAACGCTGGCGCGCGCCGTATTAAACGGAAGGGAGATGAGCCGCGATGAGATGCAGCTGCCATGAATGCGGCGTGTACATGGCGCAGTCCGAGGGGCTGGAGCTTGGCTGCGTGTGCCCCGCCTGCGGCTATCGCTGCAAGGCGTGCCTGGGCACGGATACCGTGGTCAGCCGTGACGCGCTGAAAAACCTGAAATTCGATCCCGCGCTGATGCAGGAGATCTTCAGCGATCCTGAGGACGCCGAAGCTGCGCCCGCACGCGAGCGCGACGAATATCTGGACTAAATGTCCTGCTAAAAGACGCTGAGAAGCCTCGAAGGGCGAGGAAACGCGGGCTGCAAAATCGCTTGCATACAAGTATGCGCCCTCATTTACGGCCCGGATTGACGAAGTAAGCGGAAATTTCAGTTTTACCAGAAGCGGTTCAGGAAATTTCCGCGGTTGCGAAGTTTGGCTGTGACTGCCGCGCAGGAAACGGGATGCGTTTCCTGCGCGTTCTCTATTTCTGGGCGAGCTACGAAAAACGACGTATATCAGCGCGACGCGCGGATCATCTCCAGCGTATTGCGCCAGGCGTCCTCAAAGCTGGTGCGGAAGCGCACGACGGGGCCGTACTCCTCGTATTCCTCGGGCTGAATGGCGCCGTACTCATAGGCCTTGCGGAAGTCGGGCAGGCGCTCGCACAGCGTATCGATAACGGAATGCGGCGTGGGGCGCAGGAAGCGCTGCACCACCGGCGGATCCATTTCGATCAGCTTATCCGCAGTGCCCTGCCAGTTGATCGTGACCACGCAATCGCAGCCCACCATTTCGGTAAAGTGCTGCAGGCCGCGCGCGCCGCCGCTGATGAAACCGAGGGGATCGCCCGTTTCACGCATCAGCTGGTCGATCTTCTTTGCGACGGTGACGCCTGCCTGCCACAGATAATCCTGCGGCACGTCCGCACCGATGCGTGCAGCGTAATCCCGAATGTACTCGTCAAAAATCCCCGCGATGTGCGAAAAATAGATCACCGGCTTGTGCGTCATGCCCGCAGTCGCCCGATTCCAGACCTCATAAACGTCCATCGCCTGGCGCACGGACATCACCTCGGTGGCGTTGATCGGCGTTCCCTCGGCAGCCAGGATCTCGATCGCCCTCAGGCCCTCCTCCGTCACGGGGATCTTCGCCATAATGTTCGGCCCCGCCTCGCGGTTATAGCGCGCCATGCGCACGATGGTCTCGCAGTCCTCATGGAAGGGATCACCCTGAATGCTGACGTATCCCCACCGGCCCGCCGTCTTTTCATAGATCGGCAGGAAAATCTGCGCGATTTCGCCGACCAGCGCGCGCTGGAGGGCGGCCTCCACCTGGTTATCGTCGGCGTATTCCGCCATGAACCGCTGCATCAGCGCCCTGGCGTGCGCGCCGCCCTCGGCGTGGTTGAGCATTTTCCACACATAGGCGGGGTTCTGCGTGCAGCCGCAGGCGCCAGCCTCAATGGCAAGCTCCGCCTCCCGCTGGGTAACGTTGTTGATCCAGAAGCGCGTGGGCGTCTGGGCATTGACGCGATGAAAATAGCCTTGCATATCCTCTCTCCTCATTTCATTATTCCGATTCGCGAACGAAGAGCTTGCGCTCGTCCACGCTGCGCAGCATCTCGTCGTAGGCTGCGGCGCCGTTTCTGCACTTGACCGCATCATAGATCGCGCGGTGTTCCTTCAAGCAGATAAATTCCATATTGCAGTCCCGCTGCAGCCGTTTTTCGATCATGCCGCGCAGCAGCCACTGCAGGCCGACGATCATTTCCTCCAGCACCCGATTGTGCGCGATGCGCGCCAGCGTGACATGAAAATCATAATCCCGCGCCGCCGCTTCCTGCGCATCGGCGGCAGATTCCATGGCGTTCAGGCAGGCATGCAGCGCCTCGAGCTCGTCATCCGTGGCGTTCTGCGCCGCCATAGACGCAATCGCCGGTTCGATGAGCTTGCGCGCCTGGGTAAGCTCGTCCTCCAGGCCGTCGCTGAAGGAGACCGCCCAGGAAAGGTGCTGCAATATCGCGTCCGGATTGTCTACGACAAACGTTCCGCAGCCGACCCGCGCTTCGAGCAGCCCCAGCGTTTCCAGCGAATGCAGCGCCTCGCGGACGCAGGCGCGGCTCACGCCGAACTGCTCGGCCAGCTCCCGCTCCGTAGGCAGCTTCGCGCCCGGCAGCAGCCTTCGCTCCGAAATCATGCGCTTGATCTCAAATATGATCCGGTCTGCCAGATCCGCCCGCTCCAGCGCGGAAAACATAGCGCTTCCGTTCATATGCGTCATGCGCCCGCGCCAAAGAGCATTTCGCGCACGCGGCGCACACCCAGCTCGGGACTGGTGAGCACGGGCTTGCCGATCGTACCCAGCTCCGGAATCAGCACAGTCATGCTGCCCTGCGCCAGCACGATCACATCCACCTCGTTCTCGCACTTCTTCAACGTTTCCAGCACATACTGGTTGTGCCGCGCCTGCCCTTCCTTCATCAGAATGTCCAGTGCGCCGTCGATCAGATAGGGAACGACCTCGACGTTCCGGCCAAGATCCCGCGCCGCCTGCTCGACCAGCGCGCAGCTGGGCGCAACGGTGGACGCGACGGTAGCGACCACTGCAATCCTTCTACCCATCTCCACCGCTTTTTCCGCCATGGGGCGATCGATGCGCAGCACCGGAATGTTGACGCATTTGGCCGCGATGGCCGCCGCCTCGCCGACCGAGGAGCACTGGTTCAATATCAGATCCGCGCCCAGCATCTCCGCCGTCTTGAAATAGGAGCACATGCGGGAAATAATGTCCGGCGTGACGTGCCCCACGGTCTTGACCTCCTGCAGCAGCGAATCGTCCACAATGTTGCGAACCTCGACCTCGGGAATGATCTGCGCGCAAAACCTCTGCAGATCGTTATAGCTGACGTTGCTGGTATGGATGATAAAGATTTTCTTGCCCATGGTATCCGCTTCCTTTCACGTTCAAATATATAATGGTTTAAATGTCAGACCAATTTATTGACATTATAAAACAGCATTTCATATTTTGCAAGCCCCCCATCTCCGTATTTGGACAGTCTTTTCAGCCCCACGCCGCTTTGTAAATTTCCCGAGATAATTAACCTTGGCAGGGCGGCAGCAGAGGGGCGGATATGCTATGCTACATTTGAACAAATTGGTATGACCAATTGTCGTGCCGACAACGGGAGATGAAAGCCATGCAATTCAAGATGAACACTGCCATCCGCATCATGGATGGCCTGGAAGCATTTTTTGCAGAATACCAGATCGGTCAGGGCGACCTGATACTTACCAACCGCTATGTGCTGGAGCCGCAGCTGAATGGCAAGGCCGCGCCCTGCGCAGTCGTCTACCAGGAGGAATTCGGCGCTGGCGAGCCGAACGACGGCATGATCGACGGCATTCTGTCCGCCATCGGCAGCCGCGAGATCCGCCGCGTGATCGCCATTGGCGGCGGCACGATCATCGACATTGCGAAGCTGCTGGTTTTCGGCAGCGGTTACAGCTGTGAAAAGCTGTTCACCGAGGGCAAATCTCTGCCGAAGCTGCGGCAGCTGATTGTGATTCCCACCACCTGCGGCACGGGCAGCGAGGTCACCAACATTTCCATCGCCGAAATTCGCTCGCTGCATACCAAGCTGGGACTCGTGTGCCCGCAGCTGTATCCCGACGAGGCGGTGCTGATTCCGGCCATGCTCGGCACGCTGCCCTACGGCGTGTTTGCCACCAGCTCGATCGACGCGCTGATCCACGCCGTCGAGGCCTATGTTTCCGTAAATGCGACGCCGTACACCGACGCATTCGCCGCTGCCGCCATCGAGAAGCTGCTGGCGGGCTATCGGGAGATCGTGGATGCCGGTCTCGACCGCGGCGCCATCCTGAAGCGCCTGCCGGATTTTCTCGTGGCGAGCAATATGGCAGGACTCGCCTTCGGCAGCGCGGGCTGCGGCGCAGTGCATGCGCTGTCCTACCCCATCGGCGCGAATTTCCATGTGCCGCACGGTCAGGCCAATTACCTGCTCTTCGCCGCGTGCTTCAGGATGTACGCCAGAAAGCATGCCGACCTGTCCCGCGTAGAGGCCAAAATCGCCTCCGTGCTGGGCTGCGATGCGGCGGCCGTCTGGGAAACGCTCGAAAACCTGCTGGATCGCATTCTGGCGCGCAAGCCGCTGGAAAGCTACGGCATGACCGAGGCGCATCTGAACGCCTTCCCCGCCACCGTGCTGAAAACGCAGCAGCGGCTGCTGGGCAACATGCCCGTTGAATTTACGGAAGCGGACATTCGGGAAATCTACGCTTCCTGCATGGAAGGGAAATACTGATGTGCTGAGAATTGTCGGCGTATCCCACCGCGACTGCTATCGGAATCCGTCGCGACGACTATTGGGATCCGCCGACCCGCAAAACCCGGGGTTTTGCTAATTCTTCCCCTTCATGAATTGTCGGCGTATCCCACGCGACTGCTATCGGGATCCGCCGACCCGCATGCTTAGTCTGTCAAAAGTCTTTTGACAAGCTAAAGGGTCTGATACAGAATCGAAATTCTGCATCAGACCCTTGATGCTTATGACTCAGATCTTATTTGGGTTCGCCATCGCAGATGGCCTTGCAGGAGCTGAAGCCGATGCCGAGACGATCCACGCCCATATCGACATACATCTTGGCGGTCTCGTAGTTGCGGATACCGCCGGAGGGCTTCACCTTGCAGCGGCCCTTCGCCGTTTCGAGCATCGCCTGAACCGCTTCGACCGACGCGCCGGAGCCATTGAAGCCGGTGGAGGTCTTTACAAAATCGGCGCCCGCCGCGATGGAAACCTCCGTCGCCTTTTTAATCTGCTCGACGGTCAGCTGGCTGGTTTCGAAAATGACCTTGACATTGACGCCCTTGGCGTGCGCCTCTTCGACCACGGCCTTGATCTCCGCCTCGACCACATCCCACGCGCCGCCGCGCGCCGCGCCGTAGTTCATCACCATGTCGATGTCCTCAACGCCCTTGGCCGCATAGGCGCGCGCATCCGCACGCTTGGCCTCAAGTCCGCCGTAGCCATAGGGGAAGTCCAGCACGCAGGAGACCTTGGTGTTGGTGCCCTCGGTCATCTTCACGGCCAGATCAATGTCGCAGCCGCGAACGCACACGGTATAGCTGTCAAAGGAAATGGCTTCCTTGATCGCATCCGCGACCTGCTCGGGCGTCATATCGGGCTTCAGGATCGCCGCATCAAAATATCTTGCAATCTTCATAGGTTTATACCTCCATATGTTCTTTCAAAAATTGTTCGACCTCCGCCGCATCGGGCAGCGAGGGCAGTGAGCCGCGCCGGGATGCCGTGATCGCGCCGCAGGCGGACGCATAGCGCATCGCGGCCTTTACATCCGCGCCGCGCGACAGCGCGCAGACGAAGCCGCCGTTGAAGGCGTCGCCCGCCGCCGTGGAATCCACAGCGCTGATCTTGAACGCGGGCAGCATAAACGCCGTTTCGCCATCGGAATAATAGGAGCCGTGCTCACCCAGCGTGATGATCAGCCTTTTCACGCCGCGCGCGTGCATCGCCCTGCCGGCCGCAGCGCACCAGGACGGCACATCCGCAAAGTCCCTGCAATAGACGCCGGTGAAGAATTCGCATTCCGTCTCATTCGGCGTAACGTAATCCGCCAGCGCCAGCATTTCATCGGGAATCTCGCATGCGGGCGCCGGGTTCAGCACCACAGTGCAGCCGCATTCGCGCGCCAGACGCATGGCCGTTTCAACCGCGTCGGCATTGATCTGAAGCTGCATCAGCGCAGCATCGGCCTGTTCAAAGACCGGACGCATGGCGGCGACCTCCGCCTGCGTGACCGCCGCATTGGCGTTGGGTGCGACCACGATCGCATTTTTGCCGCCGTCCGCCACCAGCACGCAGTCCGTACCCGTGGGGTGCTCGGGATCTACGATCACGCCGTCCACGTTCACGCCGCTGTCGCGCATGACGGAGCGCAGTATTTCGCCGCGCTCGTCCGCGCCAACCTTGCCGAGCATGCGCGCATCGGTGCCCAGTCTTGCGCAGACCGCCGCCTGATTGCCGCCCTTGCCCGAGGCGAAGAAGCCGCTGGCATAGCCGGTCACGGTTTCCCCCTCGCGGGGAAGGCGATGTGCCCATATGAAGCAATCATAGAGCAGATCGCCAAAGATCGCAATACAGCTGTTTGCCATGGATCACTCGTGCTGACCCAGACGCTTCTCGGTGTAGTGCTCGTCCAGATTCTTTACGGAGGTGCCCCACGCTTCCTTGCGCACGAAGTACACGCCGTTCTGCTCCTGCTTCGGCCAGAAGGTGAAGAGCTTGAAGGGCTTGTCGCACTTGGTGTTGTCGATCCAGTGGAACACATGCGGCGGGATAATGATGATGTCGCCATTCTTGACCTTCACATATTCGTCATCCAGCACGACGTAGGAAGGATCGCCGCAATCGACCATATAATAGATCTCGGTCTCGTCATGCACGCCGCCCGCAGTGCGGTTGAAGGGCTTGAGCGTGCCTTCATTAATGTTGATAACCTGCATGCCCGCCATCTCGTCGCCGGTGAGCATCTTGGAGGAATAGGTATCGTCGCACACATAGGGAACTACGTTTTCAGCATTTACCAGCGTCCATTTTTTCTTTTCCATGGTGAACAACCTCTTTTCAAACACTATGTCGTTATTATTGCGCGCTCAAGTTATGATTTCAAGCGCGTTTTTGCCGCCCCATGCGGCATTAGGCATTATTTGTAGAACTTGACCTCGCTCAGCTCCGTCCACGGAATCTCGGGCGGCGTGCCGTGATTTTCCACCAGATCGATGCGGATATACTTCGCCTTGATCGGCTCGGGGAACTCGACGTCCTGCCAGCCTTCGGCCTTTTCGGTGGTGATGCGGGTCACAAACTTCCATTCCACGGAATCAATGTCGTGCTCCTTGCGGCGAATCTTGCGCGGCTCGTCCGTATCGGAATAATATACGTCGATGGTCTTGGCCAGCTCCTCCAAAATGGAGATCGGCAGACCGACGTTGCGGAAAATGCGCATGCGGGACACTTCCTGCGTCTCGCCGAAGAACGACAGCACGCAGATCGCCGGGCCCATGGTGTTCGCGCCCCAGGTGCCGCCCTCGCGCTCCGTATCGTCGTCGATCAGATTGTTCACCCAAAAGGTGGGATCGGATTCCGTCATGTTTGCCCATTCAATGCGCGTATAGTAAGAACCATCGCGTCTGACGCCGAGCGGATACTCCATAGCTTTCTCCTCCATGCTTTGTTATGTCGATTTTGCGTCGGCTCGCTTAGATGTTGTAATTCTCCCTGACCATCGCGTCGATCTCCGCGCGCGTCGGCATGGCCGGCGCGGTGCCCAGCTTGGTCACGGACAGCGCGCCCGTAGCGTTGCCGTAGCGCAGTGCGGTAAACAGATCCTTGCCCTCGGAAAGCGCCATCAGGAAGCCGCCGTTGAAGGCGTCGCCCGCGCCGGTGGAATCAATGGCGTTCACCTTCAGCCGGGGCAGAAGCTCGCTCCTTGCACCGTCGGAAGCGAACGCGCCCAGCGCGCCCATGGTGATAACGACGTTCTTGACGCCCTTTTCGATGAACACCTGCGCCGCCCTTTCGGCATCCGCCTGCGTCTTGACCTCCACGCCCGTCAGCACCTGCGCCTCGGTCTCGTTGGGGGTCACGATGTCGATCTTCTTGAGCACGTCCGCCGGAATCTCACAGGCGGGCGCGGGATTAAGAACCACCTTCACGCCTGCCGCCGCCGCGATGTCGATCACCTTGTACTGCGCGTCGAAATTGATTTCATGCTGCAGAAGGATGTAGGCCGCGCCCTCGATCAGCGGCCGGCACTTCTCCACGTCCTCGGGCGTGATGTTGGAGCACGCCGCAGGAATGACCACGATCTCGTTCTGCGCGGAAACCTCGTCCACCATGATCAGCGCGACGCCCGTTTCCTTCTTTTCATCGATCAGGATATAATCGGTATTCATGCCCTCGGCGGTATAGAAATCCGTCGCGACCTTGCCGAACACATCCTTGCCGACCTTCGTGACCAGCGTCACATTCGCGCCCGCGCGATGCGCCGCCACGGCCTGGTTGGAACCCTTGCCGCCCGGGCCCATCTTAAAGCTGCTGCCCAGAATCGTCTGTCCGGGCACGGGAAGCCCGTTCGAGCGCCCCGTGAGATCCACCACGAAGCTGCCGAATACTACGATTGGTTTGCCCATAATTATTCTACCTCCTGGCCGCGATCTGTGCTTCGAGCGCGGCGATCTCTTCCTTGCCATCCACAATGCCGATCTCAAGATGCGCAAAGCGGCTCTGCATGGGCGCGAGCATCTCCGCCTCGCCCTTCGCAAGCTGCGCGGAACGGCCGCAGGGATGACAGTTGCCCGGCTCAAACGCCAGCACATACTCTGCGTCCCGCAGCACCTTCCATTCTGCAATGCAGGGCAGCTCGCGCACGTTGTACTTCAGGTAAACGCCCAGCTCGAGCGCATCGTTCACGAGCGCCGCGATGGTATTGCCCTCCGCGTCCGCGCCCATATCGTGGAAAAACTGCTGCTCCAGGTAGCCCGGCCGCGGCGCGCCGCACTTTTCATAAATGTCGATGCCGCGCCTGGCATGCTCGGATTCCGCCCAGACTCTTTTGCTGGGCGCCAGGAACCGAGAGTTCTCCGACAGGATCGGCGCGCCGAGATTGATGTGATAGAAGAACATCAGCATCTGATCCATCTCGCCGAGATTGGTAAATTCATCCTCGACGGTGAAGCATTTTTTGCCGAGCGCCGTGCGCACGGTTCTGCGCAGCTGCAGATGCTCGCCGTGGAGCCTGCCCTCCTCCATCCGGCCCGACACGCTCATCTGGTACGCGCCGTTTTCCCATTCCTCGCGCGTACACACATTGTCGGCGCAGGTATTGGAAATATCGCCGTGCAGACCGATGGGTATATTCTTCAGATACCCGAGATCCGCCCGACAGGCGGGGCCCGCGTTGGTCAGGCCGCAGGTGGTCAGCATGCCCGCAAAGAAGCTCTTGAGCCACTGATCCTCGCTGTCGTCGTAATAGGCGGCCGCGGTCACGCCGGCCTTGGTGAGATACGCGATCGGAACGCCGCAATAGCGCAGCTCCGAAATATCCATACCGCGCCCGGGCAGCACCGTAAAGCGCAGCCCGCCGCCGGTTTCCACATCCACCGCGTCCAGACCCGTCGCCTTGCCGTCGGTGAACTGATAGCGCTTCAGGCCGCAGAGCTGGCGCATATTGCCATAGCGGCGGATGCAGTCCTGCCGCGCCGTTTCAGGCGTCCAGGGCTTCATTCGAAATCCACCATCACTTTCACGCGGCTCTCGTTGCGGGCGGTCACAGCGTCAAACGCATCCTTCACCTGCGCGAACGGGAAGCGATCGGTCAGCATGGGCTTCAGGTTCAGCCTGCCGGACTCCATCAGATCCAGCATCTTATCGGACATATTGGGCGTGCCCGCCGCGCCGATCAGCGTGCAGTTCTTCACGATCAGGCGGTCGAGCATCACGCCGTTGAGTACCTGCTCATAAAACGCGGGGATGACCAGCTTGCCGCTGCCGCGCAGCATCAGCATCGCATCGTTCAGGATCTCCGGCGCGCCGGTGGAATCCATCACAATATCCATGCCGCGGCCATTGGTCTCGCGCATCACCACGTCGTACACGCTCTCACGCGTCATGTTCACGATAATATCCGCACCCATCTCCTTCGCGATGGCCAGCTTCGCGTCCTTGCGTCCGGCAACGATGGTCTTGCCGATACCCATCGCCTTCGCGCACGCCATGCCGCCCAGGGAGATCGGGCCGGTGCCGATCACGAGCAGGTTGGTGTGCGGAGTAAAGCCCGCGCGCTCCAGGCCGTAATAGCCGATGCTGGCGGGCTCGATCAGCGCCGCCTCATCCAGCTCGACCTTTTCCGGCACCTTGTACGCCATGCGCTCCGGAATCAGCATATATTCCGCGAAGCCGCCCGGCCAGCAGTTGCCGATCGTGCCGATGGCGCGTCCGTTCAGGCAGGACTGGTATTCGCCGCGCTTGCACATTTCGCATTCGCCGCAGAAATAGCCGGTATCCGAAACGACCTTGTCGCCCACCTTCATGCGCCAGGTCTCCTTGCCGACCTCGACCACATGGCCCGACCACTCATGGCCGATGCGCACCGGATAAATCGGATCGTTGCCTGCGCCCAGGTTCAGAATGCCCTTTTTGATCGCCACATCCGTCGCGCAAACGCCGCAATGCGCCACCTTGCACAGGATCTCGCGCGGTCCGGGCACGGGTTTTTCCATTTCCACGACCCGAAGCTCGCCGGGCGCGTATGCCAGAAGTACTTTCATGCTCGTATTTTCACCTCTATATGATCCATTATTTGATCCGTATTATAAGTATTTTGCGATTCAAATATCTATCGCTTTCCGTTTAAAAATCTCTGGAATAGCCGCTCGTCCACGCGCCGTCCACCGGAATGATCGCGCCAGTGATATAGCTGGCGGCATCCGAGGCCAGGAAGCACGCGATGCCGCAGAGCTCCTCCACCTTCGCCAGCCGTCCCATCGGGATGTGCGAGGTGATCTCCTTCAGCTTCGCGGGATCCTTTTCCAGAAGCGCGTTCACATCGTCGTTATAGGATTCACCCGGCGCAATGGCGTTCACGCGCACATGCTCCGGCGCGAGCTCCATCGCCATGGCCTTGGTAAAATTAAACACGCCGGCATTGGCGGCGGAATGCGCGCACTGCAGCTTCAGCGGAATCAGGCCCGTGGCTGAACCGACGTTGATGATGCAGCCGTCGATCTTCTGCGCGATCATCGCGCGAATCGCAGGCTTGGACGCATTGAACACGCCCGTCATGTTGGTCGCAATGACCTCGTTCCAATAAGCGTCGTCAAAATCCTGCAGCGGCTTGCGATGCTCCAGCCTGCCGCGCACGCCCGCACAGTTGACCAGGCAGTCCACGCGGCCAAAGAGGCGCACGGCCTCGTCCACCATGTGCGCGCAGCTCGGCTTATCGGTCACATCCACCTGTACCGCGGCGGCTTCGCCGCCCGCGGCGCGCAGCTGCGCCGCCACTGCTTCCAGCTTTTCAAGATCGCGCGCTGCCAGAACGACCTTCGCGCCGTTTTCAACAAAGGCTTTTCCCATCGCCGCGCCGATGGCGCCGCTGCCGCCGGTCACGATCACGACCTTACCGTTCAAATTCATCATAGCAATTCTTCCTCCCAGCCTTCGGCTTGTCCTTCAAACGAAATTACAGATCGCGGTTGTAGCCGCAGATCCAGCCGCCATCCACCGTGATGATGGATCCGGTCATGAATTTTGCGTCCTCGGAAGCGAGGTAGCAGGTCGCCGCCGCAATATCGTCCGGTTCGCCGGGATGACCCACGGGGAAATGCGACATGATCGCCGCAGATTTTTCCTTATCGTTGTAGAAGAGCTCCTTCACGCCCTCGTTCATGACCGAGCCGGGCGCAATGCCATTGACGCGAATGCCCTTGGGCGCGAGCTCCAGCGCCATGGTCCTGGTCAGGCTGAACACGGCGGCCTTCGCAGCCGTGAACGAGCACTGCAGGCGCAGCGGCGTCAGACCCACGATGGAGCCGACGTTGATCACGCAGCCGCCTTCGCCCTGCTCGATCATCCGCTTAACTGCCGCCTTGGAGCAATAATACACGCCGTTCAGATCGATCGACACGATGCGATCCCACAGGCCGTCGTCATATTCATGAATGGGTTTGCGAAATTCGGGGCCGCCGTTGATGCCAGCGTTGTTCACCATGCAGTCCAGCCTGCCATAGATGCGCACGGTCTCCCGAACCAGGTTTTCGGCGCTCTCACGCTTGGATACGTCCGCGATCACGGCCGTCGCCTCGCCGCCGTTGGCCTTCACGGCGTCCACCGTGGCCTGAAGCGTCTTCAGCGTTCTGCCCGCTACGATGACCTTCGCGCCATTTGCTGCGAGCTGCAGGCACATCGCCGTGCCGATCGCGCCGCCGCCACCGGTAACGATCGCAACTTTTCCATTCAGATCGACTTTCATAATTGCTTATCCTCCCAAAACATTTGTTTTTCAGGGTTGATCTTTATTTTCCATGGCTCGAAATGCGCGGTGGGGCGATGCATGCATCGCACTGACCGCCGCGCATCTCGAAACAGTATTATGCAGGAACCTTTCTGGACTGCCTGTACAGGTCGAACAGCACCGCCGCCGCCATGACCGCGCCCTTGACGGACACGCGCAGGGTGTCCGGCATGCCCAGGAAGATGATCGCGCTTTCCGCGACGAACACCAGCGTCACGCCGATGAGCACGCCCAACGGAGAGCCCTTGCCGCCGGAGAGCGATACGCCGCCGACAACGCAGCCCGCGATGGCGCGGAATTCCCAGCCGTCGCCGGTTTCCGGACGGCCCAGCTTCATATCAAGTGTCTGCAGCAGGCCGCCGATGCAGCAGAAGACCGCGCAGATGATGTAGGCTTCCATGCGCATCTTCGTCACATTGATGCCGGCGAGCTTGGCCACCTCGCGGTTATCGCCGCAGGCCAGCAGCCGACGTCCCCAAAGCGTCTTTTTAATGACAACGAACACGATGGCGAACAGGATCAGCATGATCCAGAAGGAAGGATACATGCCCAGGATGCGCGTCTTAAAGAAGTTGATAAAGCGCGCCGTGCCCGCATCCGCCAGGTTGTTCATGCTCAGCTCGGGATTGTGGATCACGATGTGGCGCAGGCCGTGCACCATGTACATCGTGCCCATCGTCGCCACGAAGTCGCTCATGCCCAGCTTCACGACCAGAATACCATTGACCACGCCTACGATCGCGCAGGCAGCGAATGCCACCAGAACTGCGGGAAGCACCTTCCAGCCGTGCTCTACGATCAGCATCGACATCATGATGCCGCCAAGGCCGGCCATACGTCCGGTAGAAATATCCACATTGCCCGTCATCAGCACGAAGGACACGCCCAGCGCCGTGATGGCAACAAACGGGATCTCCGTGAACATCATGGAGAAGTTGCGCGCGCTCAGGAAGTCCGGGCGGAAGATCGTGGTAATCAGCACGATAAACAGGAGCGGCAGAAATACGCTGAACTCATCCGAGCGGGTGATCTTTCTGATAATGCTGTTTTCCCCGAGCCGCTTGCCGGGCTTACGGGCGTTTTTTTGAGAATTCATCTGTGCCATATCACTTCACCCCTTATTTCGCGACCTGTTTTGCTTCGAAGCGTTTGCGCATGATGTCCATCAGCACGGCCACGATGAGGATGGCGCCGATCAGCACCAGCTGCAGCATCTTATCCCAGCCGAGCACCTCCAGCGCGCGCACCACCACATGGTAGAGCAGAATGCCCACCGCGCAGCCGAAGATGGAGCCGTAGCCGGCCGAAAGTCCGCCGATGGATACGCAGATGATCGTTCTGAATTCGCGGCCCTCGCCGCTGGTCGGAATGGCCTTCTGCTGCTGAATGGTTTCGAATACGCCGCTCAGCGCCGCCAGCACGCCTGCCAGCAGGAACGCCAGGAAGCGGATGCGCTCCACGGAAATACCGCCCATCGTCGCCGCGTTGGGATTGCCGCCCACCGCGCGCAGCTTGTAGCCAAATTGAGACCTGCGCACCACGATCTCAAGCAGGATAATGATGCACACGAAGATGATGAACAGCCAGGACAGGGACAGCGGGCGGGCGTCCTTGAACGCCTTCAGGCCCAGCGCCTTCACATCCAGCGTGATGCCCTTGGAAATGGTGGTCACCAGACCCTTGCAGATAAACTGTGTGGCCAGCGTGGTGATCCACGCGCTCAGCTTCAGCTTCGAGGTCATGAAGCCGTTTATCGCGCCAATCAGCGCGCCGCTGGCAACGCCCACCAGAATGCAGGCCACGATGCCCAGCGCCGGAGAGCCCGCCACCGTGCTCAGCCCCCATTTATCGCAGGCAACGCCCATCATGATGCCGGCGAAGCAGCCGTTCATGCCGACGGACAGATCCACGTCGCCGCAGAGCGTGACCAGCGCCTGACCCAGCGCCATCATGCCGATCGGAACCGAGTTCACGAGGAGCTTGGAAAAGAATTTCCAGGTCAGGAACACCGGATTTGCGTTGTTGGTCAGCACGCATACGATGATGATCGGGATCAGCATGCCGATCTCCGGCGTCAGGATCGTGCGAACCAGCTTCACCAATACTTTATTTGTCTTTTTCTTTGCAACAGGGGGCTTCGCTCCGCTGTTGATCGCTGCATTTTGCATCCTCTAGCACCTCACTCGTATCACTGGATCTTCTTAAAGGTGTGCACGCACATTTCCATGATGCGCGAATCCGTGCCCTCTTCGCGGCTCAGCTCCCCGACCGCACGGCCTTCCGCCATAACGACGTACCGATCCGACATGCCCATCAGCTCCGGAAGCTCGGAGGAGATCATGATGACCGCCACGCCGGCGGCCGCCATCTGGTTGATGATATTGTAAATATCGTTCTTGGAGCCCACGTCGATGCCCTTCGTCGGCTCGTCCAGAATGATGATCTTCGGCTCCGTGTTCAGGCTGCGGGCAATAACCACCTTCTGCTGGTTGCCGCCGGACAGCGTGACCACCTTGGTGCCCATCGTGGGCGCCTTGATGCGCAGCCCGTCAAAATACTTCCTGACGCGGGTGTTCATCTTTCTTCTGGAGACCAGCGCGCCCGTGCGCACCGCCTTGAGGTTGGAAACGGCGATGTTCGTGCGAATGTCCCATACGAAATTCAGGCCGTAGACCTTGCGGTCCTCGGAAACCATGCCGATGCCATGGCGAATGGCGTCCTCGGCGCTGTGGATGTTCAGCTTCTTGCCATAGAGGTAGACCGAGCCGGACTTGATGGGCAGCATGCCGAAGATGGCCATGCAGACCTCGCTTCGGCCCGCGCCAACCAGACCTGCCATGCCCAGAACCTCGCCCGCGCGCACGCTGAAGGACACGTTCTCGATCAGGTTCTTATTGGCGATGTAGGGATGCGCTACCGTCAGGTTCTCCACGCGGAGCACCTCTTCGCCGATCTTCACGTCGCGCGGCGGGTACATGTTCGTCAGGTCGCGGCCGATCATGTCGTGGATGATCTTGGCCGTGTCGTATTCATCGCGTTCAAAGGTGGAAATATTCTTGCCGTCGCGCAGGATCGTCACGCGGTCGGTCAGCTCCATGATCTCCGCCAGCTTATGCGTTACGAAGATGATGCTCGTGCCCTTTTCCTTCAGCTTGCGCACCACGGTAAAGAGCTGCTCTACATCCGCGTTGGAAAGGGAGGTCGTGGGCTCGTCCAGAATCAGCACCTTGGGATTGGTCGCCAGCGCGCGCGCGATCATCAGCAGCTGCTGCTGGCCGATGGACAGCTTGCGCACGTCCGCGCGGGGATTCAGGTTGATGTGGTTGACCGTCAGAAGCTCCTCGGTCGCCTTATACATCGTCTTAAAATCCACGAACGCCTTGTTCGCTTTGTCCGCGCCCTTTACGCGCGCCAGGTGCAGATCCGACATATAAATGTTCTCTGCAACCGAGAAATATTTCAGTACGTTGATTTCCTGCGGAACATATCCAATGCCGAGATTCGTCGCGTCGAACGGATTCTCGGGCTTGATTTCTTCTCCATTCAGCTTGAGTGTTCCCGTATAGGTACCGTGCGGATAAATGCCGTTGAGCACCTTCAGGATGGTAGATTTACCGGCGCCGTTTTCGCCGATCAAACCCAGGATCTCGCCCTTGCGCACATTCAGGCAAACGTTGTCGTTGGCCAGCACGCCGGGAAATCGCTTGGTGATATTGATTGCCTCAAGTACATATTCCATTCGTTGAATCACCCGTCCTTCATGGTCTTAAAAAGCCTGCGAATCAGGCTGTCGGAGGTCGATCCCATAGTCAAGTAAAATGCGCTGCATCTCCTGTACAAAGCGCCTCATCCGGCTAAAAGGCTCTTTTTTTCCAGAAGAGAGGGCTTACCTCTCCAGATAAGCCCCCTCAAGTGCACAGGTATTTAATTCTTACTTAAAGAACTCGGAAACCTGAGCCGCGATGTCGCGATGGAAAGCGGGGCCGTTTTCGCCTTCGCCATCAGCGGTCACAACGGGAGCAACCAGGTCAGTCCACATCGGAACTTCGCCGCCGCGGAAGATGGTGTCGAGGTATTCCATGGTCTTATAGGATTCCTCATACAGCGGCTGCGCGACCAGAGCGGTCACCTTGCCGGCCTCGAGGGCGTCCAGGTTGCCTTCGGTGGCGTCCATGCCGACGATAACGAGCTCGCCATCCGCATAGCCGGCCTTCTCAGCAGCGCCGGACCAGGTCACAGGGGAGTTGCCGGTGGTGCCGAAAGCGCCCAGGATGTCGGGGTTGGCCTGGATGATGGACAGGTTGATCGCGGTCGCCTCGTCAACAACAGCGCCTTCCAGCACGGTGTCGAGCAGCTTGATCTCGTCCAGATCCATGGTCGCGGCCAGCTCTTCCCAGGTCGCGCGGAAGGACTCGGTCGCAGCGTTCTCGGTGGTGTTCATGGTGTTCTGGGTCAGCGCAACGGAGCCAGCCTTGCCTTCCAGCTTGGAAGCCATCAGCTCAGCAACCTGCTTGCCGTAGAGCACCGGGTCGCAAGCCATGTTGAAGGCCAGACCCGTGGGATAGGTGCCGTCTTCCTGCTCATGCTTGAAGTGCGGGATGCCGACCACAACGCCGTTCTCCGCAGCGTACTCAACCGCTTCGTAGCAGCCGTCGTCGCCCCAGAACAGCAAAGCGCCCTTGCCGCCTTCATCCGCGAAGGCTTCCAGAGCCGCAAACACTTCAGCAGCGTCGCTGCCTTCGGTACCGATGGCCTTGGCATTGGTATAGCCCAGATCCTGAGCCGCCTTCAGGAAGCCCAGCTGCACGATGCGGTGCACGGGGTGAGTCAGGTTGGACATGCAGACCGCGACCGGATAGTCAGCGGGGTTGATTTCTTCTGCAACAGCAAAAGAAGCCAGAGCCAGGATAGCCATGAGTACGATTGCCAGGATCTTCTTCATTTGGGATTTCCTCCTTATTATTCTTGCCCGCTCTGCGGGAAATCGAAAACAATTGTAAATGCCTGCGCTCCAGGCGGCAGTCATACCATTGTGGTACGACCAATGCAGCGAAATGGTAATACCAGCCGGCAAAAAATGTAAGCGGTTACGCAAACCAGTATAATACACGCCTCAACAACAGCTTTGTAAGCGTATTTTAGCATAGCGAATTTGATTTGTAAATATGTTGAATCAACTTTCGAGACGATATTCCAAAATATCGTCATGTTGCTTTAAAAACAGTCGTGCAATATAGATGATATGTGCCAATAAACGCTCTATTTGAGTTATATATTCAGAACAAATCCAGATTGCTTGCCATAATTATCTGCGGATCGATCATTACGCTGTTATCATAGGTCTGCTGGTCGGCCAGCGCGTGATAGAGCATGTGTACGCCGCGTTTTCCCTGTTCATACTGGTTCTGAAAAATGGACGCAGTGACGTCGCCGTTTGTTATATGTTGGCGAAGTTCGTCATAAATATCGGAGGTAATCAGCAGAATCCTGCCAAGCTTGCCCGCATGTCTGACGGCGCGGATCACGCCGCTGGAATTGAAGGAATTGACATAGATCGCCCCCAGGTTCGGGCAGTCCTCCAGCAGCTGCCGCGTAGACGCATAGGCAATATCCTCGTTATCGTTGTTGAAGCACACGCGAAACAGGTTCAGCGGCATCCGCTCCATCTGGCTGCGGAAGCCGTTTTCGATGATGGTATGAATGCCCGTGCCCTTCCAGCCGGACGCAATGGCCACCGGCAGGCTGCGGTCCGGCAGCAGGCGATAGATCAGCTCCGCCGCCATTTTGCCCGCCACAAAGCCGTTGTAGCAAACGTAGAAGCGGCGCATCTGCGGATCAATATCGTTGACCGCCGCCGCAAGATAGACGCCGTTTTCAGCAAAGCACGCAAAATCCATCGTATGGCGCGCCAGCGCGAGCACGCCGTCGTAGTGCTTATCCACGAAGTATTTCAGGCAGTCGTGCAGAAAGCGCTCCGCCTCCGGCGCATCCGACATGCCCTCGTTATAGGAAAAGTAATCCACGGAAACGTTGAAATCCTGCAGCTCCTGTCCGGCGCTCTTTGCGCCGTCGATGAAGCGGCCGTGGAATTCCGGAAAGGAGGTAAACGCGAGCACGCCGAGCCGAAGCTGACGGCGCGACAGCGACCGCGCCAGCGCGTTGGGGCGAAAGCCCATCTCCTCGGCCGTGCGCTTGACCAGCTCCCGCGTTTCCGGCTTCACGCGCGGCTTGTCGTTCAGCGCACGGTTGACCGTAGCGATGGATATGCCCAGCTTATCCGCAATATCGTAAATCGTAACGCGCTTTTCCATGCCGTTTCCTCCACGCCATGCTTGAATATTCACCAATAATGCCGTACAATTACGCCTGCAATTATAGCATGCGGCGGCAATATGCGTCAAGTTTCATTCCTTCAAATAGAAAATCCTTACTATATTTACTGAACAAAACTCCCGCATCCGCTCGCCGGTGGACGGACGCTTTCGTTGCATTTGCCTCGCTTGACACGCGAAAACAAATCTGCTAGAATGCGAAACGGAGCGCGTCGATCCGCAAAGCCTCGGCCTTGCCGATCCCTGCTCTTTAACAAAACCATCGCCCTTTCGATCGGACGCGGCAGGCCGTGCGTCCGGCGTTTTCGTTCAATAAAGTGTTCGAACTGCCAAAATGTCATTGATTTTTATTTCAAATACAGGAGGAAAACATCATGTACAACTTTGTCGAGCAGTACAACGCGACCCAGGTGAACGCCGGTCATGTGGAGCTTTTCTGGCTCGGACAGGCGGGCTTCATGTTCAAGACCGCATCCGGAAAGGCCGTCGCCATCGACCCCTATCTTTCCGATTTTGTGCTGCGCACACTGAAGGATCCCGGCTTCAAGCGCATCAATCCCCCGCTGTTCGCGCCGGGCGAGATCGATCTGGACATTCTGCTGATCTCCCACGAGCACGGCGACCACTTCGACGGCGACAGCATCGAAGGCTTCATGAAGAGCGGCAAAACGCAGGTCTACGCGAATGTGACCGCCTATGAGGAAATGCAGAAAATGGGTCTGGACATGAGCCGCATCCACAAGCTGGAAAAGGGCGTTACCGTGGATCTTGGCGAATTCAAGCTCACCCCCATGGACTGCGACCACGGCGAGCTGGCGCCCGAAGCGCTGGGCTTCATGCTGGATTTCGGCTTCACCCGCATCTATTACGCGGGCGATACCGCGCTGACCTACGAGCGCCTGAGCGTGCCGATGTCCATCCGTCCCGAGGTCGCCATTCTGCCCATCAACGGCGCCTTCGGCAATCTGGACGGCGTCATGGCGGCAGAATATGCCGGCAGACTGGGCTGCAAAATCTGCGTGCCCTGCCATTTCTGGACGTTCCCGCTGCACCACGGCGACCCGCAGCAGATCATTGACGCGCTGCCTGAAAAGGCGCCCGACTGCGCGCTGAAGCTGCTGCGCCAGGGCGAGAGCTTTACCATCTGAAAAACCGAATCCATCCAGGAGGCTATGGTATGAAATTTGAGCTTGGCCTTGGCGCGGGCGTACAGCCCGTAGAGGTGCCCGATAAAAATATACTGGCGGTGCTGACGCCCAATCCCGTAGCGCACGCGCTCGGCGGCGAGGCGGAGGTACGGCGCGCCCTTGAAAACCCCATTGGCAGCCCGCGCCTGAACGAGATCGTCAAACCCGGCGAGACGGTCGCCATCATCACCAGCGACGTGACCCGCCCGATGCCCACCTACGCGGTCATGCCCGCGCTGCTGGACGAGCTTTACGCGGCCGGCATCCGGCGCGAGGACATCACGCTGGTGTTCGCGCTGGGCAGCCATCGCAGACAGACGGACGCGGAACGGCTGCATCTCGCGGGCGAGCGCGCCTTCAGCGAGATACGCTGCATCGACGGCGACGCCTCGAGCTGCGTACACATGGGCGTCACCCAGCGCGGCACGCCCGTGGACATCGTGCGCGAGGTGGCGCAGGCCGACCGGCGCATCTGCCTGGGCAACATCGAATATCACTATTTCGCAGGCTATTCCGGCGGTGCAAAGGCGATCATGCCCGGCGTTTCCACGCGGGACGCCATTCAGTCGAACCACAGCATGATGGTGTCGCCCGAGGCGTGCGCCGGCAATCTGGACGCGAACCCGCTGCGCCGGGACATTGAGGAGGCCGCCGGCATCGTGGGCGTCGACTTCATCGTAAACGTGGTGCTGGATGAACACAAGAAGATCATCCACGCCTGCGCGGGCGACGTGACCCTGGCGCACCGCGAGGGCTGCGCTTTCCTGGATAAGCTGTACGCCGTAAAGATCCCCGACCGCGCGGACATCGTGATCGTTTCCCAGGGCGGCGCGCCGAAGGATCTGAACCTGTATCAGACGCAGAAGGCGCTGGACAACGCCAAGCACGCCGTCAAGAAGGGCGGCACGGTGATCCTGGTCGGCTCCTGCAGGGAGGGCTACGGTGAAAAGACGTTTGAAGAATGGATCAACGCCGCCGAGACCTCGCACAGTCTGGTCGAGCGCATCGGCCGCGAATTCAAGCTCGGTGGACACAAGGCCGCCGCCATCGCAATGGTGCTGGATAACGCGGAGATCTATCTGGTGAGCGAGCGCGAGCCCGCATTCGCGGAAAATGCGTTCATGAAGCCCTTTGAAAGCCTTCAGTCGGCGTTCGACGCCGCCATCGCAAGGCAGGGCGCAGACGCCAGCGTGATCGTGATGCCCTACGGCGGCTCCACGCTGCCGCGCAGCTAAGGCTGGCGCAAGCAGCTTGTCAAAAAAGATTTTTGACAAGCATGTGGACGGGGAAGCAAGCTCCCCCGCCACTGCCACCCTCTCGAGCTCTCCCGGGTTTTTCGACAGACAGCTATGCCCCCTGACTGTTTTGAAGCAGTCAGGGGGCATAGCTATGTATTTCTATTTCGATTTTCACTTCAATACCATTCGCACTTGTCAGCCCTTTCGCGCTCTGCCCAGATTCCGGAGCGCGCGGTTAAGGTGGTTGCGCATCAGGCGCTTGGCGGTGCGCTCTTCCTGCATGCGCACGGCTTCCAGAATCGCCGCGTGGTCGCGCAGCGTCATTTCCGGCACGCCCTTTACGGACTGGGTGATCGGACGGGTGCGCGAAAGCATGTCTGCACACATGGAAAGCATCGTGCGCAGCGCCTCGTTGCCCGCCGCCTCGGAAAGAATCCGGTGGAAGTGCTCGTCCGCCTCTACGCCCATGCCGCCGCTTTCAATGTCCTCGCGCATTTCGGTGATGGTTCCCTCGAGCGCGTCAATCTGCGCCTGCGTGCGCCTGCGCGCGGCCAGCGCCACGACCTCGGTCTCCAGAATCAGGCGCGCCTCGATCAGCTCGCTGCCCATTTTCAGGTTGTTCTGAACCACCATGGAAAATGGATTGACGATGTTGGACAGCTCGGGCGCCTTGATAAAGGTACCCTCGCCCACGCGGGATTCGACGCAGCCCATCATTTCAAGCGAACGCAGCGCCTCGCGGATAACCGTGCGGCTGACGCCATATTCCTCCGTCAGCGCGCGCTCGGACGGCAGGCGGTCGCCGGGATGCAGCTCCCCCGCATGAATGCGCTCGATCATGCGCTCCGCGACATCTTCGTACAGCTTGTTGGGCATATGCTCCGCTCCTCTTAAAATAATACATATATCATACCATTAGAGCGCAAAGAATTGCAAGGATATATATTAAAAAACGGAAAATTTGCGCAGATCCACCCACAAATGCTTGAATAATCCTGTAAATGGTGTTATCCTATTCACAAGCGATTGGTATGACCAATCTCAATGACACAAATCTAAAAATTGCTTTAGGAGGATCACCATGGAAGCTGAACTGTTTGTAAAAGAAATGCTGGAACGCGCCCGCATCGCGCAGGCCGAGTTTGAAAATTGCAATCAGGAACAGGTAGACGAGGCTTGCCGCGTAATCGCAAAGGCGATCTTTGACAATGCGGAGCCGCTCGCGCGCATGGCCGTGGACGAGACCCGCATGGGCGTTTATGAGGATAAGGTCAAGAAGAACCAGGGCAAGGCCAAGGTCATCTGGAACGACATCAAGGGCAAGAAATCCGTGGGCATCATCGACCGCGAGCCCGAAAAGGGCCTCGTGCTGGTCGCAAAGCCCATGGGCGTCGTCGGCGCGGTAACGCCCACCACCAACCCCATCGTCACCCCGATGTGCAACGCCATGTTCGCGCTGAAGGGCCGCAACGCCATCATCATCTGCCCGCATCCGCGCTCCAAGAAGTGCTCCACCGAGGCCGTTCGCCTGATGAAGGCTCAGCTGCCCGCCTACGTTCCGCAGGACATCATTCAGATCGTCGAAGAGCCCACCGTGGAGATCTCCGGTCAGGTCATGAAGCAGTGCGACGTGTGCATCTCCACCGGCGGCATGGGCATGGTTCGCGCGGCATACGCCTCCGGCAAGCCCGCCTTCGGCGTTGGTGCCGGCAACGTGCAGTGCATGATCGATGAGGACGTGGATCTGGAAAAGGCCATTCCGATGATCATTGAAGGCCGCCGCTTCGACAACGGCATCATCTGCTCCGGCGAGCAGACCGCCATCATGCCCAAGTCCATCTTCGCCAAGGCGGTGGAGATCTTCAAGAAGAACGGCGCGCTGTACATCGATAAGCCCGAGGACGTGCAGAAGCTGACCGACATCGTGTTCCCGAACGGCACGATCGACAAGAACATCGTGGGTCAGAGCGCGAAGGTGGTCGCCGAGAAGTGCGGCTTCGCGCATGGCGACGATCTGAAGGTCATTCTGGTCAAGGCGCCCGCTTATGGCAGGGAATGCCTGCTGAGCAAGGAAAAGATGTGCCCCATGATCGCCACCTATGACTCTCTGGCCGACTGGGACGAGTGCATCAAGGCTGCGAACGCCAACCTGAACGTCGAGGGCAAGGGTCACTCCGTGTGCATCCATTCCAATAATACCGAGCATATCGAAGCCGCGGCGCAGGTTCTGCCGGTGTCCCGCTTCCTGATTAACCAGATCTGCTCCACCAACAACGGCGGCTCCTTCTTCAACAGCCTGTCCGCCACCACCACGCTGGGCTGCGGCAGCTGGGGCAACAACTCCATCTCCGAAAACCTGAGCTGGAAGCATCTGTTCAATGTCAGCCGCATCGCCTACGTCCGTCCGGGCGCGACCATGCCGACCGATGAAGAGATTTGGGGGAAATAATTAAATGAAACTGATGGAATATCAGGCCAAGCTGCTTTTTAAGCAGTTTGGCTTGCCCGTGAAGCACGGCTGCGTGATCGACAAAAAGGAAGATCTCGCAAAGGCAATGCAGGAAAACAACGTAAGCTTCCCCGTGGTCGTCAAGGCGCAGATCCAGTCCGGCCATCGCGGCCAGGCGGGCGGCATTCAGTTCGCCAAGACCATGGAAGAGGCCGAAAAGCATGTGGACAGGCTGCTGGGCAAGGAGCTGCTCGGCCTGATGGTCAACAAGCTGTATCTGGTCGAAATGGCAGACTTCAAGACCGAGTGGTACCTCTCCATTATGCTCGACCGCCTGAGCAAGCAGCCGATCATCATCTTCAGCGGCGAAGGCGGCATGGAGATCGAGGAAACGGCCAAGACCAACCCTGCGGCCATCAAGAAGCTGGTCATCGACCCGATGATCGGCGTGCAGGACTACATGGCGCGCTACCTGCTCTCCTCCAGCGGACTGGACGTCGGCTACACCAAGCAGCTCGATGCCCTGCTGAAGAAGCTGTATCGCTGCTTCATGAAATACGACTGCATGCTCACGGAGATCAACCCGCTGGTCATCGATATGGACGATCAGCTGCTGGCGCTGGACGGCAAGGTGGACATCGACGATTCCGCGCTGTACCGCCTGCCCGACGTGACGGCCTGGCGCGATGAGCTGCCCGAGGAGGCACTGATCACCGAGGCGCGCCAGTTCAACTTCCTGTACATTCCCTGCGAAAAGGGCGGCTCCATCGCCGTGTGCTCCAACGGCTCCGGCATGCTGATGAGCTGCATTGACATGATCAGCAAAAACGGCATGCAGGTTGCCGCGGTGCTGGATCTCGGCGGCGGCGCTACGGCGGCGCGCATCAAGGAGGCCATGCGCATTCTGTTCTCCACGCCTGGCGTGAAGGCCGTGCTGATCAACATCTTCGGCGGCATCACCCGCTGCGACGAGGTCGCCGGCGGCGTCAAGCTCGCCATGGAAGAGCACGACCTGGACGGCAAGCTGATCGTGGTACGCATGGAAGGCACCAATAAAGACAAGGGCATCGAAATTATAGACAGCATGGGCTCTTCCGACGTCGTGCGCGTGGACGGCCTGCGCGAATCCGTTGCCGCACTGCTGGAGAGGAGGGATCGCCTGTGAGCATCATCATCGATAAAAACACCCGCCTGATCGTTCAGGGCATCACCGGCCGCGAGGGCACCTTCCACACCGAGCAGATGCTGGCCTACGGCACGAACGTGGTTGCGGGCGTGACCCCCGGCAAGGGCGGCCAGACCGTACTGGGCGTTCCGGTATTCAACACCGTGCGCGAAGCCATAGAAGCCACCGACGCGAACGCCTCCGTGATCTTCGTACCCGCGAAGTTCACCAAGGCCTCCGTGCTCGAGGCGCTGGACGCGGGACTCAAGACCGTGCTGACCATCGCGGAGCACGTTCCGGTGCACGATATGATGATGTGCTACCGCCTGGCACGCCTGAAGGGCGCGCGCCTGTTCGGCCCCAACTCCTTCGGCATCATCTCGCCCGGCAAGTCCAAGGCGGGCTTCATGGCGCACCGCATCTTCCGCGAGGGCAATGTGGGCGTTATGAGCCGCAGCGCGACCAACTGCTATGAGACCGTATTCATGCTGTCCAACAACGGCATCGGCCAGTCCACCTGCATCGGCGTGGGCGGCGATATGATCCCCGGCTCCACGTTTGTGGATCTTCTGCCCGATTTCAACGCCGACCCCGAGACCAGGGCGATCATCATCATCGGCGAAATCGGCGGCAACGAGGAGGAGCTGGCAGCCGAATACCTGAAAAAGCACGTTTCCAAGCCGGTGATCGCGCTGATCGCGGGCAAGAACGCGCCGAAGGGACGCTCCATGGGACACGCGGGCGCCATCGTCACCGCAGACGGAACGGGCTCCGCGGCCAACAAGGAAGCCGTACTGCGCGATGCGGGCGTCTATATCGCAGAAAACACGCAGCACATCGTAGACATTTGCCTGAAGCTCAGGGAGGAAGGTAAAATATGATCGAACGTGAAAGAGCTGGTCGTATCTATCTGACCATGGCCAAAATCCGCGCCTTCGAAACCAAGGCGCTGAAGCTGTTTGAAAACAACAAGCTGCGCGGCAGCGTGCATCTCTACATCGGCGAGGAAGCCGTCGCAGCGACGGTATGCTCCCGCCTGACCGACGCCGATTACATCACCTCCACCCATCGCGGCCATGGCCACTGCATCGCCAAGGGCGCGGATCTGAACAAATCCATGGCGGAGCTGATGGGCAAGGCCACCGGCTACTGCAAGGGCCGTTCCGGCTCCATGCACATCGCCGACTTCAACGTGGGCAACCTCGGCGCGAACGCCATCGTCGGCGGCGGCATCCCGATCGCCGTGGGCGCGGCGCTTTCCGCCAAGCTGCAGAAGCAGGATCGCGTGGCGGTCTCCTTCTTCGGCGACGGCGCTTCCAACGAAGGCACGTTCCATGAATCGCTGAATCTGGCGAGCGTCATGAAGCTGCCGATCATCTTCGTATGCGAAAACAACGGCTACGGCATCTCCGTGCCGGTTTCCCAGTCCACCTCCGTCAAGGACATTTCCGTGCGCGCGAAGGCCTACGACATGCCCGGCGAGACCGTGGACGGCAACGATCCTGAGTCCATCGACGCCGCCTTTGGGCGCGCGCTGGCGCGGGCGAAGGCCGGCGAGGGCCCGAGCCTGATCGAATGCAAGACCTATCGCTGGATGGGCCACTGGACGGGCGATCCGCAGACCTACCGCACCCGCGAAGAGGTCGAATCCTGGAAGAAGCGCGATCCCATCAAGCACTGGCGCGAGCATCTGATCGCCGAGGGCATGTACACCGCTGAGGAGCTCGACGCGATGGACAAGCAGGCCGATGATGAAACGCAGGCGGCCACCGATTTTGCACTGAACAGCCCCGAGCCCGATCCGGCGCATGTGCTGGACGACGTATTCTATGAGGGAGGCGACGCGGAATGAGCATCAAAACCTACGCAATGGCAGTACGCGATACCATCGCCGCCGAAATGCGCCGCGATGAAAAGGTCTTTATCATGGGCGAAGACATTGAGACCATCGGCTCTATCTTCGGCTGCACGCGCGATCTGACCAAAGAATTCGGCCGTGAGCGCGCCTTTAACACCCCCATCAGCGAAGCCGGCTTCATCGGCGCCGGTCTGGGCGCGGCGTGCACCGGCATGCGCCCCATCGTTGAGCTGATGTATATGGACTTTTCTCTGGTCGCTGCGGATCAGCTGATCAACCAGGTCGCCAAGACGCGCTATATCTTCGGCGGCCGCGCGAAGATTCCGCTGGTCATTCGCGGTCAGGAGGGCATCGGCCGCGGCAACGCCGCGACGCACTCCCAGTCGCTGGAGACCATCTTCATGCACTTCCCGGGAATCAAGGTCGCCTGCCCGTCCACCGGCCGTGACGCAGCCGGCCTGCTGCGCACCGCCATCCGCGATGATAACCCTGTGATGGTCTTTGAGCACAAGGCGCTGTACGCCTCCAAGATGGATGTGCCGGACGATCCCGATTTCATGATCCCCTTCGGCGTGGCGGACGTCAAGCGCGAGGGCACGGACGTGACCATCGTGGCCAACCTGCTCTACGTTTCCCGCGCGCTGGAGGCCGCCGAGGCGCTCGCCAAGGACGGCATCAGCGCCGAGGTCATCGACCCGCGCACGCTGGTTCCCTTCGACAAGGAGACCATCATCAATTCTGTGAAAAAGACCGGCCGCCTGGTGGTCGTTCACGAAGCGCACCGCAACGCAGGCTGGGGCGCTGAGGTCGCCGCCATGGTCACCGAGGAAGCCTTCCGCTATCTGGACGCCGCACCCGTGCGCCTGGGCACCAAGGCCTGCCCGCTGCCCTTCAACGTGAACCTTGAAAATGCCGCCACGCCGCAGGTCGCCGACATCGTCGCCGCCTGCAGGCAGGTCTGCTACCGCTAAGCCGAGGAGAACGAAACATGGCACAGAAAATTATTCTTCCCAAGCAGGGTCTGCAAATGACCGAGGGCATCATCACCACCTGGCTCAAGCATGAGGGCGAGCAGGTCAAGGAGGGCGAGCCGCTGTTTGAAATGGAGACCGACAAGCTCTCCATCACCATCGATTCCACCGCCACCGGCACGGTGCTCAAGCTGCTCTACGAAGAGGGCGACATGGTGCCCGTGACCGAGACCATCGCCATCGTCGGCCAGCCCGGCGAGGACATTTCCGCGCTGCTCGCGGGCAGCGACGCCCCCGCAGCCGAAACTGCCCCCGCAGCCGAGGCCGCGCCCGCGGCAAAGGCCCCCGGCGCGCTGCCCGCGGGCGTGCAGAAGATCATCCTGCCCAAGCAGGGTCTGCAAATGACCGAGGGCATCATCACCACCTGGCTCAAGCATGAGGGCGAAGAGGTCAAGGAGGGTGAGCCGCTGTTTGAAATGGAGACCGACAAGCTCTCCATCACCATCGATTCCACCGCCACCGGCACGATTCTCAAGCTGCTCTACGAAGAGGGCGACATGGTACCCGTGACCGAGACCATCGCGCTGGTCGGCCCCGCCGGCACCAACGTGGACGCCTTCCTGAACGGCGAAGCCGCTGAGGAAGCGCCCGCAGCCGAGGCCGCGCCCGCGGAGGGCGGACGCATTTTCGCGAGCCCGCGCGCGCGCATGGTCGCCGAGGAAAGGGGCGTGGACATCGCCACCGTGAAGGGCTCCGGCCCCGACGGACTGATCATCGAGCGCGACGTGAAGGCTGCCAGGGCAGCTTCGCCCGCCCCAGCCGCAGTTTCCCCCGCGCCGGCCGCCGTCGAAGCCGCCGCGCCGTCCGAGCTGGAAACGGTGATCCCGCTCAAGGGCATGCGCAAAATCATCGCGCAGCGCATGCACGAAAGCCTGACCGAGCTGGCACAGGCCAACCACCGCATGGAGGTCGATATGACCGAATGCGTGCGCCTGCGCGAACAGCTGAAGGCACAGGGCGTGAAGGTCAGCTACAACGACATCGTGATCCGCTGCGTCGCCAAGGCGCTGACCGAGTTCCCGATGATGAACGCCACCATGACCGATACGGCCATCATTCAGAAGCACTACGTCAACGTCGGCATGGCCGTCGCCACCGATACGGGACTGCTGGTTCCCGTTATCAAGGGCGCGGATAAGCTGACGCTGACCGAGATCTCCGCTAAGGCCAAGGATCTGGGCACGCGCACCAAGGAGGGCGGCCTGAATCCGGACGAGCTCTCCGGCGGCACGTTTACCGTAACGAACCTGGGCATGTTCGGCGTGGACAGCTTCACGGCCATCGTCAACAAGCCCGAGGCCGGCATTCTGGCCGTCGGCGCGATGAAGAAGCGCCCGGTCGTCATGCCTGACGACAGCGTTCAGGCGCGCAATATGCTGTGGCTGAGCCTCACCTACGACCATCGCATCGTAGACGGCGCACCCGCCGCGCAGTTCCTGCAGCGGGTCAAGAAGCTGCTGGAGGTTCCCGCGCTGCTGCTGTAAGCGCCCCAAATGGCCATGGCGAGCCGCAAGGCATATGCGGCTCGCCATGGTTTTACTGATTCCCAAATCCGCAGGAGGGTTCTTCCGCCCTGCGGGATTCCATGCTTCGGAGGTTTAAAATGAAAAAGCTGTTTTGTATCGTGCTGGCCGCGCTGATGCTGACGGGGCTTGCGCTGGCAGAAAATGTCCATAACGAGATCACGCTCGAAGCCTTCGACGGCATCTGGGTGGCGGACACGGTCTTTGCCGACGGCGAGCTGCACGCCATGAGCGAATACCGCTATACGATGATATTCAAAATTGAAAACGGCCACGCGCAGATGGCTGAGGAAGCCGTCGGCGTCGGCAGCCGCGTTCAGGAATTCGAAGGAACGCTCGAGGACGGCAAGCTGCTGCTGAAAAACGCGGACGAATCCGTCACGCTGAGCTTCAACGAGGAGGGCGCGATGGTCTGGGCAGGCCCCGACGTGGTATATACCTTCTATTTGTACCAGGAGACCGAATAAGGCGGCTCCGCTCAAAGGCATATTGCGTTTGCAGCGCACCGGCGCAGTATTTTCGCCGGTGCGCATGTTTTTTACGTTTCCAGCAGGTATTTCATGCTTGACGCGAATCGTTTTGGCTGTTATAATACGCTAACGACCATTAGGTATTCAATCATCAGGGCGGCGCAGCGGGCATGATCCCCGTGCGACGCCCTGAAATCAGCATATAAGGAGAGCGAAAGAAACATGCTTCGAATCGAGCATTTCACCAAGACCTACGGCGAAAAGAAGGCCGTGGACGATCTGAACCTGCACATCCAGCCCGGCGAGATTTACGGCTTCATCGGCCACAATGGCGCAGGCAAGACCACCACGCTGAAATCCGTAGCGGGCATATTGCAGTTTGACGCGGGCGAGATCTACGTCTGCGGCAAGTCCGTCAAGGCCGAGCCGCTCGCGTGCAAGCGCGAGATCGCCTACATTCCGGACAACCCCGATCTGTATGAATACATGACGGGCATCAAGTACCTGAACTTCATCGCCGATATTTTCGGCATCAGCCCGTCGGAACGGCAGGCGCGCATTCGCGAAAACGCGGATCGCTTCGAGCTGACGGACAGCCTTGCCCAGCCCATCGCCGCCTATTCCCACGGCATGAAGCAGAAGCTGGCGATCATCGCGGCGTGGCTGCATGAGCCAAAGCTCATCATCATGGACGAACCCTTCGTCGGGCTCGATCCCAAGGCCTCGCATCTGCTCAAGGGCATGATGCGTGATTTCTGTGATGCCGGCGGCGCGATCTTCTTCTCCACGCATGTGCTGGAGGTGGCGGAAAAGCTGTGCGACAAGGTGGCCATCATCAAAAACGGCAAGCTGATCCGTTCCGGCACGATGGCGGATGTGCGCGGCGACGATACGCTGGAGGATGTATTCCTTGAGCTGGAGGAAGAATCATGCTGAGAATTCTATTGAAGAAGCAGCTGACGGAGATCTTCCGCAGCTACTTCTATGATGCGAAAAAGAATCGCGCGCGCTCGAAGGGCGCGACGATCGCGTATATTGTAATGTTCGCGCTGATCATGCTGGGCGTGCTGGGCGGTCTGTTCGCCTATCTGTCCGCGTCCATTTGCGCTCCGCTGGCGCAGGCCGGCATGAACTGGCTGTATTTTGCGCTGATGGGGCTGCTGTCGGTGCTGCTGGGTGCGTTTGGCAGCGTGTTCAACACCTATTCCGGCCTGTATCTCGCCAAGGATAACGACCTGCTGCTGAGCATGCCGATCCCCGTGAGCGCCATCATGGGCGCGCGGCTGATGGGCGTGTATCTGATGGGGCTGATGTATTCCGGCGTGGCCTTTCTGCCGGCAGCCATCGTATACTGGATAAACGTGTCCGCCGGCACGGGCGCCGTGCTGGGCAGCCTGCTGCTGATGGTGCTGATCTCGCTGTTCGTGCTCACGCTGTCCTGCGCGCTGGGCTGGGTGGTGGCAAAGATCAGCCTGAAGCTGAAAAACCGCAGCCTGATCACCGTGCTGGTATCGCTGGTGTTCATCGGCGGCTACTATTTCTTCTATTTTAAAGCGCAGTCGCTGATCTCCGATCTGGTCGCCAACGCTGCGCTCTATGGCGACAGGATCCGCGGCGCGGCGTATCCGATCTACCTGTTCGGTCGGGTCGGCGTGGGCGACGGCCGCGCGATGCTGATCGTGTCGGCGGCGGTGCTGGCGCTGTTCGGGCTGATGTGGGCGCTGATCTCGCGCAGCTTCCTGAAGATCGCCACGGCCTCCGGCCATACGGCCAGGCGCGTCTACCGCGAGCGCACCGCCAAACGCAGGAGCGTGGGCGCGGCGCTGTTCGGCCGCGAGCTGGCGCGCTTTATCGCAAGCCCCAACTACACGCTCAACTGCGGTCTGGGCATACTGCTGATGCCGATCGGCGGCGTCGCGCTGCTGTTCAAGGGCGCGGATCTGACGCAGGCGCTCACGTCGGTGTTCGATGGAAATCCGGACGCCATACCGATGCTGCTGGCGGCGGCAGTCTGCCTGCTGGCCTCGATGAACGATATAGCTGCGCCCTCGGTATCACTGGAGGGCAAGAGCCTGTGGCTGATACAGTCGCTGCCGGTCACGCCGTGGCAGGCGCTGCGCGCCAAGCTGGGGCTGCAAATCGTTCTGACCGGCATTCCCGCGCTGTTCTGCCTCGCCTGTGCGGCAATTGCCTGCGCGCTCAGCGCCGTGGAAATACTGATGGCCGCGCTGCTGGTGAGCGCGTTCGTGCTGCTGATGGCGCTATTTGGACTGTTTCTGGGGCTGAAAATGCCGAACCTGAGCTGGACGAACGAAATTACGCCCATCAAGCAGAGCGCCTGCGTGGCGCTTGCTCTGCTCGGCGGCTTCGCATATATAGTGCTGCTGGCGGTGGGCTGTCTGGCGCTGGGCGGCTGGACGCTGGGCTTTGCGGCCTACGCAGGCATCTGCACAGCGGCAACGCTGGTGCTGTCGGCGCTGCTGTATTGCTGGCTCAGGCGGCGCGGCTGCGCGGTATTTGCAGCGCTGTAAACGGGGGCGATGCAACATAAATCATCCTTGTCCGTGAGGCCGCCCCTCAATCCGCGTGCTGCCTGATGAAGCGGCCGCCGCTGCGGCACATCTGACGGCGCCATATTTCACACATGCTGACCTCAGGAGGAACGACCCCAATGCGAATTCAACTCTCGGATCACTTCAGCTACGGCAAGCTGATCCGCTTTACCCTGCCGTCCATCACCATGATGATCGTTACATCCATATACAGCGTGGTGGACGGATACTTCATTTCAAACTTTGTCGGCAAGACGGCGTTCGCGTCCGTCAACCTCATCATCCCCTACCTGCAAATTCTGGGCGGCGTGGGCGCGATGCTGGGCATCGGCGGCAGCGCGCTGACCGCCAAGACGCTGGGCGAGGGCGACATTCCCCGCGCGCGCCGGTATTTCACGATGATGGTCTACCTGATGATCGCCGCGGGCGTGCTCTTCGGCGCGATCGGCGCCATTTTCCTGCGCCCGATGGCCTATGTGTTTGGCGCGACGGATGACATGATCGGCGACATCATGGTCTATGGCAACACCTGCATGGTGTTTATCGTTGCCTTCGTGGTGCAGTACGGCGTTCAGAGCTTCCTGATCGTGGCCGAGCAGCCAAAGCTCGGGCTGTACGCCACCCTGCTGGCGGGCTTCACGAACATGCTGCTGGACTTCCTGTTCACGGCCGTGTTCAAGTGGGGCGTGTTCGGCGCGGCGCTCGCCACGGGGCTGAGCCAGACCGTGGGCGCGGGCATGCCGCTGCTGTGGTTTCTGAGCCGAAGCAATAATTCGGCGCTGCACTTTACCCGAACGCGCATCGAGCTTGGCGCCATACTCAAGGCCAGCGCGAACGGCTCTTCCGAAATGATGTCCAGCGTTTCCGCGTCGATCACCGGCATCCTCTACAACCTGCAGCTGATGAAGTACGCGGGCGAGGACGGCGTGGCGGCCTATGGCGTGGTCATGTACGCTGCGTTCATCTTCCTGGGCATATTCGTGGGCTATTCCACGGGCAGCGCGCCCGTGATGGGCTACCACTACGGCGCGCAGAACCACGCGGAAATAAAAAATGTGCTGAAAAAGAGCCTGACGCTGCTGGCCGCTTCAGCCGTGGTGCTGACGGCGCTGGCAATGCTCTTCGCGCGCACGCTGTCGAAGCTATTCATCGGCTACGACGCGAACCTGCTGGAAATGACCACGCATGCCTTCACCATCTGCTCCATACCGTTCCTGTTCATGTGGTTCAATATCTACACCTCGTCCTTCTTCACGGCGCTGAACGACGGCGCGGTATCGGCGGCGATCTCGTTCATGCGCGCGCTGGTGCTGCCGGTGATCTGCATTCTGGCGCTGCCCGCCATATGGCAGCTGGACGGCGTGTGGTATTCGATGGTCGCCAGCGAGCTGCTCGGCGTGTTCGTGTCGCTCTGGTTCATGCTGCGAAAGCGTAAGAAGTATCACTATTAATTGTTTTCTCTGGAATCGAAGCAGTGTGCTGCTTCGATTTTGTCATTTTTGGGATGGGAAAGCCGCAGCCCCGTGGCCTCCACAAATCCTATAATGGAATTCCGGCTGGCGGCGCCGCCTTTCGCCGCTCATGCCGCCGTTTCGCACCCGTTTCATATTCTAACGCAAAATTTATATTTATGTTATAAAAAACTCATTGAACGCGCGCGTCGCCATAATTTTGTACCTTATTGCGCCCCTGCCGCTATTGCGCTTTGGGCCGCGCTGTGCTATAATACTGGTGTATACACCAAACTGAAACGGATGTGATCGCAATGGCCATTACGAGCGCCAGCCTGCCCGCGAAAAAGCGCATTCTGACGGTCTGCGTGAAGCTCTTTCTGGAAAAGGGCTACCGGAAAACCACGCTGGCGGAAATCGTCGACAAAGCCGAGGTTTCATACAGCACGTTTCAGAACATTTTCCGTGCCAAGGACGGCGTGCTGACCGAGCTGGTGGCGTTCATGTTTTCCAATCAGTTCGCCATGGCGCGCGGCGCGGCGGGCGCGGAGCTGCCGCCGGTCTACACCTACGCGGTCGAAACGGCGATTCAGATGACGCTGACGGAGCTGAACGAGAACCTGCGCGAGATCTACATAGAGGCATACACCCAGAAGGAGGCGTCCGAATACATTTTTCAGGAGACCTCAAGGGAGCTGCACCAGATCTTTGGCCCCTATCTGCCCGATTTGACGCAGCGCGATTTCTACGCTATGGAGATCGGCTCGGCCGGCATCATGCGCGGCTACATGGCGCACCCCTGCGACGCCGAGCTGACGTTGGAAAAGAAGCTGCGGCTGTTCCTCGATATGAGTCTGCGGGCATATAACGTTCCGAAGGACGAAATGGATCGGGCAATTCGTTTCGTTCAGGGGCTGAACATCCGGCAGATTGCCGAACAGGTGATGCACAGGCTGTTTGAAGCGCTGGCAATGCGCTATGAATTTTCGCTCAAGGACATCGAGAAGCCGCCCCACTGCTGATCTCCCCCTGTTTCCCGCGGCGTAACGCCGATAGAATAAACCGCTATTTCAAGGAGGCTATGAAGATGAAGAAGAATTTTGCCATATTGCTGGCCGCGGCGCTGCTGCTGTGCCTGCTGCCGGGAATGATGCCGGAAGCGAAGGCGGAAACCTTCCGCACCACATGTGAGCACTGTAAAACGTTCGCAGATCATGAGATTACAGGATACA
>CAKUOX010000007.1 GCA_934670175.1 uncultured Clostridia bacterium | reverse complement strand
AGAGGCGGTTATACCACATCATGCTGTCCTCGGGCTTGCAGACCACGATCATCTCCTGCTTCTCGAACTGGTGGATGCGGTATACGCCGCGCTCCTCGATGCCGTGCGCGCCCACTTCCTTGCGGAAGCACGGAGAATAGCTGGTCAGCGTCTGCGGCAGATCCTTCTCATCCAGAATGGTATCGATGAATTTGCCGATCATGCTGTGCTCGCTGGTGCCGATCAGGTAGAGATCCTCGCCCTCGATCTTATACATCATGTTTTCCATTTCGGAAAAGCTCATGACGCCGTTTACGACGTTGCTGCGGATCATGAACGGCGGGATATAGTAGGTGAAGCCGCGGTCGATCATGAAATCGCGGGCATAGGACAAAATGGCGCTGTGCAAACGCGCGATGTCGCCCTTGAGGTAGTAGAAGCCGTTGCCGCTGGTACGGCGCGCGGAATCCAGATCGATGCCGTTGAGCTTCTCCATGATATCCACATGGTACGGGATTTCGTAATCCGGCACCACGGGCTCACCGAAGCGCTCGTTTTCCACATTTTCGCTGTCGTCCTTGCCGATCGGCACGGAGGCGTCGATGATGTTCGGGATCACCATCATGCGCTTTTTGACCTCCGCGGCGAACTCCTCTTCCTTCTTTTCGAGCTCGAGCAGCTCATCGTTGATGGCCTGCACCTGCTTCTTCGCTTCCTCGGCCTCTTCCTTCTGGCCCTTACCCATCAGCATGCCGATCTGCTTGGATATTTTGTTGCGCTGGCTGCGCAGCGTGTCGCCGCGCTGAATGGCTTCGCGGTTCTGCTTGTCCAGCGAAATAACCTCGTCCACCAGCGGCAGCTTCGCATCCTGAAACTTCTTTTTGATGTTCTCCCTGACCAGATCGGGATTGGTACGGATCAGATTAATGTCGATCATGAATGGAACTCTCCTTTTTCTTGATTGCTCTCCTGCGGACAAAAAAACAGCCCTCCGCCCCGCCATGGGACGAAAGACCTGCTCTTCTTCCGCGTTGCCACCCAAATTGCCGCATTCCTGCGGCCACTCGAAGCGCTATAAGGGGCGCGAACCCTCCGATTCGTCATCGGATGCATCGGGAAGGCGGACCGGCTGCCGCTGCCGCCGGTTTACACCATCCACCGGCTCTCTGCGCGCTTGGAGCAACCCTATTCTTCCCCTTTGCATTCATGGAACTGGCTTCATTATAGCGCGCGCTGCGGCAATTTGCAAGTAAAATATTCACATCCAAAATCCGCAGACGCTCAAGGCGCGTCTAATGGGCGTAGGGATGATCGATCAGGCTTACATGTTTCCAAACCACCGAAAGGACAGCTGCTTTTATGGACAAACAGGAGTTTACCGTCCGCGTGCTCGCCATGGAGGGGCGGCTGTACCGGATCAGCCGCGGTCTGCTGGCGGAGGAGCAAGATCGGCTCGACGCGGCGCAGGAGGCGGTGATACGGGCGTGGCAGAATCTGAGCAGGCTCAGGCACGAGGAATTCTTTGAAACCTGGCTCACTCGGATCCTGATTAACGAATGCCGGAACATCCAGCGCAGCCGCAGCCGGGCGCTGCCGCTGGACGCCGCGCCGGAGCAGGCCGCGCCGGCAGATGCGGACGGTGAACTGCGCCGCGCGGTGGCCGCACTGAATGTACAGCTTCGGCTGCCGGTGCTGCTGAAATACATGGAAGGCTACAAAACGCGCGAGATCGCGCGCATACTGGAAATTCCGGAGGGCACGGTGAAGTCCCGCCTCAGGCGGGCGCGTGCAGAATTGAAGCGAACGCTTGGGGAGGATATAACATGAAGAAATATGATTTCAGGCGCGCCTACGGCGAACCCACCGGCGCATTTCACGACCGCCTTCAGGGCGCGCTCGACGCGCTGGCGGAAAGCAGCACAAAGCGGAAATACAGGCTCTCGAGTGCGCTGCTCGCCGCTGCTGTCGCCGTGCTGCTGTTGGCGGGCGCGGGGCTGGCTGCCGGGCGGCTGGGGCTATTTCATATGCTGGATACGGCCGATCCCATCGTGCCGGTGTCGGGCGCGGAAGAAATGGTCGCAACCAGGCTGGGCGAAACGGAAAACGAGCTGGCGAGGCTCACGGTGGAGGAAGCGCTCTACGACGGCAACGCCATGATGGCGCTGCTGCGCATCGCTCCGCAGAATGCCGAAGGCGATGCGCTGTTCAACGACTTCTTGCAGGATTCGCCGCAGGATGTGTACGACGTTGAAATCGTACCCATGGAGCTGACAGGCACCGAGACCGAATTTGAGATGGACGGACGGACGATCCGCGCGGGCAGCGACGGCACGCGGGCATGGCTGTATGTAGACGGCGTGGAAACGCAGATTCCGCCCGACGAAGCAAGCGCCATCGAGCTGCAGCTTCCCATATACGCGGATGGCGGCAGGATCTATATGGTCGATGAATACGAACGCCGCGTGACCGGCCGCCGCGACGGCAGGCGGATTATCGATTATTGGCCGAACCTCACGCTGGACGGCGCAGAAATGTCGGAAAGCTCGGAGTTTGCCGAGGCGCAGGACGACAGCAGCGTGCTGATCTGGATCACGGCCAGCGGCGAAGAATTGGAAGGGAAGGATCGGCTCCAGGCCAGCGTGAGCGCGCGCGTCAGCGTGGATGGACAGGACAGCGAATTGCCGGATGTGACGTTTGAATTGAGCCAGAACGCGCAGCGCCGCCGGGCGCGGCTCGTGCCGCAAAACAGCGCAGGCGGCGTGCAGGTGCTGGACGCATCCATCGTCTTCACGCCGGTGCAGGGCTACCTGACCGTGGATTACCGCTTTGATCAGGCCGATGAAACGGACATCTGGCTCAATCCCTGCGACGCCTCGGGCAAGCGCATCGCCACGGGCAGCGGCAATTGCGGTCAGCTGCACGGCGAGGACGATTTGGAGTATTTCCGGCAGTATGAAACGATGCAGTCGTTTGAAGCGCTGCCCGAAACGCTGCTGTTGGAGGTCAAGGTGATCGGCGAGGACAGGACGCTGGGCAGCATCACATGCCGCGTGGTGGAAGAATAACAAATCTGCATAATTATTCGGGCGGCGCGTAAAATTCATGCGCCGCCTTGAAAATGCGCGCGGATCGTGGTATGATACAGATAGATAATCGCATCGGGTGAGCACCTACCGTACAAGGCTAACTTGTACGGTATATTTTTTTAAGGGACAGAAATCAGCGAACCACGAAGCGATTGCACGGGTCGGCAGATAATCGGCCTGCTCGTCTGCGCCGCAGGACTGATCCTGATCGCGAAATAAAAATTATGGGGCTGTGAAAGAACGAAAAGTTCTTCCACAGCCCCTTTCTGGCGCACGATCAGATCTCAGGCGCCTTGGGAATGACAATGGCGGCGATGATGTACGCCAGCACGCCGCTGCCGCCCAGCGCACAAAATACGATCCAACCGAGGCGCACCAGCGCGGGATCGAGCCCAAAGTATTCAGCCACGCCGCCGCACACGCCCGCGATCATTTTGTTGTTCATTGATCTGTAAAGCCGCTTTTCCATATGCTTGTCCTCCATTTACTGGTTCCAACCAGGTTCATCGAAGCAGATTAACTGTTGCTGTGCGTCCACCACGGCGTCAACCCCGAAGGGTATGATGCAGCGCGGCAGCGCATGGCCGACATTGATATTGCACACCACCGGCAACGACGGATTATCAATCACGCGCACGAGCAGCCGGCGGTATTCATCGTGATACTTTTCGTCCATCGGCTTGCCGACGAGAACGCCGCTGACCGCGCTGAAAACGCCCGAACGCTTCAGGTATTCCAGCGCTCGACGGTATTTTTCGGGCGGCATTTGTTCCTCGCTGCTCTCCAGCAGCAATACTTTGCCCCGCCATGCTTCGATGCTGGGAAACAGGCCGTATTTCCGGCAGATATCCGGCATGTCCGCGTGGCGCTCGCCGTTGAAAAAGTCATACATCGTGTCGATGCAGCCGCCCAGGATTTTTCCCTGAAAGCGCGCGCTGCCCTGAAGTAAATTGAAGTCGGAATTCGGGTGCGCGGGCAGCGCCGTGCCGACTTGATTGGGGCCGAAATCGCTGCGGCTCTCATACCAGATGTCGCTCGGGTGAACCTCCCGGATATGGCCGGTTGAGATCAGTTCTTCGAAATAGCTGCGCGTATACGGCAGCATTTCGCGGTCGAGCTCGCACACGTCCGGCAAAAACGCCTGTCCGTAGAAGGTCGGCACGCCGAGTTTATTGAGCATGAAGTGATTGACCGTGGTATCCGAAAAGCCGAGAAACGGCTTGTGCGTCACCACGCGCTTTAACTGGCTGTTATCGAACAGATACGGCGCGAGGCGATAGGTATCGTCTCCACCGATGGCGCAGAGAATCATATCGACTTCAGGATCGCAGTACGCCGCGAGCAGATCCGCCGCTCGCGCTTCGGGATGCGCGCCGAGATATTCCAGCCCACGCCGCGCGTTGGGCATGTATTTCACATTCAAACCATAGGCCTTGAGCCGCGCCTCGCCGATTTCCAACTCGTGGCGCATAAAATCCTCGCCAAGTATGCCCCTTGAAAGGCTGACAATGCCGATGGTCTTAATCATGCTTTCCTTCCTTTCGCCTGTCCAGATAGCGCAGCACGCGCCGCTTGTAGCACAAATACGCCTCGCCGAAGGTCGCCGCCATGTATTTTTCCTCCTGCAGGATCTGCAGGTGCAGCATGACGACGGCGAACGCGGTCGTAAGCGCCGTGAGCGGATTGAAGAACATCAGCAGCAGGCCGATATACTGAAGATCAAAGCCCAGAAACGCCGGATTGCGGCTGAATGCGTAGATGCCGCCGGTCACCAGCTGCGTCCTGTCCTGATCTGGAATACCGGCGCGCCAGCTGTCACGCATGCACAGCACGGAGACCAGAAACAGCATATCGCCCAGCAGCGCGGTACACAGGCCAGTAAAGCGCGCGCCCGCAGGCATGCAGTTCCATTGCAGCAATATGGACGCCAGCTGCGCGATCACCACGCCCAGCGTCGCTATGGACATCAGCATCTCCACCGCGTGCAGCTGCTTTTCCTTCCTGCGCCCGATCTGGCGGGTCTGAATGCCGCGCCTTTTCTGCGCCAGCATCTTGGCAAAATAGACGCCGTAGAAGACGGCCAGCGCAAGCAGCGCGCAGAGCCGATAATCCAGGCTGGCTTCAAGGGGATATTTCATAGATGCTGCTTCCCTTCCATTTACCAGACGGACACGCGGCTCTCGGGCTCCGTCCACATGCCGTCGCCGCGCTGAATATCATAGGTTTCGTAGAATTCCGGCAGCGTCTGCAGCACGCGGTTGCAGCGCAGCTTATCCGGCGCGTGCACATCCATGGCTGCCAGATACTGGCGCATCTGCCGCGAGGTCGTCGATGCCCAGGTATTCGCAATGGCGCGGAACAGCACATCGTAATCGGGCGCATCCAGCCGCTGAGCGGCCGCCACCACGCAGCGCGCGCTGCCCAGATCCGCCACGTTTTCAGCTGCGGTCAGCTCGCCGCTGCAAACGATGTCCGGATAGACCTCCACGCCGTCGTACCACTGGATCACCGACTGGCATTCTTCGCTGAACGCAGCGTAGTCCTGCGCTGTCCACCAGTCGGCGGCGTTGCCATTTTCATCAAACTTCGCGCCGTTGTTATCGAAGGCATGGGTGATTTCGTGGGCGATGATGTAGCCGATGCCGCCCAGATTTTCTTCACGGCTTGCGTTGACGTCATAGAGCGGGGCCTGCAATATGGCGGCGGGGAAGGTAATGTCGTTCGTGCTCGAATCATAGCAGGCGTTTACAGTGAAGGCGTACATCGCCCATTCCGACTTATCCACATCCTCCAGCTGCTGCGAAGCGCTGTACGCCAGCGCCGCGCGGCTGATCTGTGCTACATTAGAGAAGAAAGAGCCGCCTTCGGCAGGCGATTTGATTTCGGCATTGTCCAGATAGCTGTCCCACTTGTCGGGATAGCCGACCTTGATGCGCATGCAGTCCAGCTTGCGTGCGGCACGGGCGCGGGTTTCAACGCTCATCCAATCCTGCGCCTGAATGCGTTTGCGGTAGATATCAATAAACTCGCGGATCATCTCTTCCACATCCGCCTTCGCCTCGGGCGAAAAATACGCCTCCGCATAGGCACGCCCCAGATAATCCGCCAGCAGGCTTTGCACTTGCTGCGCGGCGATGGCGTCGTCGTCCTGCCGCGCGTCTACGCCGTAGTAGGCCAGCGTGAAGTCGTAAGCCGCATCCAGGAATTCTGAATTGAGGCATGCGCCCGCGCTGTAAAGCAGTGCCCAGCGCGCAATTACCTTTAGCGTGTCCAGATGTTCATCGTTGAAGAGGGCCGCTGCCGCGCGCATCGCGCCCACGTCCGACGCCATGATCTTATCCGCCGGTTCAAGGCCATAGGCCTCATACGCCGGCTGCAGGCGCGCATTGGGGAAGATCGCCTGAAGCTCGTCCATCGTAAACAGGTTGTAGATCTTATCCACATCGCCGTAATCCTGCGGCTCGAGCATCTGCTGCGCGATGGTCTGCTCCGTGGCGTATACGCGCTCCGCCCCCGTGCGCGCCGCCGCCTCATCCATGCCGGAGAGCGTAAACAGCGCCGCAATATAATCCAGGTAAGCCGTCTTCTGCGCGTCTGTGCCATTCAGATAGAAGTTCTTATCCAGCGTGGGCGACGTCGCGGAAAAGGACACGATGTGCCGCGTGGAATCGGTAAGATCGGCAGTCACGCCAAAGCCCAGCAGCGCCGCCACGCCCATTTCGCGCAGCATCTGCGCGTCCAGATCTACCAGTTCGCCCAGCGTCGCTGCGCCGTCGATGGCGTCCAGATAGGGGCGGATCGGCGAAATGCCCGCCGCCGCGCGGGCATTGCGGAAAACGCGACCAGCAGCGCCAGCAGCAGCGCCGCCATTCTTCTGAATATGTACATAAGCCCATATCCTCAATTTATTTTGTCATTTTGAAATAGGGAATTGCGCATGCCGCCAGCAACGCGCCGCACAGCGCGAAGCAGCGCCCCGCGCCAAACGCCGCGATCGCCGATGACGTAAACAGCGATACGATCTCCACCAGCGATACGCCCACGTTCATCATCGACAGCGCCGCCGCGCGGCTGCCGTCCATGCCCAGCTGGTCGATCAGCCGGTTTTGTCCCTCTTCCAGGTACAGCTCCGGCAGCGCCAGCAGCAGCGGCAGCAGCACCATCAGCATTAGCACCGCGGCCGTGCCGGAAAGCAGGCCGAACGCGATCAGCGCCGCGCCGCCCAGCGCGCACAGCAGCGCGGGAAGTCCCGCCTTGCCGCAGCGCTTCAGGCGCGCTACGATCGGCTCCGCCAGCATCTGCACCGCAGAATAGGCAATGATGATCGCCGACATCCACTCGAGCGCAACACCGCAGGCCTCCAGCCGCTCCGCATAGAAGAAGTTTACCAGTATCCACGCCACGCCGAGCAGTGCCAGCATGGCGGTCAGCAGCAGCGCGCGCCCGCTCGAAAACAGCCGCTTCAGCTGCGCCCATGTGTCCCGCCGCACAGCGGCGGCGTGCGCGCCCTCGCGGGGCAGGCAAAGCGCACAGGCCAGCCCCAGCAGCGCGGTCAGCACCGCGCCGACAATCAGCCCCTCAAGCCCCGCCAGCCTGTATATTCCGGCATAAGCCGCCGTGCTGATAATGAAGCCCGCCGTACCGAAGTTCGCCGCGCGCGCCGCGCACGCAAGGTAGCTTTCCTCACCGCAGACGGCGTAGAGATACGCGCTGCCCGTGCCCGATAAAAAACAAACGGCGATACCCTCCACGAGCGCCTCCGCCACGAACAGCGCCATCGATCTCTTCAGAAACGCGCCCAGCAGCATCAGACGCGCCAGCAGCATCAGTGCCTGCGACAGCTTCAGCGACGCGGCATAGCCGATCCTGTCGGTGAGCCAGCCCGCCGGAATCTCACCTGCGGCGATCACGCCGGAAAGCAGCGCCTGCAGCAGAAAAAACTGCGCCGCGCTCACGCCCGCGCGGGTGCGCACCAGCAGCGCTGCCGGCGCAAAGAACACCAGCCCGCCGAAAAAGCACACGCCATAGTAGGCGTTCGACCTCAAGCGCTTCACCGCTGCGCCTCAAACCCGCGAAACAGATATATGCCCAGCACGGCGTTGAAGATCGTCGGCGCAAATACGCTGAAGCGCTCCGGAATGCCGAAGTATGCCGCGGGCAGCACGCCGGTTCCAATCGCGCCCAGCAGCATCAGCACAAGCATCGCCGCCGCCCATACAGCCAGCGGCCGGCAGGCGTGCCCGCGCATGCCGCCCGCAATAATCAGGCTCAGCGACGCGACCGACAGCAGCACCACCGCCGCCGTCACGATCAGGTGCATCACATTTTGAAAGCCCTCCGGCAGGCCCGCGCCGGAGAGCGGAAACATGGCGTAGCCCACAGCCGAGACCCAGTTCATCGCTGCGAACAGATACGCGCCCAGCCGCAGCGTCCGGTTGAAGCAGCGCCGTATCTCCAGCGCGCACAGCGTGCAGCACACCACGCCGCAGGGCATATACAGCGCGGACAGCTGGCTCCACAGCTGCCTGGATGGCGCGCTGTCCGCCGAAAGGTCGCTCACCGCCTGCGCCATCCAGTTGTAGCCAGGATAGGCCAGCGGCGCGAACGCCACGGCGGCGGTATAGGAAAGCAGGCTCAGTATGCCCAGCAGCCCCAGCAGCTGCGCGCCCGATTTTTTCATTGGGAAATCCATCTCTCTTCGTTCTTCATTTTTTCACCGCGCACGGCAGGGTGAAATTCCGGTAGAACAGCCGCACATGCGCGTCCAGCCGCTCCAGGCATTCCGCTTCCCTTTCCGGCTGGCGGTCGCACACGCCGGTCATCGCGATCATCGGCGAAATATAGGTCAGTGCCAGCGTATCCGGATCCTCCGGCTTCAGCTGTCCGATGCGGATCAGCTGGCGAAACAGGGCGGCATGATAGTCCACCAGCCGCTCGACATAACGCTCGGTGTACAGCGCCGCCAGCTCCGGACTGCGAAACTGCTCCAGCGTCATCATCCGCCTGAAGCGGCTGACGGTCTCATCGTGCAGCGGATAGAGGAATATTTCCCGCACGCGCGCCGCCAGCATGTCCTCGCTGATGTCGCGAAAGGCCGCCAGATCGTCCTGTCCATGCTCCAGATGCACGAAGTGATGCGCGACAAATTCCGCATAACGCCGCGACGATTCCATGACGATTCCATCAAATATCGCGCGCTTGCTCTTATAGTGGTTATAGAGCGACGGCGCCTTGATGCCCACCGCCTGCGCGATCTGTTCCACGCTGACGGCGTCATAGCCGTTTTCGGAAAACAGGCGCAGCGCCTCCTCCATAATGCGCTTTTTGGTGTCTGTTCGCTTCATACAATCAACCCTAACTAATATTTGTTAGCGAAAATTATACGCGCGCCGGTTAGACCTGTCAAGCACAGATTCTGTTTATTTTTTGCGCCGCACGTTGACAATCTGTGAATTCAGTGTATTGTATATTACATAAGGTATAAAATGTTGAAATTCTTCTAATTAGAAAGGTGGCAGATGCAATGTACGCCAATTTTGAGTTCTACGCGCCCACGAGGGTGATCTTTGGCAGAGGCACCGAAATGGAGGCGGGCCGGCTGCTCAAGGGGCAGGGCGCGCAAAAGGTCTTGATCCATTACGGCGGTCAGAGCGCGCTGCGCTCCGGCCTGATCGACCGCGTGAAGGCGGCGCTGGACGGCGAAAACGTGGCGCACATCGAGCTGGGCGGCGCTGCGCCGAACCCGCGGCTTTCGTTGGTATACGAGGGCATTGAGCTGTGCCGCCGCGAGGGCGTGGACTTCATTCTGGCCGTGGGCGGCGGCAGCACGATCGATTCCGCAAAGGCCATCGGCTACGGCGCGGCAAATGGCGGCGACGTATGGGAGCTCTTCGAGGGCAAGCGCGCGGCGCAGGCCTGCCTGCCCATCGGCGCGGTGCTGACCATCGCCGCCGCAGGCAGTGAAATGAGCAACGGCTGCGTCATTACCCGCGAGGAGCTGAACCTGAAGCGTTCCTACGACAACGATCTGTGCCGCCCGCGCTTTGCCATCATGAATCCCGAGCTGACGATGACGCTGCCCGCCTATCAGACCTCGAGCGGCGCGGCGGACATACTGATGCACACGATGGAGCGCTACTTCAATCAGAACGAAAACATGGAGATCACGGATGGCCTCAGCGAAGCGCTGATGCGCGACGTGATGAAATACGCCCGCGTTCTGGTGGATAAGCCGCACGATTACAACGCGCGCGCGGAGATCATGTGGGCGGGCAGCCTCTCGCACAACGGCCTTACCGAATGCGCCACCGGCGGCGGCGACTGGGCGTGCCACCGCATGGAGCACGAACTCGGCGGCCTGTTCGACGTGGCGCACGGCGCAGGGCTGGCGGCCATCTGGGGCAGCTGGGCGCGCTATGTATACCGCGCCGCACAGCCACGGTTCAAGAAATTCGCGCTGAACGTGCTGAACGTGGCGGATACGGGCAGCGACGATGAGATCATTCTGGCCGGCATTCAGGCAATGGAAGCCTTCTACCGCGAGATCGGCATGCCGACCTCGCTGACGGAGCTCGGCATAGCGCCCACGGCCGAGCAGATCGAATGGATGGCCGAGAGCTGCGCCAGCGGTTCGGGCGGGGCCACCGGCTGCATCGTACCGCTTAAAAAGGCGGATATTGCCAATATCTACAATATGGCGAAATAACGGAGAAAACAAATGCTGTTCTGGATACTGTTTATGGTGGTCGTGTTCGCATTCAGTGCGGGCGCGCTGGCCTATCTGGCAGGGCGCATGCGGCGCTTTGCACTGGTTCAAAAAATAGCGGGCGGCCGCCGCGCGGCGCAATGGCTCATCGGCGCTGCGCTGGTATTGCTTCCCGCGGCGGCGCTGTGGCTCGCATGGGGCACGATGAACGCGCTGATCTGCGTGCTGCACCTGGCGCTGTTCTGGCTGCTGTGCGATCTGGTATGCGCGTGCATCTGCCGCGCGCGCAAAAAGGCGTTTCGGCGTTACTATGCGGGCGCGGCGGCGCTGCTGATTACCGCGGCCTACCTCTCGGCAGGCTGGGTGCAGGCGCACGGCGTATGGCAGAAGGACTACGCCATCCAAACCGCTAAGCCCGTGGGCAGCCTGCGCGTGGCGCTGATCGCCGATTCGCACATCGGCACGACCTTCGACGGCGCGGGCTTTGCGGATAAGCTCGCCCCGCTTCAGGCGCAGTCTCCGGACGTGGTGGTGCTGACCGGCGATTTCGTGGACGAGGGTACCACCGAGGCGGAAATGCGCGCCGCGGCGCGCGCGCTCGGCGATCTGGACGCGCCGTTTGGCGTGTACTTCGTATTCGGCAACCACGACAAGGGCGTTTATTCAAACGGGCGGCGCGGCTACGGCGCGGCCGAGGTCATTGAGGCGCTCGAGGAAAACGGCGTGACTGTGTTGCAGGATGAGACCGCGCTGATCGGCGATCGCTTTTATCTGATCGGCCGTCAGGACGCCTCCGAGGCAGCCGGACGCGCAGACATGGCGACGCTGACGCAGGGGCTGGACGCGAACAGGTTCTCCATCGTGCTGGATCATCAGCCGCGCGATTACGCGGCGCAGGCGGCGTCCGGCGTCGATCTGGTGCTTTCCGGCCACACGCACGGCGGGCAGATGATACCGCTGATGCAGCTGATCGAGCTGTTCAAGCTCGGCGGCGACGACAGCGCCTATGGCCTGAAGCACATCGGCGATACCGGTTTTATCGTCACCTCCGGCATATCGGATTGGGAGCTCCTGTTTAAGACCGGCTGCCGGTCGGAATTCGTAATTATCGATATTGAAGGAAAATAGAAAATGAGCCGCCCGTTAATCCGGCGGTTCATTTTTCCATATAAGCAGTGCCCTCCAGCTCCAGCAGCGCGCGCTTCATTTCGAGGCCGCCGCCATAGCCGGTCAGCGCGCCGTTCGCGCCGATCACCCGGTGGCAGGGAATCACGATGATAATGGGATTGCGGTTGTTCGCCATGCCAACTGCGCGGCAGGCTTTGGGCTTGCCGACGGCCTCGGCGATCTGCTTATAGCTGCGCGTTTCGCCGTAGGGAATCTCGCATAGCGCCGCCCAGACCTTCTGCTGAAACGGCGTGCCCTGCGGTGCGCACGGAAAATCAAAGACAGTGCGCGTTCCTGCAAAGTACTCGTCCAGCTGTCTGAAAACCGTCTCTGCCAGCGCGTCCGGTGCGCCTTCCGGCTGAACGCCCGCCTTTACGGTCTTCAATGCCGTCACGGCGCCGTTTTCATATTCCAGCTGCATATCCCCCACCGGCGAATGATAAATTGCAATGCGCTTCATGGTGATGCGTTCCTTTCTGTATTCATGCAGCGCTGTGCGGCGCCGCAGTCATCATTATTATAGCCATTGCAGTCAGGCTGCGCAAGCTCTGCGGCTGAATGCGCCGTTTTGCGGCTGAATGCGCCGTTTTTTCTTGCATTTTCGGCGCGGCTGTGATAGTATATTGAAGGAGTATTTTTTTGCCCGATATTCGGCAAATAAAAAACAGAACACGTTTGACAGAGAAGAGGGATCATATGTTCAAGATCGTTAAGAGAGAGGAGCTCAACCCGACGGTCACGCGTCTGGTCATTGAAGCGCCGATGGTGGCGCGCAAGGCGAAGGCCGGCCAGTTCATCATCCTGCGCGTCGGCGCGGACGGCGAGCGCATTCCGCTGACCATCGCCGGCTTCGACCGCGAGGCTGGTACCGTGGATATCATTTTCCAGATCGTCGGCGGCACCACGATGGAGCTGAACGCCAAGCGTGAAGGCGAATACATTCAGGATTTCGTCGGCCCGCTGGGCAAGCCCACGGACGTCGAGGGCAAGAAGAAGGTCGCCGTGGTCGGCGGCGGTGTGGGCTGTGCCATCGCGCTGCCCGTAGCGCAGGCGCTGCACGCGGCGGGCGCGGAGGTGCATTCCTTCATCGGCTTCCGCTGCAAGGATCTGGTCATTCTCGAGGACGAATTCAAGGCCTGCTCCGATAAGCTGTTCATGATGACCGACGACGGCACCTATGGCCGCAAGGGCGTCGTGACCGTGCCGCTGGAGGAGCAGATCGTGGCCGGCGAAAACTATGACGAGGTCATCGCCATCGGGCCGGTCATCATGATGAAATTCGTCTGCCTGACCACGAAGAAGTACAATGTCAAGACCGTGGTCTCCATGAACCCGATCATGATCGACGGCACGGGCATGTGCGGCGGCTGCCGCCTGACCGTGGGCGGCGAAACGAAGTTCGCCTGCGTGGACGGCCCCGAGTTCGACGGCCATCTGGTAGATTTCGACGAGGCCATGCAGCGCGGCGCAATGTACCGCGACTTTGAAGCGCATAAGCGCGAAGAGACCTGCAACCTGCTGAAGAAGGAGGTCGAATAAAATGGCTGAGAAGAATATGAGCCTGAAAAAGTGCCCCATGCCCTCCCTCGCGCCGGATTATCGCAACAAGGTGTTCGAGGAGGTCGCTACCGGCTATACCTACGAAATGGCCATTGAAGAAGCGCGCCGCTGCCTGCATTGCAAGAATCATCCCTGCGTATCCGCCTGTCCGGTGCGCATCGACATTCCCGCCTTCATCGCGAAGGTCGCCGAAGAGGACATCGAGGGCGCGTTCGAGGTGCTGCACAAGCAGTCCACGCTGCCCGCGGTCTGCGGCCGCGTCTGCCCGCAGGAGACCCAGTGCGAATCCAAGTGCGTGCGCGGCATCAAGGGCGAGCCGGTGGGCATCGGCCGTCTGGAGCGCTTCGTAGCCGACTGGCATCGCGAGCATTCTACCGAAAAGATGGCGGTTCCGGCACAGAACGGCCACAAGGTCGCCGTGATCGGCGCGGGCCCTGCCGGCCTCACCTGTGCGGGCGATCTGGCCAAGCTGGGCTACAAGGTCACCGTGTATGAAGCGCTGCATGTCGCAGGCGGCGTGCTGAGCTACGGCATTCCGGAGTTCCGTCTGCCCAAGGCAATCGTGAACAAGGAAGTCGAAAACCTGAAGGACATGGGCGTGGACATCGAAACCGATATGGTCATCGGCAAGGTGCTCACCATTGACGAGCTCTTCGAGATGGGCAATGAAGCCGTGTTCATCGGCTCCGGCGCAGGTCTGCCCCGCTTCATGGGCATTCCGGGCGAGAGCCTGAAGGGCGTGTATTCCGCCAATGAATTCCTGACCCGCATCAACCTGATGAAGGCCTACCTGCCCGACAGCAAGACCCCCATCCGCCATGGCAGCAAGGTGGCCGTGGTCGGCGGCGGTAACGTGGCGATGGACGCCGCGCGCTGCGCCAAGCGTCTGGGCGCGAAGGACGTGTACATCGTGTACCGCCGCGGTATGGCCGAGCTGCCTGCCCGCCGCGAAGAGGTTGAGCACGCCGAGGAGGAGGGCATCATCTTCAAGACCCTGACCAACCCCGTGGAGGTGCTGGGCTACAACAATCCGGATGACAAGCGCGACCCGCGCAACGGCGAAGTCTGCGGCATGAAGTGCGTGGAGATGGAGCTGGGTGAGCCCGACGCTTCCGGCCGCCGCCGCCCGATCGTGAAGGAAGGCAGCGACTTCGTGCTCGATATCGACACGATGATCATGGCGCTGGGCACCAGCCCGAACCCGCTGATTCGCTCCACCACCCCCGGTCTGGACGCGAACAAGCACGGCTGCATCGTGACTCAGGGCGAAGACGGCCTGACCAGCCGCGAAGGCGTGTATGCCGGCGGCGACGCCGTGACCGGCGCGGCCACCGTTATCCTCGCCATGGGTGCCGGCAAGAACGCTGCCGCCGCCATCGACGAGTATATCAAGAACAAGAAGTAATTAAAGGCTGGCCTGATCGGCAAAACATGGTTTGCCGGCGTGGAATGAAATACATTCCCACGCCGGCAAATTTTATTAATGCCTTCAGGCATTAACAAGAACCGTGCCGGCGCTATCGCGCCAGCACGGTTCAGGATGTTGACAAAGTCAACAGACTGCCAGATGCTGAGAAACCCTGCAAGACAAGAAAACGCGGGCTGCAAATGAGGGCGCATACACGGACGTATGTAACCGATTTTGCAGTCCGCGTTGACGATGTAAGCAGAAATTTCAACTTCGCCAGAAGTTATTCAGGAAATTTCTGCGTTTGCGGGGTTTGTCAGTGGTCTGAACCGTGCCGGCGCTATCGCGCCAGCACGGTTCCCTTATATCGTTCTATATCAGCTTCAGAATTCCAGCTTCTTTTCCAGCCATGCGTTCAGCTCTGCGATCGGAACCACTTCCTGCTGCATGGTGTCGCGGTCGCGCACGGTGACGTTGCCGGTAGCTTCGGTATCGAAGTCCACGCAGATGCAGTACGGCGTGCCGATCTCGTCCTGACGGCGATAGCGCTTGCCGATGGAGCCGGTCTCGTCGTAATCCACGCGGAATTTCTTCGCCAGCTGCTGGTAGAGCGCCTTCGCCTGATCGCCAAGCTTGTTCTTCTGCAGCGGCATCACGGCCACCTTGAACGGTGCGAGCGCGGGATGCAGGTGCAGCACGGTGCGCACGTCGCCGCCCTCGAGCTCCTCCTCATCGTAGGCGTCGCACAGGAAGGCCAGCACCAGGCGCTCCACGCCGACGGACGGCTCCACGCAGTAGGGAATGAACTTTTCGTTCGTGGTGGGATCCAGGTATTCCAGGCTCTTGCCGGAGTGCTCGGAATGCTGCTTCAGGTCGTAATCCGTGCGGTCAGCCACGCCCCAGAGCTCGCCCCAGCCGAAGGGGAACGCATATTCAAAGTCCGTCGTGGCCTTGGAATAGAAGGCCAGCTTGTCCTTTTCATGGTCGCGCAGGCGCAGGTTCTCCTCATGCATGCCCAGGCTCAGCAGCCAGTCGCGGCAGAAGGAACGCCAGTAGTTGAACCATTCCAGATCCTCACCGGGCTTGCAGAAGAATTCCAGCTCCATCTGCTCGAATTCGCGCACGCGGAAAATGAAGTTGCCGGGCGTGATCTCGTTGCGGAAGGATTTGCCGATCTGGCAAATGCCGGCGGGCAGCTTCTTGCGCGTGGTGCGCATCGTGTTCAGGAAGTTCACGAAAATGCCCTGCGCGGTTTCGGGGCGCAGATAGATTTCCGCTGCAGAATCCTCGTTGACGCCCTGATGGGTCTTGAACATCAGGTTGAACTGACGGATGCCGGTAAAATCCTTCTTGCCGCAGACGGGGCAAACGATGTCGTGCTCAGCGATGTAGCCCTCGAGCTCTGCGTTTGTCCAGCCATCGCCGGTCTCCGCGCCCTGGGTGAAATCCTCGATCAGCTTGTCGGCACGGAAGCGCGCCTTGCAGGCCTTGCAGTCCATCAGCGGATCGTTGAAGCCGCCGACGTGGCCGGAAGCCACCCACACCTCGCGGTTCATCAGGATTGCGCAGTCCAGGCCGGTGTTATACGGGCTCTCCTGCACGAATTTCTGCCACCAGGCCTTCTTGATGTTGTTCTTGAATTCCACGCCGAGCGGGCCGAAATCCCAGGTGTTGGCCAGGCCGCCGTAGATCTCCGAGCCTGCGAAGATGAAGCCGCGATTCTTGCACAGCGCCATCAATTTATCCATCGTGAGCTTTGCCATTGCGATACCTTCTTTATCTATAAATCTTAAATGCTATTGTAGCAGATTTACAGATGTTTTGCAAGGTTGACGTGTTAAAAGAATCGTCCGCGTTTACACTCTGTTGCCGCTGTCCGCGTCCACCTCGGCCACCCACCAGCCGCGGTTTGCGTCGCCCTGCCAGGCGTAATCCTCAAGCCCTGCGGGCGCTTCGCGATTCCAGCGATCCGGTATGGCATATTTCGCGGTCGAAACGCGGCCATTCTCGGCGCGCAGCCCGACCAGATATGCCTCGTCCCCCTCCGGCATGTCCAGACTGATGTAGACATATTCGCTGTCCGGCGCATCCTGCACGGGCGCGGACGAAGCAAACGCCGCGCGCAGCGGCTCCAGCGGCTCCGGCCATGGCAGCGCCGCATCCACGCCCAGCGCGCTGAGCGCGCTGTCCTGCGCCGCAGCATCGTCCTGCGAGGTCACGACGGGGTCGCCATCGGTCGCAGGCAGCGTCACCGGCGCATTGCCATCCTCGACCGGATAGTCGAATTCCGGCAGCGTCACCGGTTCGTTGGGACGCTGCGGCGGCGCAGGCTGCGCGGGACGCGCGGGCGGCAGCTGGTTCACCGGCGGCTGCACCGCCGCAGTGTCGTACAGCGCGCATACGGTGCTGCGCACCTCGGCCCAGTCCACATCGCAGTGTCCGTTCAGGTTGCCGAAGAGCACGATCTCGCAGCCGCCGTCCACGCGGCTGACGATCAGCAGCTGGTAGGCGTCCAGCTCGCGCCCGCAGATATTGCGCGGATCGAAGGTATAGTTCAGCGCCGCCTGTCCGCGCGCGTCACGCCTCAGCTCTCCCAGCGGGCAGGCGTAATACCTGCCGCGCGAACGCCCCGCCAGCGCCGCTCGCAGATCGGCATCTGCGTCCGGCGACTGCACCAGAAAGCTCAGGCTGCCCATGGACGTGCGCTTTTCAAGACGCGCGTGCCCCGAATAGCCGGGCGCGTTGCTGCGCAAAAGGATCAGCGTTCGCAGATAATCGTTCTTCATCATCGCATAATTCCCCCTTCTGAGCAAAATGTATGCGGCCGCAGCGTCAGCCTTGACTGGGAATATGGCGCGTGCGCAGGCGGTCGTGGCTGCGCATGAGCGCGCTGTAATTCGCGTGGCCGGACGGCCGCAGCGGCGCAGGGCGCGGCGGCTGCGGCGCGGGCTCGGGCGTCCGCTGGACGTGTATGCGCGTTCGGTTCAGCGCGGCGCGGCGCGTAAGTTCACGGGGCGTTTCCATCCTTCTCTCCCTCCCCTCCATCAAAATGCGATTTTATTTTATGCAAAAGATGACCGCAGCCGTCAATTTGGCGTCAGATAGTAAATATTTTTGGTTATCTGCGCCGCATCCCTTGTCAGAAAAACAGAATCTTGTTATAATAGTGGTGTATAGTTATACCCATGTCCCGAAACGGGATGCAATGAGAGGCGGTTTTCGCAATGAGCAATACCAGAGATAACGGCCCTGAGCTGGATTACTACGAGCTGCGCAGGCGGCATGAAGCATACAAAAGGCGTGCGCGTGAGCTCCCGCGTCAGGCGCAGGACGGCGCTGCGCCGCGCGCTGACCGTCCGCTTCCGCGCAAATCGCCGGATGAGGCGTTCGAGCCGACGGATAACACCGAATACGATCTCGACGCGGCGGAGGCCGACGAGGTTCAGGACAACGATTACGACGCGGAGGACATCGGCGACGAGGATGGTTTCGACGATGAAGAGCCCGCGGATGTGGATGAGAATCCCAATCCCTTCGATTCCTTCATCCGCTTCTTCCATGGCGTACGGAATAATATGAACGCGCGCAAGCGCGGCGGCCATGCGGACGAGGACGATTTCGACGATGAGGATGACTTCGACGGCGAAGAGATCGGTGAAAACGAAAACGCGCCGCGCCGCAGCTACGCCGCAAGCGGCGAAGAGCTCGATGACGAGGAATACTTCGACGACGATGAGGATGACGAGGGCGCCGAAACGCACCGCGAGGGCGGCTTTAGGAAATTCCTGAATCTCTTCGTGACCCGCGTAGACGATACCGAAGCCGACGACGAAGACGAGGAAAACGATGAGGATTACGGCGACGAGGACGACTATTTCGCTCAAAGCGCCAAGTCCGACGCGGACCTTGCCGACGTATCCGACGCCACCGAAGGAGGGCAGACCATGGATCTGGAAAACAACGCTCTGGAGCAGCAGCTCGCGGAAAGCCTTGAGACCAGCGGCATGACCCGCCGTCAGCGCAGAGAGCTGGCCATGCGTCGTGCCGCAGAGCAGGCGAAGGATAGCGCCGTGGCGGATGTGCCCGCACAGGACGCTGCGCCCGAGGCTGCGGACATTGCCGTACAGCCCGAGACCGTGCAGGCGCCCGAAGTGCCCGCCGCACCCGAAGCGGAAGCGGCTCCCGTACAGCCCGAGCCAGAGTTTATTGATGAGCCTACCCGCGAATTCACGCCGGTGAAGCTGGTCGAAAAGAGTCTCTTCGATGAGGATGACGAAGAGGACGAGGACGAAGAAGAGGAAAAGCCCCGCCGCGGCCTGTTCGCCCGTTTCCGCAAATCCCGCGATGTGGATGAAGAGGATGACGACGAAGAGGACTTCGACGACGATTCCGACGAAGACGACGAGGATGACGACGAAGACGAGGATATCGAAGAAGTGAAGCCCCGCCGCGGTCTGTTTGGCCGCCGCAAAGCACCCGTCGAGCCGGAAGAGGACGATGAGGACGATGAGGATAACGACGAAGAGGACTTCGACGATGATTCCGACGAAGATGGCGAGGATGACGAGGATACCGAAGAAGTGAAGCCCCGCCGCGGTCTGTTTGGCCGCCGCAAAGCCGCTGACGATGATGACGAGGATGAGGACGACGAAAGCGACAGCGACGATGCAGACGATGAGGACGACGACGAGGATCAGTACGACGAGTACGACGATGATGACGCCTACGACGATGACGACAATGACGAATTCGACGATGGCGAAACGCACCGTTCCTTCGGGCATCACCTGGTCGGCGTGCTCAAGGCCATTCTCGGCGTGATCGTAGCGCTGCTGGTCATTATTATCGCGCTGAACTTCCTGTACGTCGGCGGACAGGATACCATCGTTTCCAAAATGCACGATGTCTTTGGCGATACCTCGGCGTTCAAGCTGCTGTTCTTCGGCTATGATGTGCGCCAGAACATCGCGCCCGAGGCCACGGAAGTGCCGCTGATCGAGCTTACGCCCGAACCGACGGTCGAAGTGGAAGCCACGCCTGAGCCGACGGCTGAGGTCGAAATTCCGAACCTGAGCGCCGCTACGTCCGAACCGCTTACGCTGGACGGTGCAGACGCAGGCCTGCCGGACGCTGCGCCCACAGCTGATGCAGATGCTGCTTCTATCGGTTAAATTCCATCCGCTTTGCCGGTCTTCCGGTCAAACGCACCGCATTATCGGCGCCGGCGTTGCCATAACGTCCGGCGCCTTTTTACAGGATATAGATTATCAATAACGCACCGAATCCGGCGCAAAGCGCCGTTTCCGGCAGCGCCCCGCTGGAATCCGGAGGATTCGCGGGGGCTGGTCGCGCCTGCTATAGGCAATGGCGCGACTGCTATAACGCATCGGAGTTTTACGCATTCGGTAGCTCTTGCAGAGAGACGCCGACAGCTCTTCCAACACGCCATGGAGGTGCAAACAGCATGAAATACATTATTGCACTGGATCAGGGAACCACCAGCTCCCGCGCGGTCATTTTTGATCAGGCGGGCGGCGTAGTCGCTTCACACAACGTCGAATTTCAGCAGCTTTACCCCAAGCCGGGCTGGGTGGAGCACCGCCCGCAGGACATATTGGATAGCCAGCTGCGTGCGCTGAGGATCGCCATGGAAAAGAGCGGCGTGAACGCGCGCAACATCGCGGCTATCGGCATTGCGAACCAGCGCGAAACCACACTGCTGTGGGAAAAGGCGACCGGCAAGCCGCTATGCAACGCCATCGTTTGGCAGTGCCGCCGCACCGCGCCGCTGGTAGAACGCCTGAAGCGCGACGGCCTGGGCAACATGCTGCGCGACCGTACGGGACTGATCCCGGACGCCTATTTTTCCGGCACGAAGCTGCAATGGATGCTGGACAGCATACCGGATGCGCGCGCCCGCGCCGAGCGCGGCGAGCTGTGCTTCGGCACGGTGGACAGCTTTCTTGCATGGAACCTGACCGCGAACCACGCGCATGTAACCGATGCGACCAACGCCGCGCGCACGATGCTGTTTAATATCCGCGAGCAGGCGTGGGATGACGTGCTGCTGCGCGCCATGGACATTCCCCGACCGCTGCTGCCCGAGGTGGTAGACAGCTCACAGGTCATCGGCATGCTGGATAAGCGCATACTCGGGCGCGAGATCCCCGTGGCGGCGCTGGCGGGCGATCAGCATGCGGCGCTGTTCGGCCAGGGCTGTTTCGCCCCCGGCAGCTGCAAAAATACCTATGGCACTGGCTGCTTCGTGCTGATGAACACGGGCACAACGCCGGTACGTTCGCAAAACAACCTGATCAGCACCGTGGCATGGCGGCTGAACGGCAAGCCGCGCTATGCGCTGGAGGGCAGCGTTTTCGTGGGCGGCGCGGTGATACAGTGGCTGCGCGACGAATTAAAGCTGATCGAAAGCGCTGCGGACACGGAAGCCATCGCCGCATCCGTGCCCAACAACGGCAACGTCTATTTCGTACCCGCGTTTACCGGCCTCGGCGCGCCCTATTGGGATATGTACAGCCGAGGCACCATCGTAGGTCTCACGCGCGGCTCGAAGCGCGCGCATGTGGTGCGCGCTGCGCTGGAGGCCATCGCCTATCAGTCGGCGGACGTCATCGGCGCTATGGCGGGCGACGCGGGTATGAAGCCCACGCTGCTGCGCGTGGATGGCGGCGCGAGCGCAAACCAGTTCCTGATGCAGTTCCAGGCAGACATTCTGGGCGCCACCGTGCGGCGGCCGCGCATACTGGAGGTCACCGCACTGGGCGCGGCGATGCTTGCCGGACGCGCCGTAGGCATCTGGAACGACACCGAGCTGGGACAGCTGCTTCAGCCGGGCCGTGAATTTGTGCCGAACATGAGCGAGGCCGAGCGCCACCGCCTGCTGCGCAAGTGGCAGCGCGCCGTGGCATGCAGCCGCGGCTGGGCGCAGGACGACGAGTAGACCTGTTCTGTTGGGGGAGCACTGCTCCCCCACTTTTACATTGGTTTACCAGTCCGAGCGCTCGCAGCGCGGCCTGCGGCGCTTAACGCACGGCGGGAACAGGTTTGGGCAGCGGCGCACGCAGATGCTCAAATTACCGCATTCGTCCAGGCACAGCTCCACATCCGCGCTTTCCTCCGGACAGGCCGGATTCTGAAAGCGCACGGTCTGGCAGCAGTCGCGCGGCGGCGTACAGCCGCAGCTGCGTGGAGCGCAGCCGCAGCTTTTCTGCGCGCAATCGCCAAACAGCGGCACGCGCAGCGCCTGCGGCTGCGAAAAGCCGGGCGGAAACAGAGGCATTCTTCCATATGTCATTTTTATTTTTCCCTCCTTTTGCCGCAACAGGTCGGCAAATCAATTTATGAATTTGCGTCAAGTCGGGTTCCGAGGGTTTGATGAAATGCCCGAAATATGGTATAATGGGTAAGTAGGCGAAGGTTCGTAAACCATCCGCCGACAATCGATAAGCAGGAAATATCACTTTGCCGGGGAGGTTGCAATCATTGATGAAGCCGGTTGTAAAGGCGGAGCTTAAAAACGCGCTGTTGATCTTTTTGGGGCTGATCTTCTGCACGCTGGCCTACAATCTGTTCCTGATCCCGAACAACATTGCCGCTGGTGGATTTACGGGCATCTCCCAGCTGATCAACCACTTCACCGGCTGGAGGGTAGGTCTCGTGGCGCTGGCCATGAACGTACCGCTGTTCCTGGTATCCATGAAATCGCTGGGACTGCCCTTTGGCATACGCTCGCTGATCGCCTCGGTCGCGTTTTCACTGATGCTGGATGGCATTCCGCCCAGCTGTCCGATCGACGATATGTGGCTGTCCACGGTCTATGGCGGCCTGCTCAGCGGCATCGGCTTCGGGCTGATCCTGCGCGGCAACGCCACTACGGGCGGCACGGACATGCTCTCCAGCCTGATTCACCGGCTGATCCCCGCCATCCGTGTCAGCACCGGCCTTTGCATGATCGACGGGCTGGTGGTGCTGGCCTCGGTGTTCGTGTTTGACACGACGGCGGCCATGTATGCGCTGATCTGCGTGGTCATCACCAATATCGTGGTGGATTTCGTGCTTGAGGGACCGAACAGCTCGCATTCCTATTTCATCATTTCCGACAAGAGCGAGGAGATCGCGCAGCAGGTCATGGCCGAGCTGGATCGCGGCGTTACCGCGCTGGAAGGCAGGGGCATGTACAGCGGCAACCGCAAGCAGGTGCTCTACTGCGTGGTGAGCCGCATGGAAAGCGTGCGGCTGCGGCGCATCGTGTTTGCCATCGATCCCCGCGCGTTCCTGACCTCGTCCAAGGTGCACGACGCCTTCGGCGAGGGCTTCAAGGATTATCAGAAATAATAAGCATAAATCAGGCGCAGCGCGGAATTTCTCCCAACGCTGCGCCTGGTTTTTTTTATGGCAGGGATCGTTAAAGCCGATGCTCTGCGACAATTCTTTCATTACAATATGGTCATTCCTCCATCAGCCGTCTGGCTCTGCCGGTATCTCCATTTTCCAGCAGCGCGCGGATCAGCGTGGATGAAACCACATCGCCGCCATCCTGCACGGGCGGCAGGATTTCAGCGCGATAATGGAGCCGCGCGGCCTCGCGGCGGATCATGTCCGCATCGCCCCGCCCATGCGCGCCGAAATGGTGGTTAAAGCCCGCCACCAATGCGCGCGCGCGCATATTGCGAACCAGCTCTTCCAGATAGAGCTCCGGCTCCGTAGCGGCGCACGCGGCGTCGAAGGTTTCCACCAGCACGCCGTCCACGCCCATTTTCTCGAGCACCGCCAGCTTCTCATCCAGCCGCATCAGCTGCCTTGGCGCATTCCCTGGCGAAAGCACCGACAGCGGGTGACGGTCGAAGGTGCAGACCACGCAGGCACAGTTTATTTCGCGCGACAGCTCCATGGCGCGCTCGATCAGCGCCCGATGCCCCGCATGCAGGCCGTCGAAGGTACCCAGCGCCAGCACGCTGGCCGGCAGATCAAATTCCGTTTGACTGCGCCATATCCTCATGCGCCGTCATCCTCCTCAAAAAGCATCGCCCTGAAGCGGACGCTGCCATCCGGCTGCATTTCGCCAATGCCCGCAAAGCGCCCCTCCAGATAGATGCGCACGCTGTCCGCCGCGGGCGCAGGCTCGAGCATCCACTGCGGCTTGAGCACATTGCCGTTGAGCACCGCGCGGCGCGCCTGCGCGCTCAGCCACACCGCAGGCAGGTGTGTGAGCGGCGCGTCCATCGGCACGAGCTGCTCCGCCAACGTGCCGCGCTGCGCCGCCGCATCGATCTGCTCCGGCGTGAGCGCAGCCGCAATATCGAATATGCCCGCGCGCACGCGCTGAAGGCTCGCCATGTGCGCGCCGCAGCCCAGCGCGCGGCCAATGTCATGGCAAAGCGTTCGGATATAGACGCCCTTGCCGCAGTCGATTCGCAGCCGGTAGCGGTTTTCGCCCGTTTGCTCCAGCAGCTCGATGCCGTCTACGCGGCAGGCGCGGGACTCGACTTCCAGCGTTTCGCCGCGCCGCGCCAGCTTATAGAGGCGTTCACCGCCGCGCTTGAGGGCGGAATACATCGGCGGAATCTGCAAAATATCGCCCACAAAGCCCGCCGCCGCCGCGCGCAGCTGCGCCTCGTCCACGCAGACCGGACGTTCTGCCACGACCTCGCCGGTAGCGTCCTGCGTGTCGGTCTCAACGCCGAGCTGCAGCTCGGCGATATAGGTTTTCTGCTTGTCGATGATATAGTCGAACAGCCGCGTCGCGCGCCCGATGCAGATGGGCAGCACGCCCGAGGCTTCAGGATCCAGCGTGCCGCCATGCCCGACGGCTGTGCCGCGCGGCAGGCGCTTACGCACAAAGACCACCAGATTGGAGCTGGTGATCCCTGTGGGTTTATTGGCGATCAAAAAACCATTCATTCACATTTCTCATTTCTTTGCGTATTGGCCATGGCGCTTTCAGCCTGCTTCAGCACGCATTCCAGCGCCTGCTCCAGCGGCAGGTTCAACGTAACGCCAGCCGCGCGCGCATGTCCGCCGCCGCCGATCGGCACGGCCACCTGCGCGGCGACATCCAGCCCCTGCTTCGAGCGCAGCGAAAACTTGGTTCTGTTTTCCGCGATGACCTCTGCGAGGCAGGCGAACTCCACGTCGCGTATTTCCAGCAGATAATTGACGATGCCCTCGTTGTCCTGGCGGACTGCACCCGCTGCGGCAAACATCTCCGGCGTGACGCGCGCCCAGCACATCGTCTTTTCCGCGTTCATTTCCAGTCCGGAGAGCACCAGCCCCATCAGGCGGGTACGCCCTTCGCTGCGGGTGCGGTAGATCTCGCGCGTGATCTTATCCAGATCGATGCCGGCGCGCAGGCATGCGGCAGCGGCAAGCATCGTCTCAGATCGCGTGCTCTCATAGCCAAAGCGCCCCGAATCGGTCACGATGGCGATGTACAGCCAGGTCGCCATTTCCACGGTCAGCGCCACGCCCAGCGCCTCTATCAGCACCTGCGCCAGCTCCCCTACGGCGGCTGCGTGACCGTCTACATAGTAGACGTCGCCAAACCCGGGATTCGTGGCATGATGATCCAGCATCGCTCGCGCGGGGCAGGCTTCAAACAGCTCAAGCCCGTCGCCCAGGCGCGGCAGCTCCGATACGTCCACGGCAAAACCCGTCTGCGGCACAAACGGCATCTGCTGTGTGGGCGCAATGATCACACTGCGCGCAAACGCATCGAACATATGCGGCACGCCGTCCGGCAGATAGACGAACGCGCGCTTGCCCAGCGTCTGAAGCGCGAGCGCCAGCGCAATGCAGCTGCCCGCCGCGTCGCCATCCGGATTGACGTGACCAAATATACAGTAATCATCGTGCTGAACGAGGTAATCCGCCAGCTCAGCTATTGCCTTCATCGCGCTGTGTCTCCTTCAGGATCCGGTTGATCCGGGCGGCGTATTCCATGTTGGTATCCAGTTCAAACAACACCTCTGGCACATAGCGCAAATCCACCTCATGCCCCAGCTCGCGGCGAATGAAGCCGGAAGCATGGTTCAGCGCGGCCATCAGCGGCTTGCGCTTCTCCTCCTCCAGCACGCTGACGCGCACCTTCGCATAGCGCAGATCGCGCGTAACCTCGCAGCGCACGATGCTCCATGTGCCGCCGATGCGCGGATCGTTCAATTCATCGCGAATAATGCGGTCGATCGCCTTATGCACTTCCTCGGAAATGCGATCGATACGTTCATATGCAGGCATAACTATTCCCTTTCCTTTTTGTTTAAAGCGCAACTGATAAAGGCGGGCGTTCCTGCAGAACGCCCGCCGCAATGCTTGTTACTGCTCGATCTGTTCCATATTGAAGCACTCGATGACGTCGTTTTCCTTGATGTCGTTGTAGCTCTCGATGCCGATACCGCACTCATAGCCGGTATTGACTTCCTTGGCGTCGTCCTTCATGCGCTTCAGCGAGCTGATCTTACCCTCGTGGATGACCACGTTATCGCGCAGCAGGCGCACCTGCGCGCTGCGGATGATCTTGCCATCGGTGACATAGGAGCCCGCGATGGTGCCCACGCCGGAGATCTTGAACGGCTGACGCACGGTAGCGTGGCCAAGCAGCACTTCCTTGAACTTGGGCGCAAGCATGCCCTTCATGGCGTTCTGCACATCCTCAATGGCCTGATAGATGACGCGATAGAGGCGTACATCGATCTTTTCCTTTTCGGCCATGGCGCGCGCATTGTTGTCCGGACGCACATTGAAGCCGATGATGATGGCGTTGGACGCGCTGGCGAGCATGACGTCCGTTTCGGTAATCGCACCGACGCCGCCATGAATGGAGCGCACCCGCACCTCGTCGTTCGACAGCTTTTCCAGCGACTGGCGCACCGCTTCCACGGAGCCCTGCACGTCGGCCTTGATGATGACGTTCAAATCCTTCACCTGGCCGGCGGAAATCTGGCTGAACAGATCGTCCAGCGTAGTCTTCTGCTGGGACTTGATGAGGGCGGCGCGCGCCTTGTCGCGGCGCTCCTCCGCCACCTGACGGGACAGGCGGTCATCGTCCACAGCGGAGATCTGGTCGCCCGCCTCGGGCACGTCGTTAAAGCCGATAACCTCCACCGGATCGGAGGGGCCGGCGCTCTTCATGCGCTCGCCGCGCTCGTTCACCATGGCGCGCACGCGGCCATAGGCCATACCCGCCACGATGGTATCGCCCACGCGGAGCGTACCGTTCTTGACCAGCACCGTCGCCACGGGGCCGCGGCCCTTGTCCAGACGCGCCTCGATGATGATGCCGCGCGCCTTGCGGTTCGGATTGGCGCGATAATCCTGCACCTCAGCCACCAGCAGTATCATTTCCAGCAGCTGATCCACGCCCTCGCCGGTCACGGCGGAAACCGGCACCATAATGGTGTCGCCGCCCCAATCCTCGCAGACCAGGCCGTATTCCGTAAGCTGCTGCTTGATGCGCTCGACGTTTGCCGCAGGCTTGTCGATCTTGTTGATGGCCACGATGGTCTGAACGCCGGCCGCCTTGGCATGGTTGATGGCCTCAATCGTCTGGGGCATTACGCCGTCATCCGCCGCGACCACCAGAATGGCGATGTCCGTCGCCATTGCGCCGCGCAGACGCATGGAGGTGAACGCCTCATGGCCCGGCGTATCCAGGAAGGTGATCTGCTTGCCGTCCAAATTGACGGTGTAAGCGCCAATGTGCTGCGTAATGCCGCCCGCTTCGCCCGCGGTCACGCGCGTCTTGCGGATATAGTCCAGCAGCGAGGTCTTGCCGTGGTCGACGTGACCCATGATGGTAACGACCGGCGGACGAGGCTGCAGATCCTCCTCCGCATCCTCCACGTCCTCTTTTTCGAGGGCGTCCTCTGCGGTGGCGGTCAGCTTCTTTTCCAGCTCGATGTCGTATTCCGCGCAGACCAGACCGGCGGTCTCGTAATCAAGCTCATTGTTGATGGTAGCGATGATGCCCAGCATCATCAGCTTCTTGATGATCTCGCCCGCAGGCTTGCCGATGCGCTCGGAAAGGTCGCGCACGGTGATCGTCTCGGCGGTCATGACCGCCTTTTCGATCTTCACAGGCTCAAAGGTCTTGGCCTGCGCCGCCTGCTTTTTCTTCCGCTTGCCGCGTACGAACTCATCGTCGTAGCCGTTCATGTTCATCTGAGCATTATCGCGACGGCGGGAATTCTTATTGGCATTGCGCTCGGGGTCTACCTGGCGCACATACTGCTTCTTGTTCGGATCGTAATTGGATACGCGCTCCTTCTCCATTGCGGGCGCCATTTCCGGCATGCGCGAACGACCGCCGAAGCCGCCGCTTCTGGGCGCGCCGCCGCCAAAGCCACCGCTTCTGGGCGCACCACCCTGACCCGCCTGCGGCGGGCGATTGCCGAAGGGACGCTGACCCGGCTGACCCGGCTGCGCGGGGCGGCCATAGGGACGCTGGCCCGGCTGTCCGGCCTGACCCGGCTGCGCGGGACGGCCATAGGGACGCTGGCCCGGCTGTCCGGCCTGGCCAGCCTGCACGGGACGGCCATAGGGGCGCTGACCCGGCTGTCCGGCCTGACCCGGCTGTACGGGGCGGCCGTAGGGACGCTGACCCGGCTGACCCTGTTGTCCAGCCTGACCCGCCTGCACGGGGCGGCCATAGGGGCGCTGGGGCGCGGGGCGCGCTGCAGCAGGCGCTGCCGGCCTGGCAGGCTCGGGCTTAACGGCCTCAGGCTTCACAGCGGCAGGCTTAACGACCTCGGGCTTGACCGGCTCCGGCTTCGGCGCTTCGGGCGCTGCGGCTTCCGGTGCGGGCATCTGCGGCTGCGCGGGCGCCGGCGCTTCCTTCGGCAGCTCAGGCACCTGCTCGCTGGAATAGGCGTTCATAAACTGCGCATCGGCCTCATAGCGCTTTTTCTGTTCCTCAAGCGCCGCGCGCTGCGCTGCTTCCTGCGCCTCGCGATTAAAGCTCGCAGAGATCTTGCGCAGATTGCCGAGCATATCCTGCGTCTTCTTGCGCATCTGCGATACGCTGTCCAGCATTTTTCCGGTGTTCGCGCTCAATTCTTTGGTTGCGTCCTGAACCCTGACTTTGGTCATTCCCTAAATGCACCCCCGATAGTATCAAAGCTCTGCTTTTTCAAGCTGAAGTATGCGATCCGCAAGCTGCGGATCCGTAACGACCGCAACCATGCGGCCGGGTTTTCCAATAGCGTGTCCCAATTCCTGCTCCGGCGCGTACACGAGCGGCACCTCATGCCATGTGCAGGCGTCGCTCACGCTCTTGACGGCGTTTTTTGCCGCGGCGCGATCCAGTACCGCCACGCACGCCGTACCACTGCGGATGGCCTGTACCGAGGCCTTTTCGCCGCTGAGCACCTTGCCGGCGCGCACGGCCAGCCCGAGCATGCTCAGCCAGCGCTTCATGCCTGGCCTCCGCTGAGAATCTGATTCTCAAGCGCCATAAATACGGCCTCGTCGATCTTCGTCTCAAGCGCGCGATCCAGCGCCCGCGTCTTCTGCGCCTTTTTCAGGCATTCGATGCTCTCGCACACATACGCGCCGCGCCCCTGCGCCTTGCCGGTACGGTCAATATGGGCGTCGCCCTCCTGCGGCTTGACCACGCGCAGCAGCGTGGCCTTAGGCTTCATTTCACGGCAGCCCACGCACATGCGCATCGGAATCTTACGCGGTTTCGCGGGCATCAGACCTCACCCTCCGCTTCAGACGCAGCCTCAGCTTCCTCGCTGCCAGCCTCCACCGCCAGCGCGTCCATCTGGCTCTGGGACTTGATGTCAATCTTCCAGCCGGTCAGCTTCGCGGCCAGACGGGCGTTTTGGCCCTCCTTGCCGATGGCCAGCGACAGCTGGTTGTCCGGCACGATCACGCGCGCGGCCTTTTCCGTTTCGGAAACGAACACGCTGATCACGCGTGCGGGATTGAGCGCGTTCGCGATGTATTCCGCCGGATCCGACGACCACTTCACGATGTCGATCTTCTCAGTCTTGAGCTCGTTGACGACATTTTCAACGCGCATGCCCTTCGGGCCTACGCAGGAGCCCACGGCGTCGATCATCGGGTCGGTGGAGAATACGGCCATCTTCGTGCGGAAGCCCGCCTCGCGGGCGATGGATTTGATCTGCACCACGCCGCTGACGATCTCGGGCACTTCGATCTCAAACAGGCGCTTGACCAGCCCCGGATGCGTTCTGGATACGAACACCTGCGGGCCGCGGCCCATACGGGAAACCTCCAGCACATAGACCTTGATGCGGTCGTTTACATTCAGCTCCTCCGTGGGCATCTGCTGTGCAGGCTCGAGCACGCCTTCGACGCGGCCAAGCTCTACGAAAACCTGCTTGTTTTCGATGCGCTGCACAATGGCCGTCAGGATCTCATTTTCCTTCTGGCTGTACTCATCGTAGATCACGCCGCGCTCGGCCTCGCGCAGGTGCTGCACCACGACCTGCTTGCCGGTCTGCGCTGCGATACGGCCGAAGTTTTTCGGCGTGACGGGCACTTCCACCAAATCGCCGATCTCATACTGCGGACGGATTGCGCGCGCATCTACCAGCGTCATTTCGCAGAGCGGATCGTGCACCTCGTCCACCACGGTCTTGCGGGAATAGACCTCCACCGTGCCCTTTTCCGGGTCGATGGCGGCGCGCACATTTGCCGTCTTGCCGAAATTCTTTTTATATGCGGAAATCAGCGCCGATTCGATCGCAGAAAACAGAACGTCCTTATTGATGCGGCGTTCCTTCGCCATTGCATCCAATGCACTGAAGAATTCAACGGAATCAATGCCACCGTTTGCCATTTTGGGTTTTCCTCCTGATTCTAATACTGGTTCATTCTGCGGGAATATCGTCTGCCAGATCCGCCTCGGTAAACTCGATCAGCGGCCGCACGATGGCCACATTCTTCTGCGGAAAGGCCATTTCTGCACCGTTTTCAGCGATGATCTTCACCACACCGTCCTCAAGCCCCAACAGCTCGCCCTGGAAGCGCTTGGCGCCGTTTACCGGCCTGTACGTTTTCAACTCCACTTCCATACCGGCCGCGCGCTCGAAATCGCGCGCCGTTTTGAGCGGCCTGTCCGCGCCGGGTGAGGACACCTCCATATAATCGTAGGCCACATCCTCCACCAGCGGCTGTATCTGGCGATGGAAGGCCTCAAGCTCGTTGAGCGACACGCCATCAGGCTTTTCAATATAGAAGCGCAGGAAATGACCGGCAGGCTCCTTCACCAGCTCCACATCCACCAGCTCCACCTGCTGCTGCTCGGCAATGCGCTGGGCGATTTTCTCAGCCTCGTGCACGGACATCGCCTTTTTCGGCATGCTGCTTCCCCCTCGCTCTTAAGTCGCTCTTGACATACGAAACAGGTCTTTGCGCCCACTCTTTCTGCAAAAACCTCGTTTTACGGAAATCGCTTATTCGGGATCGTCGGCGTATAAACCCGCCGACCCGCGCAACTGCTTCGCAGTTCGCTGATCCCCACCTTATTCGGGATCGTCGGCGTATAAATCCGCCGACCCGCAAAGCCCTTGCTTGCGATCCCTGTTCTTCAAAAACACGCCGCCGATAATCGGCGGTCGCATTTGCCATAATTTAATTCCTATCCTATTATAACACGCAATCGTTCCAATTACAACCAATAAAAGCGGGGTTTAATTGAAGGATTGTGTTATATTCTGGCGTTTCATGCCGCGCGTTCAGAACGGATCCTCGTATTTCACGCGCTCAATGCGCGCGCCGAGGCGCACCAGCTTTTCATCGATGTTCTCATAGCCGCGCAGGATATAGCCTACGCCGCCGATCTCCGTAACGCCCTCAGCCATCAATCCGGCAATGACCATGGCCGCGCCCGCGCGCAGATCCGTGGCGTTCACGCGCGCGCCCACCAGGCGATCCACACCCGTGATGATGGCGCTGGATTCGATCACGCGCACGTTTGCACCCATCTTGCGCAGCTCGTCCAGAAAGCGGAAGCGGGATTCGAAGATCGTCTCGGTCACGATGCTGGTACCGTTGGCCACCGTCAACAGCGCCGAAAGCGGCTGCTGAAGATCGGTCGGGAAGCCGGGATAGCCCTGCGTCTTCACATTCACCGCGCGGAACACGCGGTTGGAGCGCACGCGGATCCAGTCATCCTCGCTGGTGATATTCACGCCCATTTCCAGCAGCTTGGCCGACAGCGCCTCCATATGCGTAGGAATCGCGCCGGTGATGTGCACGTCGTCGCCCGCAGCCGCAGCCGCGATCATCAGCGTGCCGGTCTCGATCTGATCCGGCACCACGGTATAATCCGCGCCGTGCAGCTGGCGGCCGCCGCGAATGCGGATCACATCCGTGCCCGCACCCTTGACATACGCGCCCATGCTCGAGAGGAAATTGGCCAGATCCACGATATGCGGCTCCTTAGCCGCGTTATGTATGGTCGTCATGCCCGGCGCGGATACCGCCGTAAGCATGGAATTGACCGTCGCGCCCACGGAGGGCATATCCAGAAACACGTCCGAGCCCTGGAGCACGTCCGCCGTAGCGACCAGCACGCCGCCCAGCGTTTCCACCTGCGCGCCCAGCGTGCACATGCCCTTGATGGTCTGATCGATCGGGCGCGCGCCTATGTCGCATCCGCCCGGCAGCGGCACTTCCGCCCGCCGAAACAGCCCCAGCAGCACCGGCGCCAGGTAATAGGAGGCGCGCATGCGCCCCGCGAGCTCATATGGCGGATTGAATTTATCCACCGTGCGCGGGTCGATCCAGATGGTGTTATCCCTGAATTCCACCTTTGCACCCAGCCACTTGAGCATTTCAATGATAACGTGAACATCGTCGATGTCCGGTATATTATCGATTGTAGACGGCGAATCACCGAGCAGCGCCGCCGGAATGATCGCCACCGCGGCATTTTTGCCGCCGCTGACCGTGACCTGACCCTCCAGCCGTTCGTCGCCATAAATTCGCAGCTTTTCCTTCATAGCACCATCCATCCGGCTTCGGCCGGTCCTTTCATCCATGCAGGCGCGCCCGGGCGCGCTTACAATGCCGCCTGGTCGGACGTTAAAAAGCAATATAGGATCACATCTTATATCGCCACATGCTCTATTATACAATAGTTTCCCGCTTCCTGCAACACTTTTTTAGTTTTTGCAGCGCCGCTTTTCATTGCCAAGCACTTCAGGATATGCTAAAATAATGTTTGGGAAATGCCTTGATACGGCGTTTTGCCGAAATGGATGCAAAATGGGCGAGGTGGATGCGCGCGTGGCGGAGGAAAGTCAAAGTCAATATCTGTCCTTCCAAGGCATTCGCGTGCATTTTCGCATTGCGGCTCCGGAGGACGCACCCCGCGAGCGCATGCTGCTGCTCGCTTCGCCGCTGATCGGCACGTTTCACTGGCGCAAGCTGCTGCCGGAGCTTTTGCAGCTGGGCTGCATGGCGGTACTGGCCGATCTGCCGGGTTTTGGGCGCAGCGACTGCGCGCCGAACATGCCGCAGGACAGCCTGACGCGGGCGAACATGCTCTGGGGCGTGCTGGATGAGATCGACCGCCGAAGCGGCGCGCCAAATTCGCTGTGGCACCTGGCCGGCCACGGCACCGCCTGCGCCACGATATTGGAAATGGCGGCGTTGTACCCCGACAGCGTAAAATCGCAGATACATATTTCGCCGCTGCTGGTATCGCCCAGGCTTGCAAGGGACGGCGAAAACGGACGCTGGTTCAGGGAAACGGTGCTGATAAAAGATAACTTTCGCCGGATGGTGGAGCACTATTCCGGCTTCCCGATGGACGATTATATCGTAGATCGCATGCGCGCGCCGCTGCTGCGCCCGGGTGCGGGCGAATGCTTTGTACGCATGCTGCGCGCCGGACAAAAGCCGCCGGAAAGCGCGCTGGGCTTCTGTCCGGCCATGGTGATCACCGGCGGGCGCGACGCCATGATGAGCCCGCAGGCCCTTTCGGAAATCGACCGCCTGCTCGGCGGCGCGGAGCGGCACACGCTCAAATCCGCCGGTCACTTTCCCATGGAAACGCATTCCAAGGCGCTGCGCGACTATCTGCGCGGCTGGATCCGCTATAACGCCTGAACCGCATTTAAGGAGCCAAAGAGTTATGCCAAAGCTGGAACCCTATTCCCGAAAGCTCGATTACAGCTACGCGCTGGGCGTATTCCCCGCGCTGATGCTGATGGAGGCGCATCCGGAAAAGGCGCTGCGCCTTTTGCTGCACCCGGACGGACTGAAAAACGAGGGCGTGGAAAAGCTGCGCGAAAGCTGCGCGCGGCTCGGCGTGCGCGAGGAAATGGCCGAGCGCGTGCTGCGGCGTGAGAGCAAAAAGGACAACTGCTTCGCCGGACTGGTATTTGAAAAGTTCGAATCCGCATTGGATCCCGCCAAGTGCCACGCGGTGCTCTGCCAGATCTCCGACAGCGGCAATCTGGGCACGGCCATGCGTTCGCTGCTGGGCTTCGGCATTCACGATGTGGCGCTGATCCGCCCCTGCGTGGACGTGTTCGAGCCACACGCGCTGCGCTCCTCGATGGGCGCGTTTTACAAGCTGCGCGTACATACCTACGACTGCTTTGAGGACTATCGCGCCGAGCACCCCGACCGGCCGCTCTACCCCTTCATGCTGGACGGCGCGATCCCGCTCAACCGCGCCGCACGCGCGGCAAAGCCGCCGTTTACGCTGGTATTCGGCAACGAGCAGTCCGGCCTGCCGCCGCATTTTGCTTCGCTGGGACAGAGCGTGCTGATTCCGCAGAGCAACGAGATCGATTCGCTGAATCTGGCCGTGGCAGTATCGGTGGGCAGCTATGAATTTATGCACGGAGGCGATGAATAAATGGACGCCATGGAAATCTATACACAGGCGGCGGCTGCGGTTCGCCAGCTGCTTAGTGAAAACAGACCACACTTCAATCCGGTAAAGCTGCTGGTGATCGGCTGCTCGTCCAGTGAGATCGCCGGCGGCGTCATCGGCCACAATTCCACCTATGAATACGGCGAGGCCGTAGCGCGCGCGGTGCTGGACTGCGCGGCGGAGACAGGCTTTGCGGCGGCGTTTCAATGCTGCGAGCACCTGAACCGCGCGCTGGTGATGGAGCGCGCCGAGGCCGAGGCGCGCGGCTATGAGATCGTATGCGCCGTACCGCAGAAAAAGGCGGGCGGCTCGCTGGCCACCGCGGCATGGAAGCGCATGTGCGCGCCCGTGCTGGTTTCCCAGATCCAGGCGGATGCGGGACTGGACATTGGCGGCACGCTGATCGGCATGCACCTGCGCGCCGTGGCCGTGCCCGTGCGGCTTGGAGCGGAGAATTCAAAAATCGGCGCGGCGCCCGTCATCGCCGCGCGCACGCGCCCGCGGCTGATCGGCGGCGAACGCGCGCGCTATACCGAGGAAGCCTAAACAAAAGACGTTTGACAGATACCAAAGCGAAAGGAGCGCTCCTAATGTTTTCAAGAGGCAGTGCCATACTGATGAGCTCATCCGTGGACCCCGGAAACATTCAGGTGCCCCGCCCCTACGACGCGCTGGCCGGGGACTGCCGCGACGCGGCGGCACAGGCCATGCGGGCGCAGGGACGGCGCATGCCGCTTTCGGAGCGCAGCGCCGACCCCGCCGCACGGCGGCGGCTCCAGCGGGAGCGTCGCCGGCAGCTGGAGAGCTTTCTCTGGATCGAGCCGAACCCGCAGGCGCTGTCGCGCATGGTGGATCTGATCGACGAGATCTGCGCAGAGGGCGCATGGAGTGCGGAAACGGCGCTGGACGATCCCTTTCGCCCCATCATCGACCTTCAGGCCGCCGAAACCGGCGCGCTGATGGCGTGGACGCTGCGCAGACACGCTTCAAAGCTCGCCGAGCTCAGCCCCGCGCTGCCGGCGCTGATGCTCAGCGAGGTGCGCAGGCGCTTGACCGCCCCGATACTGGCGCACGAGGATTATCCCTTCATGGCCGCGCGCGGCGCATGTCCAGCGCTGATCGCCTGCGACCTGCTGCTCTGCCTTTTGCTGATGGAAAAAGCGCCCGCACGGCGGCAGGGCGCAATAAAGCTGCTACTGCAGACGCTGGATCGCATCTGCGGCCTCCGCAGCCGCGAGCTCGCGCCGCTGAGCGAACGCCTGGCCGACGCCTGCGCCGTAGCGGATCTGGCGCGGCTGATCAAGCGGCTCACGCGCGGCGAGCTGGATCTCACGCGCGATTATCCGCCTGAGAGCTGGATGGACGACGTGCTGATCCCGTGGATCGGCGGCGAATACTTTATCGATCCGTCGGGCGAGGGCATGCGCCCTGCGCTTTCAGGCATGGATCTGTTCCGTCTGGGCTATTTCACCTATGACCGCGCGCTCAGCGCGCTGGGTGCGCAGCTGCGCCGCCGCGCGGATCGCCCCGGCTTCAGCCTGACCGGGCGCATATTGAGCATGGAATACATGCGCGCCGCAGAGGACGAGCGCGCTGCGCCGCCGCGCCTCAAGCGCGCCGCTTCCGACAGCGGCATGGTGATGATCTCGCGGGTAGACAGCCTCTTTGCCGCGATCACCGGCGGCGGCGGGCGGGCGAACGCGGGCGATATATGCCTGTTTGCCGACGGACTGCCCATTCTGGTCGACGCAGGCGGCGATATCCACAGTCTGCCGCTGGTGGACGGCGCCGCCCCGAGGACGATCCTTCAAACCCCGCCCGCCACGGACGCGGACTTCAACGAGGAGCGCGACATACTCACCGCCGACCTGAGCGGTATCTATCCGGATAACGCCATGCCCGCCGCCTATCAGCGCACGCTGATGACGCTCCGGCGCGACGGCACCGTGCGTCTGGTGGATGCCTTCGAATTCATTCAGCCGCCGCAGGCGCTGACCTTCCGCTTTGTCACGGCGCTGCGCCCCGAAATCGGTGCGGACGGCGTGCGGCTGGGCACTGTGCTGCTCAGCTGGGACGGCGATATGACCGCTGAGGCCGCGCCGCTGGGTTCCGCCGCCTTCCCCGACGCGCATCTGCTCTCCTTCCGAATGACCAATCCGCCGCGGCGGCTGATCTGTGGCTTCACCTTTGAACTGATCTGAACGGGCGCGCCGGCCTACTGGCGGCGCGCCAGCTCCTGATAGCGGCGGATAAAGCCGCTGAGCACATCCATGTGCGGAAAGTCCGAGCGGTACACCACGCGGGTCTCCCGTATCATGCTCAGGTTTTCGATCGGCAGGCTCACGATCTTGCCCTTTCGTATCTCATCCATGCAGGCGCTGCGCGCCAGCACCGAAACGCCCAGATCCTTTCGTATCAGATCCTTGATCGTAGCGATATTGTCTACCTCGAGCGTGACCTCGAAATCATCGATGCTCTCATTCACACTCATCAGGTGCGATTCAAACAGCATGCGCGTGCCCGAGGACGGCAGGCGCAGGATCAGCTTTTCGCGCTTCAGATCCTCCAGCGTCACCATCGCATGCCGTGCCAGCGGGTTGTTGTTGGACATTACGCACACCAGGCTGTCCGTATCCAGCAGCAGCGAATTGAGCGGCGTATTGCGCGGCCGGCCGTCCACAATAGCGAGATCCAGATCGTAATTTTCCACCGAATCATAAAGATTATTGATGTTATCAGTAATTATTGTTATAATAATGCCCTTATTTTCGCTGCCATATTTGGCAAGCGCCTCGGCGATGAGGTTGCTCTCCGAGGTGTGCGTAATGCCCACGCGCACGCGCACCAGCCGCCCTTCCACACCGGAAAGCTCGGTAAGCATCTTTTCGCCGATGGCGCGCATGCGCCGCGCGTATCGCGCCACGATCTCGCCCTCCGGCGTGAGCACGTTCATGCCCCTGCGCCGCGATATCAGCGGCACGCCCAGCTCTTTCTCGAGCTGACTGATGTGGTGGCTCACGGCGGGCTGCGTCAATGCGCGCAGCTGCGCGGCTCGCGTAAAGTTTTGCGTTTCTGCCACGGCCAGCAGGGTATAGAGACGATTGTCCAGCATATCCATAGATCATTCTCCAAATTTATCAGCGTCTAAAGAATAATAATTTGCATTTATCGCATCACTGTTATATCATAGTTTTATTCAATTTGCAAGTATTTGCGGAAAGGAATTGTATTGTTGAACGAAACCTATCGGGCGCTCGAGGCCATATCGCCCGTCGCGCCGGTCATTATTTCCATCGCGCTGATGCTGTTTCTGGGCTTTGCCGCCACGCGCGTAACAAAGCTGCTGCGGCTGCCGAACGTGACGGCCTACATACTCACCGGCATCCTCATCGGCCCCTACTGTCTGGATCTGATCCCCGCGCGCGTGATCTCCGGCATGGATTTCATATCGGATATTGCGCTGGCGTTCATCGCCTTCAGCGTGGGCGAATTCTTCAAATTGTCGGTGCTGAAAAAAAGCGGCGCGAAGGTGCTCGTGATCACCGTGGCGGAGGCTTGCCTAGCGTCAGTCATGATCTTCATACTCACCTATTGGGTCTTCAGGCTGAGTCTGGGCTTTTCCATCGTGCTGGCAGCGCTCGCTTCGGCCACGGCGCCGGCCTCCACCATGATGACCATACGCCAGACGCACGCGCACGGCGACTATGTGGACACGCTGCTTCAGGTGGTCGCGCTGGATGACGTGGTGAGTCTGGTGGCGTATTCCATCGCCATATCTGTGGCGCTGTCATCCATGGGGCGCGGCGGCGCGGGCAGCTTTGAGACCATCGTGAAGCCGCTGCTGCTCAACACGGGCGTGCTGCTGCTGGGCGGCCTGTTCGGCGTGCTGCTGAAGCTGCTGTTCCGCAAGCGCTCCACCGACAACCGGCTGATCGTATCCATCGCCATGCTGTTCGCCTTCTGCGGCATCTGCGCGGCGATCAACGTTTCCCCCCTGCTGGGCTGCATGGCCATGGGCACAGTGTACATCAACCTGACCGACGATGACAAGCTCTTCAAGCAGCTGAATTACTTCAGCCCGCCGATCATGCTGCTGTTCTTCGTGCACTCCGGCCTGAACTTCAAGCTGGATACGCTGGTAAGCGCCACGAACAGCGCGGGCAACATACCGCTGCTGGCCGTGGGCGTGGGGTATTTCATCACCCGCATCGCGGGCAAGTATCTGGGCGCGTTTCTGAGCTGCTGGGCGGTAGGCAAGGACAAAAAGGTGCGCAACTACCTGGGTTTTGCGCTGATCCCACAGGCGGGCGTAGCGATTGGCCTCGCAGCGCTGGGCGCGCGAACGCTCGGCGGCGAGCAGGGCGCGGATCTGCAGACCATCATTCTGGCCTCCAGCGTGCTCTATGAGCTGATCGGCCCCGGCTGCGCCAAGCTCGGGCTGTATCTGTCCGGCTCCTATTCGGACAAGATCGAGGAGATCGTGCCCGTGGCCGAGCTGACCGAAGATAACCGTCCCAAGACCGAGCTGGAAAAGCTGATCGAGCGGATCCAGCGCATCCAGAAGGAGCTGCCGGTGCACAGTCCGCCGCCTGTTTCCGAGGAAGAGCAGGCCTTTACCCAGGCTGCTATGGAGCAATACGAATTCGAGGGCCTTCGCCCCCGCAGCCGGCTGATGAGCCGGAGAAAGGGAGGATAATGCAATGACGAACCTGCTTTCCAATATTTCCGACCCCATCGCCGCGCTGTTGGGCGCATGGGCGAGCGCGGTCGGCCCCGCATCGGTGCTGCTGCGCATCGTGCTGGCGATGATCTTCGGCGCAGTCATTGGCTGCGAGCGCGCCACCAAGCGCCACGCCGCCGGCCTGCGCACGTTTATGCTGGTGTGCATGTCCTGCACGATCGCCATGACGCTGGATATGTGCCTGACGGGCTACCCGATCCTCAGCGCCGCCATGCTCATCGGCGTGGCGATCATCAGCTCAAACTCCATTCTGTTCTCCTCCAAGAGCCAGATCAAGGGACTGACTACCTCGGTAGGTCTCTGGGCGAGCGGTGCAATCGGGCTGGCGCTGGGCGCAGGACTGTACATGATGGCAGTGGCGGGCTTTACCGCGCTGATCTGCTGCCTGTCGCTGTTCCCCACGTTCGAGGCGTATCTGAAGGATCGCAGCAACCACTTTGAAATCCATCTGGAACTGAAGGACAGGTTGAATTTGCAGGACTTCGTCGCCACCATTCGAAAGCTCGGCCTGAAGATAGACGATATTGAATCCAATCCCGCCTATCTCAATTCCGGCCTGAGCGTATATTCCATTTCCATCACCATTACCAGCGTGGAGCTGAAAAAATACAAGCGCCACAATGAGATCATCGAAGCGCTGCGCGCGCTGGACTATGTATACTTCATCGACGAGCTGTAAAAATGGGCTGAGGAGACCCGCCCTCTGCGCAAGCTGTGGCGCGGTATAGCTAATTCCTGTCCCTTTAAAGAATTGCCGCAGGGAATGCCCCCTGCGGCAATTCTCTTGCATACGATGTTATTTTAAGCTCCACAGCGCCGCAGAGGCGTCGGACGGCATGCGCAGATCGCCGCGCGGCGAGAGCGCCACCGAACCGACCTTCGGGCCGTCGGGCATGCAGGAACGCTTGAACTGCTGGCTGAAGAAGCGGCGGCAGAAGATTTGCAGCCAGTGGACAACGGTCTGCGCGTCATACTGCCCGTCAAACGCGCGCAGCGCCAGACGCAGCGCCTTGTCCGGCGTACAGCCGCGCCTGAGGATGTGGTACAGGAAGAAATCGTGCAGCTCATAGGGGCCGACCACTTCCTCCGTGCGCTGGGCAAGTTCGCCGTCCACCGGCGGCAGCAGCTCGGGGCTGACGGGCGTGGCCAGTATATCCTCCAGCGCGCGCGCCAGCTCGACGTCGTCGCTGCGGTCGGCCTCATATTTCACCAGATAGCGCACCAGCGTTTTGGGCACGGAGGCGTTGACCGCATACATGGACATGTGGTCGCCGTTGTAGGTCGCCCAGCCCAGCGCCAGCTCGGACAAATCCCCCGTACCGATCGCGATGCCGCCGAGCCGGTTGGCCATGTCCATCAGCACCTGCGTGCGCTCGCGCGCCTGGCTGTTTTCATAGGTTACGTCGCGCGCCTGCGGCGAAAGGCCGATGTCCTTAAAATGCTGCGCCACTGCATCGCCGATGGGAATCTCGCTGAAATCCGCGCCCAGCCGCTCAGAAATGATCTGCGCGTTGGAGCGCGTGCGCGCCGTAGTGCCGTAGCAGGGCATGGTGATGGCGGAAATGCCCGCGCGGCTCAGACCGCAGATGTCGAACGCGCGCGCCGTCACCAGCAGCGCAAGCGTGCTGTCCAGTCCGCCGGAGACCGCGATCACCGCGCGCTCGCAGCGGATATGCCGCAGACGCGTCGCGAGGCCGTGCGCCTGAATGTCCAGTATTTCCTCGCAGCGTGCAGCGCGCAGCGCCGCGTCCGAGGGCACGAAGGGCATGGGATCTACCTGCCGCTCCAAGGCAATATCCGCCATTTGCAGGTCGAAATCCACCGTATAGAACGGCGAAGCGGGCGTGCCGAAGGTATTCATGCGGCGGCGCTCATGCTCCAGAAATTCCACGTCGATCTCCGCAAACGACAGCCCCGGCGCATAGCGCCGCGACTGCGCCAGCAGCGCGCCGTTTTCGGCGATCAAATTATGGCCGGAGAAGACCAGATCGGTGCTGCTCTCCCCCTCGCCCGCATCCGCATAGAGATAGGCGCACAGCAGCCGCGCCGACTGGCTGGTCACCAGCATGCGGCGGTAATCGGCCTTGCCCACGCTCTCGTCGCTGGCAGAGGGATTCACGATCACCGTCGCGCCCGCCACGGCCAGCCTCACGCCCGGCGAATCGGGCACCCACAGATCCTCACAGATCTCCGCGCCGATGGTCAGCGCGGGCATCTGGCGGCAGCGAAACAGCATTTCCCCGCCGAACGGCACCCTGCGCCCCAGCAGCTCCACCTCGCGCACGGCCGCCGGTCCGGGCGTGAAGTGGCGCATTTCATAATAGACGCCGTAATTCGGCAAATTGCGCTTGGGCACCACGCCCAGCACGCGCCCGCCCTTGACGAACGCCGCGCAATTGTACAGCCTGCCCTCCAGCGCCAGCGGCAGCCCCACGCAGACGGGCACGTCCAGCGCGACCGAAGCGTCGCGTATGCGCGCAAGCGCCTCGAGCGCACCGTTCAGCAGCGGCCGCGTCAGAAACAGATCCGCCGCCGTATAGCCCGTTATGCACAGCTCCGGCAGCGTCAGCAGCTTCGCCTGCCGCGCGTCTGCCTGACGCATCAGCGCAATTATGCTCTTCGCGTTTCCCGCGCAGTCCGCCACCCGTATTTCAGGCGTTCCTACCGCCACGCGCACAAATCCATCCCGCATAGACTGCCCTCCCCGATTCATTTTACCCCCTTCATTATACCGAATTCGCGCTCGTGCGCAAGGTGTTCCCCGCCGATTCCGACAAAAAAATTTGTGAACTTCCCAAATTTGCTATTGACAAACGCCCCTCACATGGCTATAATTCATACCAACAATTCAAATCAAACCTTTGATTGAGATTAGTAGCGCGGAAACGACGCTTTCAGAGAGCCGCAGGTGGTGGGATTGCGGCGGTAGAACCCGCGTGAATGGACTTATGAGGGCGGTCGAAAGCTCCGGCAGGCGCAAGTAGCAACCGACGGGTACCGCACCCGTTATCAGCGCGGCTCGCATGTATGTGCGAGATAAAGAGCGGATGTATCAATTACATCAACTTGGGTGGCACCGCAGTTTTGACTGTCCCAATTAGTTGGGACAGTTTTTTATTTTACCCAATAACGGTCTTCAGGAGGTGTTGACAAATGGAAAGGCTGGATTTTCGATGGCGAACCCACATTGCTTCCGTCCAGCACCGGCTGCTTACAGCCAACCTCGACAAAGATAAAAAAGGAGATAAGACCATGAAAAAGCTGACCTCCATTCTGATCGCACTCGTACTCACCTTCTCCTGCGCCGCCGCGCTGGCTGCGCCGGTCATCGGCATCAATCAATACGGCGAACACGCCTCGCTCGATAACTGCCGCGAGGGCTTCATTCAGGGCCTTGCAGACGCCGGCCTCGAGGAAGGCAAGGATTTCGAAATTTCCTATCAGAACGCGGGTTTTGACAACAGCATCGCCACGCAGATTGCGCAGAACTTCTCCGCCAACAACGTCGCCCTGATGTGCGCGATCGCCACGCCGTCGGCCACGGCCTGCTACGCCGCCGCCGAGGATAAGGACATTCCCGTGGTGTTCACCGCCATCACAGACCCCGAGGCCGCCGGCCTCGTAAACGGCAATGTGACCGGCACCAGCGACAAGCTGCCCGTTGAAGCGCAGCTCGACCTGATCCGCAAGCTGCAGCCCGATGCCAAGACCATCGGCATTCTCTACACGACCAGTGAGCCCAACTCCGTTTCCGCCATCGCTGAATATGAAGAAAAGGCGCCCGAATATGGCTTTACCATCGAAGCGCTGGGCGTGACCGCGCAGAGCGAAGTGACGCAGGCCGCAGACACGCTCATCAGCAAGGGCGTAGACTGCATGAGCAACCTGACCGACAACAACGTCGTAGGCGTGCTCTCCTCCATCCTTGAAAAGACGGACGCGGCGGGCATTCCGGTATACGGCAGCGAGGTCGAACAGGTGAAGCTCGGCTGCGTGGCCTCCGCGGGCATCGACTATGTGGCGCTTGGCCGCCAGACCGGCATGATGGCCGCAAAGATCCTGACCGGCGAAGCGAGCGCCTACGACATGCCCTATGAGACCATCGCGGAATATGGCATCTACGTCAACCGTGCGGCGCTGGCGAGCTTTGGCATCGCGCTGCCGGAGGACATCGATCAGGCCGCCATCGACGCCTGACGCATCAACAGTAAAGAGGTAAAAACATCATGGGCGCATTTCTGGATCTGATTATCAGCACCGCAACGCAGGGCCTCATCTACGCGCTGCTGGCCTACGGCATACTCATCACCTACCGCATTCTGGATTTTCCGGATCTGACGGTGGACGGCAGCTTCCCACTGGGCGCGGCTGTGAGCGCGGTATTGCTGGTGCGCGGCGTGGATCCCTGGCTGACGCTGCTGGCAGCCATCGCTGCCGGCGCGCTGGCAGGCGCGGCCACGGGGCTGATCCATGTGCGGCTGCATGTGCGCGATCTGCTGGCAGGCATCATCACCATGACGGCGCTGTTCTCCATCAATTTGCAGATCGCCGGTTCAAACCTGGCGGTGGATCGCTCCTTCCAGACGATCTTCACCAGTGCGCCCGTGATGGCGCTCTTCGGCGGACTGACGCTGATGCAGCGCAAGCTGATCGTATCGCTGATCCTGGCGATCATATTCAAGCTCATTCTCGACCTGTTTTTCAAAACCAAGTGCGGCATGCTGCTGCGTGCGGCTGGCAACAACCCCACGGTAGTCACCTCGCTGGCGGTAGACCAGGGACGGATGAAGATTCTGGGTCTGGTCATCGCCAACGCGCTGGTATCGCTGTGCGGCGCGGTGGTCTGCCACGAGCAGCGCGCCTTCTCCAGCACGATGGGCACCGGACAGATGGTGTTCGGCCTGGCCACAGTCATCATCGGCGCCACGCTGTTTAAGCGCGTGCGCATCGTGAAGGCCACCACGGCGGTGGTCGTGGGCAGCATCGTGTATAAGATCTGCATCCAGCTGGCGATCAGTCTGGGGCTTCCGGCAAACCTGCTGAAGCTGGTAACGGCGGTGCTGTTCCTGCTGATACTGGTGCTGGGGCGCAGCGGAGGAAGGAAGGTCAGAAAGCATGCTTGAACTGAAGCACATTGAAAAGGTCTACAATCAGGGACTTGTAACGGAATCGTGCCTGTTCCATGATTTCAATCTGCGCGTGGAAACGGGCGAATTCGTCTCCATCGTGGGCAGCAACGGCAGCGGCAAAACCAGCATGCTGAACATCATCTGCGGCAGCATCCCAGTGGAGGGCGGTCAGGTGCTGATCGACGGGCGCGACATTACCCACGCGCCGGAGCACCGCCGCTACGCGCGCATCGGCCGCATCTTCCAGAACCCCGCCATGGGCACCTGCCCAGACCTGACGATGCTGGAAAACCTGTCGCTGGCGGACAACAAGGGTAAGTCCTTCAACCTGGGGCGCGGCGTTTCCAAAAAGCGCGAGGCCTTTTTCAAGGAGCAGCTATCTGCGCTGCAGCTCGGACTCGAGGATAAGCTGCATGTGAAAATGGGCGCGCTCTCGGGCGGTCAGCGCCAGGCGGTGGCGCTGCTGATGGCGACGCTCTCGCCGCTGGATTTTCTGATTCTGGACGAGCACACCGCTGCGCTCGACCCGCACACTGCCGAGGTTATCATGCAGCTGACGGATCGCGTGGTACGCGAAAAGAAGCTGACCGCCATGATGGTCACGCATAACCTGCGCTACGCCGTGGAATACGGCTCGCGCCTGCTGATGATGGATCGCGGCCACGTCGTATTGGATAAGGCCGGCGAGGAAAAGCAGAATATGCAGGTGGACGATATATTGGATATCTTCACGCGCATATCCATTGAATGTGGAAATTGACGCAGACGCTCGAGCAATTATTCAGGGATCGTCTCAATATGGACGAAATACCATATGAGGCGATCCCTGCTTTAATAAATCGGCATAGCGCAGTATTCTCAAATTTGATCATCAAGTGTCCTATGGAATCATTCTGGCCAATTCTGAACAGCCCGATCCGGCAAGCTACGCCGTCAATTATCAACGGGCTGCACTTGACCGATTCTTCCGCGGCGTAAGACAACAGCTGATCCCCGCATTACACAGCCGCATAGATTGATAGCGATTCGGGCGCCGACGGACCCGTCGTTGGCGCCTGAATCGCATGTTAGTACCTTGTAATGAACTCTTAAACGCGAGCCACGGCCAATCGGTCATTTGCTTAGCGTACCTTCAATATCACCGGTTCACCATCTGTTTCGGCCCAGGCGCCCGCACAAATATCCCTGCCGGAAATCAGCTCCGGATACGCGCCCTCGGGCATGTTCAGCGGCATGCGCACCGGCGTGCCATGCAGGCTGATCAGCGCGGCATATTCGCAGCCTGCATCGCCGAAGCGCGCCAGAACCGCGTGGTTCGCGTCGTCGGCCTCGGCATGGAACCAGCCGTTCTGCGGATAATGCGCCTTGCGCAGCTCCGAGAGGCGGCGCAGGAACGGGCTGATGTCCGCGCCGTTCCAGTTCACCAAATCGCGATCAAACAGGCTCGGGCGATTCGCGTCGCAGCGCTCCTGACCTGCGTAGAGCATCACCGTACCCTTCGTGCAAAACAGGAAGGCGTGCCAGTTGCGCAGCGCGCGCGCATCCGAAACGCGCGAGGCAATGCGCGGCTGATCGTGATTTTCCAGACAGCGCAGCTTCAGATAATTGGCCGGATACAGCGCCTCCTGCGCGTTCAATGCGTCTATGTACTCGTGCAGCGGCCGCTTGCCCGCCCAGTATGCGTCCAGCCTTTCGCGAATGTCGTAGCCATATTCCATATCGAAGGCCTCGTAGCCCTCAGGATCAGAAAATATACGCATGCCCACGCGCCGCGCTTCGCAGTTGAACGACGTGTGCACCGTTTCGGCCAGCCAGATCAGATTGGACTTCACCTCCGCGCACGCGGCGCGCGCTGCCTTCCAGAACACGAGCGGCACCAGCGACGCCACATCTACACGAAAGCCGTCCACATACTGCGCCCAGTATTTCAGCGCGGCAATCTGCTCGTCCCACAATGCGGAAACGCTGTAATCAAGGTCGATCACATCCGACCAGTCCCCGAAGCGATTGCCGAAGCTGCCATCCGGCGCGTGATAGAAGTATTCCGGATGCGCGCAGCTGAGCACTGAATCCGGCGAGGTATGATTATACACCACATCGATCATCAGCTTCATGCCCTGCGCGTGCACGGCATCCGCCAGATGAATAAAGTCCTCCAGCGTGCCGTATTCCGGATTCACGGCGCGGTAATCGCGGATCGCATAGGGACAGCCGAGCATTCCCTTCTTGCCTGCCACGCCCACGGGATGAATGGGCATCAGATACACGATGTCCGTGCCCAATGCGCGAATGCGCGATAAATCGCCCTCGAGCGCACGAAACGTGCCCTCCGGCGTGTGGTTGCGCACATATATCTGATAGATCAGCGCCCGCCTGAGCGCCATATCGCTGCTTGTTGCCATATTCATGCCTCCTCATCCATCAATTCGAGCGCCACGCTGTCCTGAAGCTCCATGCCGGGCTCCGTGAGCCGCAGGCAGCCGTCCGTCAGCTCGATCAATCCATAGCGCTCCAGCTTCGCGATCGCACGCGGATGCGTCCTTTCAAAATCATCGCCGAAGCGCTGCCGCCAGCTGACCATATCCAACCCGCGGCAGGTGCGCGTTTCCAGCATGATCGCCTCCTCGCGGCGCTCCGCCGTGGAAAGCGCGTGCGCATTCAGCCGCCGCTCGCCGGAAATATAGCGTGCCAGCTCGGGCGGGTTTTCAAAGCGCTCGCCGTTTAGCAGCGAATGCGCGGCACTGCCCAGCCCCAGATATTCGCCACCCGTCCAATAGGTCATGTTGTGGCGCGACTCAAAGCCCGCGCGCGCGTAATTCGAAATCTCGTAGCGTTCAAGCCCCGCTCTGTGCAGCCGTGCGGTTGCCATGCGCTGCATTTCGTTCACCAGATCCTCATCCGGCACGGCGGCCTCGCCGCGCGCCACGCGCCGCGCCATTTCGGTGTCCGGCTCCACGATCAGGCTGTATGCCGAAATATGCCTGACCGGCAGCGCGGCGGCGCGATCCAGCGTATCCTGCCATGCGGCGAGGCTCTGCTCTGGCAGCGCGTACATCAGATCCAGCGAAATATTGCCAAAGCCCGCGCGCCGCGCCATATGCACGGCAGCCTCGGCCTCGTCCGCACTGTGTATGCGGCCAAGGCGCTTCAGCAGCGCATCGTCGAAGCTCTGCACGCCCAGGCTCAGTCTGTTCACGCCCGCATGAAGCCAGATATCGAGCTTTTGCGCCGTCAGCGTGCCGGGGTTGGCCTCCAGCGTAATCTCCGCATCCCGCGCGATAGGCACGACCGCACGAAGCCTGTCCATCTGCATCGCGATGTACTCCGCCGGAACCAGCGACGGCGTGCCACCCCCGAAAAAGACGCTGCGCACCTCGTATGCGCGCAGCGCGTCCGCCCATGCCTCCGTTTCGCGGCCGAGCGCTTCAAAATAATCGTGCCACTGCCCTTCCCTGCCCGCAAAGGACGCAAAATCGCAATAGGCACACTTGCGAACGCAGAAGGGCACATGCACATAGATTGCCAGCGGTCTCATCAGTCCATTTTCAACACGGCCATGAACGCCTCGCTGGGCACGGACACGGTACCCACCTGACGCATGCGCTTTTTGCCCTCCTTCTGCTTTTCCAGCAGCTTTTTCTTGCGCGTAATATCGCCGCCGTAGCACTTGGCGAGCACGTCCTTGCGCAGCGCTTTTACCGTTTCGCGGGCGATGACCTTGCCGCCGATCGCCGCCTGAATCGGTATCTCGAACATTTGCCGCGGAATGGCCTCCTTCAGCTTTTCGGCGATGGAGCGCCCACGCGGATAGGCGCGATCCCGATGCACGATGATGGACAGCGCGTCGCACTGGTCGCCGTTGAGCAGCATATCCAGCTTCACCAGATCGCTCTTGACATAGCCCTTGAGCTCATAATCGAACGACGCATAGCCGCGCGTTCGGCTCTTGAGCTGGTCGAAGAAATCGTAAATGACCTCGTTGAGCGGCATGTCGTAGCTCAGCAGCACGCGCCCGCCCTCGATGTACTTCATATCGCGGAACACGCCGCGCTTATCCTGACACAGCTCCATGATTGCGCCCACATAGTCCTGCGGCGTAATCACGGAAGCGTCCACGAACGGCTCCTCCATGGATTCGATCTCCTGCACGGGCGGCAGGTTCGTGGGGTTGTCGATCATCACGGTGGTGCCGTCGGTCTTGTTGACCTTGTATACGACGCTCGGCGCGGTCGTGACCAGATCCAGATCAAATTCGCGCTCCAGACGCTGCTGAATGATCTCCATGTGCAGCAGCCCCAGGAAGCCGCAGCGGAAGCCGTAGCCCAGCGCCACGGAGGTTTCCGGCTCGAAGGACAGCGCCGCGTCGTTCAGGCGCAGCTTTTCCAGCGCATCCTTGAGCGCCTCATAGTCCGCGCCGTCCGCGGGATAAATGCCGCAGTACACCATCGGCAGCACCGGCTTGTAGCCCGGCAGCGGCTCGGCGGCAGGGTTTGCGGCCAGCGTAATGGTATCGCCGACGTGAATATCGGCGATGTCCTTGATCGACGCGGCGATATAGCCCACCTCACCCGCGCGCAGCTCCTCGCGCGGCGCATAGCCCAGCGGCCGGTACGCGCCAACTTCGGTCACATCGAACTCACACTTGCCCGCCATCATGCGGATGTGGTCGCCCACGCGCACGCGGCCGCTCTTCAGGCGCACAGACGAAATTGCACCGCGGTAGTTGTCATAATACGAATCGAAAATCAGCGCGCGCAGCGGCGCATCCACATCGTCGTTCGGCGCTGGAATCCTGTTTACCACCGCCTCCAGCACATCCTCGATGCCGACGCCCTGCTTGGCGGAGATCAGCGGACAGTCTTCGGTGTCCAGCCCGATCTCATCCTCGATCTCCTGCTTCACGACCTCGGGCTGCGCGCTGGGCAGGTCGATCTTATTAATGACCGGCAGGATCTCCAGATCATGATCCAGCGCCAGGTAGACGTTAGCCAACGTCTGCGCCTCAATGCCCTGCGAAGCGTCCACCACCAGTATTGCGCCCTCGCACGCCGCCAGCGCGCGCGAGACCTCATAGGTGAAGTCCACATGGCCGGGCGTGTCGATCAGGTTCAGCTCGTAGGTCTGGCCGTCCCTGGCGGTATAATTCATGCGCACGGCCTTGGACTTGATGGTGATGCCGCGCTCGCGCTCAAGATCCATCGAATCCAGAACCTGATCCGTCATTTCGCGCAGCTGCATCGCTCCCGTCTTTTCCAGAATGCGATCTGCCAGCGTGGACTTGCCGTGATCGATATGCGCTATGATGGAAAAATTACGAATTTTGCTCTGATCAAATCCAGCCACGTTTTTGCCTCCATGCCGCTGATATGAATTGAATACTTATCTATGCTAAATGATACATGATTTTCAGATAAAAATCAAGCCCGTTTCGCCGAAGCAAAACGGGCTTGTAATTATACAATGGGTGCCTATTCGCTTACGCCCTGCGGAACTTTTTTGCGAATGCAGAGCTGAAGCGCCACCACGGCGGCGAGGATCACGATGCCCGCCAGATCTGTCTTAATGCCGGGGATCATCAGGCACAGCCCGCCCGCGACGGTGAGCAGGCGCTCAAGAACGTTCATCTTCTTGAGCAGATAGCCGCTCAGCCCCGCCGCCACGCCGATCATGCCCAGAATGGCCGTGATGACCAGCAGTACCACATCGTACCACACCAGATCTCCAACGAGCAGTATTTCCGGACTGTATGCGAAAATGAACGGAATAATGAACGCGGCGATGGCGAGGCGCGTGGCCGTAATGCCGGTCTTCATCGGGTTGCCCTTGGCAATGGCCGCGCCCGCATAGGCCGCCAGCGCCACCGGCGGCGTAATGTCCGCCACGATGCCGAAGTAGAACACGAAGAAGTGCGCTGCAATGGTCGGAATGCCCATCTTGATCAGGATCGGCGCGCAGGTAGAGGCCATGATGCAATAATTCGCCGTGGTGGGCACGCCCATGCCCAGCACGATGCAGCACAGCATGGTCAGTATCAGCGCCAGCATGGATGAGGAGCCGGAGATTTTCACAATACCGTTGATCAGCGTGGAGGCCAAACCCGTGACTGCCAGACAGCCCGCGATGATGCCCGCAATGCCGCAGGCCGCACCGACGGTGATGCAGCCGCGTCCGCCCGCGTCCAGCGCCTCGAGGATGTTCTTGCCGCCGAAGCCGCCGCCGATGCCGAAGGCCGCCTTCAGGGCGCTGCCGGAGGTATTCGTCATCTCGCCGCCGGCCTTCCTCTCGCGCGCATACTTCACAATATTATTCAGGAAGCCAACCGCGATGGCTGTGATGATCGCCACCGCTGCGGAGAACTGCATGGTTCTGGTGTTCGAGCTGACCAGATAAACCAGAATGATCAGCGGGAGCAGCAGGTAGGTTTCTCTGATCAGCGCCTTAAAGCGCGGCAGCTGATCCGCCGGCACCCCGCGCAGGCCCAGCTTTTTGGCCTCGAGATGCACGGCGATGAAGATGCCCAGGAAGTACAGGATGGCGGGCAGGATCGCGCGCACGATGATATTGGAATAGGGCACGCCCACGTATTCCGCCATCAGGAACGCCGCCGCGCCCATGACCGGCGGCATGATCTGACCGCCCGTGGAGGCCGCCGCCTCGACCGCGCCCGCGAACTCAGACCGGTAGCCGAGCCGCTTCATCATCGGAATGGTGACGGAGCCGGAACCGACGGTATTGGCTACGGATGAGCCGGACACCATGCCCTCAAAGGCGCTGGCAACCACGGCCACCTTCGCCGGCCCGCCCGCAAAGCGGCCGCACAGGCCATTCGCCATGCTCACAAAGAAATCCGCGATGCCCGTGCGCTCAAGGAACGCGCCGAAGATGATAAATATCACGATGTACTTCGAGCACACGTTGATCGGCGTGGACAAAATGCCGCTGTCGCCGTAGAACAGCTTGTAGACGATCAGCGGAATACCGCCCCTGTTCCACAGCGTAATGATGGTATAGACCACGAAGAAGCCCGCCACGCAGAGGATCGGAATGCCCACGCTGCGGCGGCACAGCTCGGCCAGCACCAGCGTGCCGATCGCGCCGACCACGATGTAAGTCGTATCTCTGGCGATGCGCATGTTCAGCTTCACCACCGTTTCCGCAGAAAAGGTGTAGAAGAAGAACGCGCCCGCGCCCAGAATCATCAGTACAATGTCATACCAGGGCATGTGGTTGACCTTCATCACACCCTTTTTCACGGGGTAATTCAGAAAGCCGAGAATGATGACCGCGCCCAGAAACGAGCTCAGGCGAACCTGCTCCATGAAGTTGGCAAAGAGCGTGGTGTACAGGCAGAACAGTGAAAACAGTATCGCAACTCCCTGCACCACCAGCTTGGGCTTGCCCTCCCATATGCGCACGTTCGATTCGCGGTCATACCTGCGCATGATCGCTTCAACATCTGCGGCCGTGCCGACTTCAATGTCATCCGCTGTTGAATCAACACGGATCCCGTCCTTTTCAGAACTCATATGCTCCCCTCCTATTTTAATGATGATCGTTTTGGACGCAATAGGGGATCAAGACAAATGTATGTCTTGATCCCCTGTTTTTATGAATTTACCGTTTTAGCGCCGATCTTAGCACCTGGAAAGCGCTTTGAATCCGCTAAGTCGTTTTTTGCCCCGTTACGGAGCTTCGGCCTCAGGCCTTCGCGGTCTTCTTCCGGTTCAGCAGCTGAATCAGCACAACCACTGCCACCAGACCCACGCCGACGAGGTCGGTCACCGTGCCGGGAATGATCATGCCGACGCCACCCGCAATGGTGAGCACGCGTTCGAGAATGTTCATATCCTTAAGCAGGTAGCCGCTCAGGCCGGCCGCCACGGAAATCATGCCGATGGTCGCGGTCAGCGTGATGATCACCACGTCATACCACAGCACATCGCCCACGAACAAAATCATCGGGCTGTAAGCGAACACGAACGGGATGATGAACGCGGCGATGGCAAGGCGCGTGGCCGTAATGCCGGTCTTCATCGGGTTGCCCTTGGCGATCGCGGAGCCCGCATACGCCGCCAGCGCCACCGGCGGGGTAATGTCCGCTACGATGCCGAAGTAGAACACGAAGAAGTGCGCCGCGATGGTCGGAATGCCCATCTTGATCAGGATCGGCGCGCAGGTGGATGCCATGATGCAGTAGTTCGCCGTGGTGGGCACGCCCATGCCCAGCACGATGCAGCACAGCATGGTGAGAACCAGCGCCAGCAGCGAGGACGAGCCGGAAATGCTGACGATGCCGTTGATCAGCGTGGAGGCCAGACCCGTGACCGCCAGACAGCCCGCGATGATGCCCGCAATGCCGCAGGCAACGCCCACGGAGATGCAGCCGCGTCCGCCCGCGTCCAGCGCCTCGAGAATGTTCTTGCCGCCGAAGCCGCCGCCGATGCCGAAGGCCGCCTTCAGGGCACTGCCGGAGGTATTCGTCATCTCGCCGCCGGCCTTCTTCTCACGGTGATAGCGCAGCATGTTGTTCAGGAAGCCGACCACGATGGCCGCGATGATCGCCACCGCCGCAGAGAACTGCATGGTCTTGGTGTTCGAGCTGACCAGATAAACCAGTATGATCAGCGGGAGCAGCAGGTAGGTATCCTTAACCAGAGCCTTGATACGGGGCAGCTGATCTACCGGAATACCGCGCAGACCCAGCTTCTTGGCTTCTAGATGCACGGCGATGAAGATGCCCAGGAAGTACAGTATGGCGGGCAGGATCGCGCGCACGATGATGTTGGAATAGGGCACGCCCACATATTCTGCCATCAGGAACGCCGCCGCGCCCATGACCGGCGGCATAATCTGGCCGCCCGTAGAGGCCGCAGCTTCAACCGCGCCCGCGAACTCGGCCTTGTAGCCGGTTTTCTTCATCATCGGAATGGTGACGGAGCCGGTGGTCACGGTGTTGCCCACGGAGGAGCCGGACACCATGCCGCACAGCGCGGAGGACACGACCGCAACCTTGGCCGGGCCGCCCGCAAAGCGGCCGCACAGGCTGTTGGCAAGGCTGATGAAGAATTCAGCGATGCCCGTGCGCTCAAGGAACGCGCCGAAGATGATAAACACCACGATGTACTTCGAGCACACATTAATCGGCGTAGACAGCACGCCGGAATCGCCGTAGAACAGCTTGTAGACGATCAGCGGAATACCGCCCCTGTTCCACAGCGTAATGATGGTATAGATTACGAAGAAGCCCGCCACGCAGAGGATCGGAATGCCCACGCTGCGGCGGCACAGCTCGGCCAGCACCAGCATGCCGACCGCGCCGATCACGATGTAAGTCATGTCCTTGGCGATGCGCATGTTCAGCTTTACCACCGTTTCGGCGGAGAAAGCATAGAAGAAGAACGCGCCCGCGCCCAGAACCATCAGCACAATATCATACCAGGGCATGTGGTTGACCTTTACCGAACCCTTCTTGGCCGGATAGGTCAGGAAACCGATCACGATGACCGCGCCCAGGAACGAGCTCAGGCGGATCTGCTCCATGAAGTTGGCAAAGAGCGTGGTGTACAGGCAGAACAGCGAAAACAGTATCGCGATTCCCTGCACCACCAGCTTGGGCTTGCCCTCCCATATGCGCACGTTCGATTCGCGGTCATACCTGCGCATGATCGCCTCGACGTCCGCAGCCGTACCGTACTCCGTGTTGCTGTCAATGTCGGGACTGACATTGACCTTGTCTTTCTCAGAACTCATTCATTCCCCTCCAACTCTTCAGTTTTTCCATCTATTATATAGCAGAGGACTAGGGCATGCTGCTGCCTTAGTCCCCATTGGCTATAAAATTGTGGTTATTGCGCCAAATCTGGCGCTAGGAACCCGCTAAGGAGTTTATTCCGCCGTCTTAACGGTGATGCCCTTCTCGGCGAAGTACTTGGCAGCGCCCGGATGATAGGGCAGGCCGCACTCGGAAGCGTATTCCAGATTCAGCTCGAGTCCCTTGGCATGCGCCGCAGCGATGTCCGCAGTGTTCTCGAAGATGGTGGAGACGATGGTGTAAGCCTCATCGTCGGTCACGTCGCCATTGGCGATCATGATGGCCTTCACGGCCACGGTCGTGATGTCCTCGTCGATGCCGGCATAGGTGCCAGCGGGGATCGTGCACTCGGTGTAAGCGCCGTTGAGCTCCTTCAGCTTGGCGATGTGTTCCTCATCCACGCCGACCAGGTAAGCGCCCTTGGTGGAGCACAGGTCGACCACAGCGGTGGTGGGGGCGCCCGCGACCACGAAGCCGGCGTCGATCTTGCCGTCCTTCAGCGCTTCGGCGGAATCGCCAAAGGAGAGGTACTGAGGATTGATGTCGTCGATGGTCATATCATAGGCGGCCAGGAAGTCCATGGCGTTGAAATACACGCCGGAGCCCGCAGCGCCGATGGAAACGTTTTTGCCCTTCAGGTCCTCCATGGACTTGATCTCGGGATTGCAGGTAACCAGCTGCACGGTCTCATTGTACAGCGCGGCCAGCGCGGTGAAGCTGTTGATCGGATTGCCTTCGTACTGTTCGAAGTTGATGCCGTTGTATGCATAGTAGGCAACGTCAGACTGCACAAAGCCCAGCTGCGCGAAGCCCATGTCCAGCATGTCGATGTTGGCTGCAGAGCCTTCGCCCGCAACTGCGGTGACAGCCACGTCGGAATGGTCGGTGATGTACTGAGCAAGCACGCCGCCAAAGGCGTAGTAGGTGCCGGAGGTGCCGCCGGTGGTGAAGGTCAGCTCCGCGAGAGCAGAAGCGCAGCCCAGCGTCAGAACCAATGCAAGCAGAATAGCCAGAATCTTTCTCATCATCTTTTCCCCCTATTTCATATTTCCGACTGCCCCGGAAAAAAACCGGTTCATTATTAAAAGTATACATCATCTGCGCCCCGCAGGCAATAGGTTAAGGGCATATTTAATTGTAAATTATTTTATCTGTCTTTAATATAGGTACAGTTTGAAAAGCAATTGTTACAATTTGCGGATTTCGCGGACACACCCGCATGCTTCACACTTGAAATCTGCATGTTTAAAGCCCATAACTTTCATTTCAGCATAGTATCCGCGCGATATTCAGCGAAATTTGAATGTTCTCAAAAACATACCGCTATGCCAGATCGTAATGCAGCCGCCCGCCAAAACGGCGGCGAAGCGCCCGAAGGCGCTTCACTCAGCTTGTCAAAAAGGATTTTGACAAGCTGGGTGGACGGGGAAGCACGCTCCCCCGCCACTGCCACCCTCACCAGTTTTTGCTAAAATCCTTTAGATTTCCGAACGCAAAAACTGCAGGGAAACGATTTTTGCTCTGGAAAATGAGATTTTCTGCCGCAAAAATCGCCCCGTGCCCACCGTACACGCCGCTGGGCACGATTGAAGTTCGAGAGGGCTTCGACCCTCTCGAACTCTCCCTGTCTTTTCGACCGACCGAGGCGCTTCGCTCAATAATATGCTTCTTCGCAGCCAGCCATTGCCGCCTGATATTACATGTTCATAACCTTTCCGGATACGCGCCCGCGGCGATCAATTCACGAATGCGCTGCTGCGTCTGCGCCTTGTCCTGCTGATAGGTCATGCCGAACCACCTGTCCCCTGTCGGCAGCACGCGGACATTGCCGCGCCCCTCGGCGACCATACGCGCGATCGCCTCAGGCAGCAGGTATTCCTTTGTAAGCGCGTCCGCGCCCAGCCCACGGAGGAACGGCGCAAAGCCCTCCGCCAGATAATCGATCAGCGCGCGCCCGAAGCCCCAAATGTTCATCGAGACCAGCGCCGCCGGATCTGCATAGCGCTTTTCCGGCTCGATATAGGGTCTTCCCTCGCGCGAAATGATGCCGCGCGTTTCCGTAAGCCCCAGAAGCCTCCCGCATTCATCCGCCATGCAAATGCCGCGCGTCACCGCGCCTGCCTCCGAAATGGTGTTGCCAAGCACATATCCCGCCATGCAGCCGTCCAACGGGTTCCCGCCATCCGTCTGAACCAGCGCATCGTGTATCAGCGTAAACGCCTGCGCGCCGTAGTAATCATCTGCATTGAGCACGCAAAACGGCGTTTTCACCGCATCGCGGCATGCCAGCACCGCCTGCGCCGTGCCCCAGGGCTTCTTCCGTCCCTCCGGCAGTGCAAAGCCCTCTGGCAGATCTTCTAATGACTGAAATACATATTCAACCTCGCAGCGGCGTTCCAGCCTGCGGCCAACGCCCTCGCAAAACTGCTTTTCAAGGTCGCGCCGGATGATCAGCACGATTTTATTAAAGCCCGCACGCAGCCCGTCATAGGCGGCATATTCCATTAAGACCTCGCCGCCGGGACCCACGGGCTCGATCTGCTTCACGCCGCCGCCAAAGCGCGAGCCAAAGCCGGCAGCCATGAATACGAGCGTTGTATCCATTCGGTACGTCTCCTCAAATATTGTGATAATGTTATTCTATACCATACGATAAAAAAAAACAAGCGTCATTTGCGGATATGGCAAATTGTCACATTTGCGGATATGGCAAATTGTCAGATGTTCCGTTAGAAGCCGCCGACCCGCAAAACTCTGGTTTTGCTAATTCTTACCCTTCAAGAATTGTCGGCGTCTCTTTGCCAGAGCCGCCGACCCGCAAAGCTCCGGCTTTGCTAATTCTTACCCTTCAAGAATTGTCGACGTCTCTTGCCAGAGCCGCCGACCCGCAAAGCTCTGGCTTTGCTAATTCTTACCCTTCTAAAAAGCGGACAGGATGCTGCCATCCTGCCCGCTGCCAATCAAATCCTTCTTCTTACTGTTCGTCGCCCGTATCGTCCAGCTCCGAAAGGCTGCAATAGATATTGCTGTCATCGCGCCAGATATTGATCTTCACGCTTGCGCCGCGATTAACGAAGCGGAAATCCATGGCCTGCCGGTAATCGGTTTGCACGGCGTCCTGCTCGCGCGCCACATAATTTTCACAGAAATCTGAGCCATAGGTGCTCTTTTCCAGCACCTCCATATCGTCCATGTTCTTGATGGCCAGATAGATGGTCGTCGCCACCTGCGCCACACCGCCGCCGATCACCTCCACGCCGCGGCCGTTGGGCGCCGCTCGATAACCGCGCGCCTCAGTGCGCTCGCCTACGGCGGCATTGAACGAGAAGGTCTCGCCCGTGTCCAGCTCCATATCGTTTATTGAACCGATACAGGTATCCAGATTGTTCAGATAATTGCCATAGTCGTCCCCATCCACGGTAATGGGCGTGAACGCCTCTGCCAGCGCCGCCGCCGATGCCATAAGCAGCACCATGGCCAGCGCCAGCGCCATAATTCTTTTCATTGAAATCTAACTCCCCTGATCCAGCAAGCGGCGGATGATGGGAATGGACGCTGCGTCCCTTCTCCAGATCGTCCAGCGCTTATCTGGCGTTTGCGCGCTCCCACGCTCCGGAAGCACGCGAAGACTTTATCATAAAGCGACCCGCTTTGCAATAGACTATTCGCGTCCTTCGGGTTAAATTCCTACAAATTTCGGCCTTTTTTGTTAATTTTCGCATCGGGGATTGTCGACACGTTTCCCTCAGATCCGCCATTTCGCAAAGCCGCGAATCCTTATATCAAAATAAGGTCTTATATGCAGGTGCACGCGCGCCGCTTCAGCCCTCCTTCGCCATCTCCAGCACATCCCAAATGCGCTGCAGATCGTCCTGGCTGTAATAGTAGAGCGTCAGCCGGCCGCTGTCGTGGCTGCCCTCGAGCCGCGCACGGGTGCCGAACAGCTCGCGCGCCATGCCCTCAAGCTGGCTGAACTGCTGATCCCGCACCGCCGCGGGCTTTTGCGGGCGCTCGTTTACCGGCTGCGCGCAGATGCGCTCCAGCTGGCGCACCGACCAGCCCTGCTGCACGGTAAGGTTCGCCAGCTGCACCTGCCGCCTGCGATCCTCCACACCCGCCAGCGCGCGCGCGTGTCCAGCGGAGAGCTTGCCGTCCACCACCAGCTGCTGTACGCTCGCCTCCAGATTGAGCAGGCGCAGCAGGTTCGCCACTGCCGAGCGGCTCTTTCCCAGCCGCTCCGCCACCTTTTCCTGCGTCAGGCCGCTCTCATCCATCAAATTGCGCACGCCCTGCGCCTCCTCAATGGCGTTCAGGTCGTTGCGCTGCAGGTTTTCAATCAGCGCGGCTTCCAAACGGCGCTGATGATCCCAATCGCGCACGATGGCCGGAATTTCATCCAGACCCGCCATGCGGCTGGCGCGATAGCGGCGCTCGCCCGCGATGATCTGATAGCGCTCGCCCGTGGGGCACACGATGATTGGCTGGATCACGCCCACAGCGGCAATGGACGCTGCAAGCTCCTTCAGCGCATCCTCGTCAAAGCTGCGGCGTGGCTGATCCCGATTGGGATCCACCATGCGGATCGGAAGCATGCGCACCTCGTCGGCCGCGCGCGCCGGCTCCGCCTCCGGAGCGGCCGCAGGCGCCGCTGCCACCACATCCTCGCCCAAAAGCGCGCCCAGACCCCTGCCCAGGCCGCGCTGCACTTTCTTCGCCATATTTACACCTCGCTCCTATGGATCAGTTCATCCGCCAGCTCGCCGTAGGCTCTCGCGCCGATGCAGCGCGCATCGTAGAGATGGATGGGTCTGCCGTAGCTGGGCGCTTCGCTCAGGCGGATATTTCGGGGAATCATGGTTTCAAACACCTCGTCCGGAAAATGCGCGCGCACCTCCTGAACCACCTGCGCGCAGAGGTTCGTGCGCGCATCGAACATCGTGAGCAATATGCCTTCGATGCTCAGGTCGGGGTTCAGCTTGCGGCGCATGAGCTTGACCGTGTTCATCAGCTGGCCAAGTCCCTCGAGCGCGTAATACTCGCACTGAATGGGGATCAGCACGCTGTCCGCAGCTGTGAGCGCGTTGATGGTCAAAAGGCTCAGCGACGGCGGGCAGTCGATCAGAATATAATCGTAGCGCGCGCGCAGCGGCTCCAGCGCGCGGCGCAGCAGTGTCTCGCGGTCGTCCATGCCCACCAGCTCGATCTCCGCGCCCGCCAGCTCAATGGCGGTTGGCAGTAAATCCAGCGTGCCGTAGCCCGTGGGCAGCACCGCGTCCGCCGCCGCAGCTTCGCCAAGCAGCACGTCGTATATCGTATTACCCTCCGCGTCCGCCTTGCCCAGCCCGCTGGTAGCGTTGCCCTGCGGATCCATATCCGCCAGCAGCACGCGCTTGCCCTTGTCCGCCAGGCATGCCGACAGGTTCACGGCCGTGGTGGTCTTCCCAACGCCGCCCTTCTGATTTGCAACCGCAATGATCTTCGCCAATGTATCCACCCGATCTCTCATGTACATATCATTCTATTATATATTATATCGGAAAAGCATATGACATACAAGCGGGGAAAAGCAACAAGAAACTGACATTTCTGGCATGTGTTGGCGCAGCCGCGCCGGCTATACCAAAGCCCGACCGTTCCATTTTTTGGAAAACGGTCGGGCTCAGGATGTTATTCAGTTATGGAGCATGCCGTTCAGAGCTCGATCTTCCAATTTTCGCCCTTGAGGCAGGCCATGGCGCCGTTTTTGGCCTCGTTGGATTCCGCGTGTGCCAGCAGCCACTTATTCGTAGCGGTCAGCAGGCGCGCATCGCCCGCCATTTCAGGCTTGAATTTGAGCGCCGTGTTGGTGCCGCGCGGCAGCACGACCAGACTGCGGAACGCCTTGCCGACCGGCGCATAGTGCAGGCTGGTGCCATAGACCTCCACGAGCGTGCCCTCGGGCACGCGGAAGGCCTCGACCTTCGCGGTATCGTATTCATAATTCTCGAAATCAATGTCGCTTTCCAGACCCAGAAGCAGGATCATATCGCTGCCGACGGGCAGGTTGACCTCGCTGTCGCGGTGATATTCCAGGCAGTTGAGCTTGTAATTCTCGCCGTTGCAATAGCCGATCTGCACAGGCATGCCGCCGTAGACCTGCGCGCTGAAGGTCTCAAACACGGGCAGCTTTTCCAGCTCCGGATCAGAAGCGACGTAGGCCGTGCCGCCCGCGGGGCATTCGGTTTTCATCAGCGCCGCCTTCAGCGCCTCCAGATCGAAGCCCTTGAGCACCTTGCCGTAGCGTGCGAACGCCGGATCGAATACGGACTGAATCTTCATAGACAAATCACCCTCCACTCATAATTCACTGTAACTACATCAAGGCGGCGGAAGGCCCCCTCCGCCGCCTCGAATGTTAACAAAGTCAACAGACTGCCAGACGCGGAAAAACCTCGCAAGGCAAGGAAACGTGGGCTGCAAATGAGGGCGCATACTCGGGCGTATGTAACCGATTTTGTAGCCCACGTTGACGAAGCAAGCAGGGATTTCAACTTCATCAGAAGTTGTTCAGGAAATCTCTGCGGTTGCGGGGTTTGTCAGTGGTCTGAGGCGGCGGAAGGCCCCCTCCGCCGCCCCACTGGTTTAATTATACACGCTTGCCGCCAGCTGGTCAACAAGCATCCGGCCCCTTATTTCTGGCCGATGGTATAGGACAGGATCTTTTCCTGATCCATATCCTGCTTATCCTTGATCTCGGCCACCACCGCGCCGTCCTTCATGACGTATACGCGGTCGGACATGCCGATCAGCTCCGGCATATCGCTGGAGATCATCATCACGGCCACGCCCTCGGAGGCAATGCGGTCGATGATGTGGTATATCTCGCGCTTCGCGCCCACGTCGATGCCGCGGGTCGGCTCGTCCAGAATCAGCACGCGCGGCTTTGTAATCAGGCACTTACCCAGCACGACCTTCTGCTGATTGCCGCCGGAAAGCGTTTTCACCGGCTGCGTCTTATTCTTGCAGACGATGTTCAGCTCCTTCACCACATCCTCCGACGCGGCATGCTCGGCCTTGGCGCTGATCACGCCGTTTTTGAACATGCGCCAGAGGTTGGCCAGCGTGATGTTTTCGGCGATGCCCATATCCAGGATCAGGCCCTCGTCCTTGCGGTCCTCCGTCAGGTAGATCAGGCCGTCGCGCAGCCACTTCTGCGGATCAAGCGCATGCACGCGCTTGCCGTAGTAATACACCTCGCCGCCGTAGCTCTTGCGCGCGCCGTAGATCGACTTGGCCAGCTCGGTTCTGCCCGCGCCCACCAGGCCGCCCATGCCCACGATCTCGCCCTTGCGAATCTGGATATTAACCGGCGAGGTATGCGGCTCCAGGCGCATGTTCTTCACTTCCAGCGCAACCTCGCTTCCGGGCACATGCGTGTTTTCATACATTTCGCCCAGCGTGCGGCCGACCATCATCTTCACGATGCGGCCGATTTCAAATTCGTCGCGCTCCAGCGTGCCGATATAGGTGCCGTCGCGCAGCACGCTCAGGCGGTCGCCCACCTGCTCGAATTCCTCGGTACGATGCGAAATATAGATGATGGATACGCCCTCGCTGCGCAGCTTGGCGATCAGGCCGAACAGGAAGTCAATCTCCTTCTTCGTCAGCGATGAGGTCGGCTCGTCCATGATGATGATGCGGCAATTGTAGCTGAGCACCTTCACGATCTCGACCACCTGCTGCTGCGCAGTGGACAGCTTGGATACCTGCACGCGCGGGTCGATGTCGATGCCGAGCTCCTGCAGCATGCGGTGCGCCTCGCGGATCATGCCGCGATTGTCCATCAGCAGCCTGCCCTTCTTTTCGCGGCCGATAAAGATGTTCTGCGCCACAGTCAGGTTATTGCACAGGTTCAATTCCTGATGGATGAAGCCGATGCCCAGCTCCATCGCCTCGCGCGCGTTCTTCGGATGTACGGGCTTGCCGTCAAGCAGGATCTCGCCCTCGTCCGGCGGCAGTATGCCGCCCAGAATCTTCATCAGCGTGGATTTGCCCGCGCCGTTTTCGCCCACCAGAATGTGAACCTCTCCCTCGCGCAGGTCAAAGTTCACGCCGTCCAGAATTTTGACGGTGGCATTGCGAAGAGCGTTTCCGTAGGCATCGAAAATATACTTCGTGATGCCCTTCATTTCCAGAATGGTTTTCTTATTCATGCCTCTGCCCCTCGCTTTCTATCACAGTTTGCGGTTCTTGTAGGCTTCCAGCACGATGGCGATCAGAATTACCAGACCCAGGCAGGGCTTGAACAGGTAATAGTTGACCTTCAGCATGTTGATGGAGACCTCCAGCGTCTTGGTGATGAACACGCCGAATACGCAGTTGACGACGCTGGATACGCCGCCGTACAGGCTCGTGCCCGCCACGACCGCCGCAGTGACGATATCGAAGGTATAGTTCAGGCCGCCCAGGTTCGACTGGCAGCAGCCCGCGCGAATGGACAGCAGTACCGACGCCATAGCCACCAGCACCGAGCAGAACATGTAGGTTTCCACATGCAGCCACGCCGTGCGAATGCCGGAGAGCCGCGCGGTCTTGGCGTTGAAGCCGAAGGCCGAAAGGTTGCGGCCGTACACCGTCTTATGGCGCACGAAGAACATCAACAGCACAATGATGAGGGATATCCACACATAGCTGGGCAGGCGCAGGAAGGATTTGAGCACCTGAACATCCTGCGCGCCCTCCGGCAGCGCCTGATAGATGAAATCGAACACCTTGGTCGTGCCAAACGCCTTCAGATCCGCGGGCAGCTGATTGAACTGCTCGCCCTTGCCGATGATCTGTGCCAGGCCGTAGATCACATAGCCGGAGCCCAGCGTGGCAATGAACGCGGGCACCCTCAGGAACTGAATGATGCAGCCGTTCATCAGGCCGACCGCAGCGCCGGTCAGCAGCGTGATAATGATCGCCGCCCAGGCCGGCCAGCCGCACAGCACCGTCAGCACGCCCAGCACCACGGAGCACAGACCCACGGTGTTGGCCAGCGACAAATCGATGCCGCCGGTGGTGAGCACCAGCATCATGCCCATACAGGCCACGCAGGGCACGGCGGCCTGCTTGATGACGGTGAAAATTGCGGATACGGAGAAGAAGCTCGGCACCACGAAGCAGGCAATGATGAAGAGGATGGCATATTCCAGAATGACGCCGTGTTCCTTGGCGAACCTTGTAAATTTCTTGCTGTTTTCCATGTTCGCGCCCTCCTCAGTGCATTTCCATTTCCGCAGCTGCTGCGAACTGGGAAGTCTTTTCATCGCGGCGCGCCTTCATCAGCATGCTCAGCGCGACCACGGCGATGATGATGATGCCCACGATAATGTTCTGGAGGTAAACCGACACATGCAGCAGATTCAACACGTTGCGCACCGAGCCGATGATCAGCGAGCCGATCATCGTCAGCCACACCTTGCCCTCGCCGCCGGCCATGTTGATGCCGCCGATAACGCAGGCGGCGATGGCGTCGGTCTGGTAGTTGTCGCCCTGGGTGGGATGCGCCGTGGTCAGCTGCGCCGCCAGCAGCACGCCCGCGCAGGCCGCGCAGAAGCCGGAAAACATGAACACGAACAGCTTGATGCGGCTGACGCGGATGCCCGCGTTCACCAGCACCTGCTCGTTGCCGCCCAGGCCGTAGATGTGCGCGCCGATGGGCAGCCGCGTGGTAATGATCACGCCCAGCGCCACAAATATCAGCATCAGCAGATCCGAATAGGGTATGCCAAGCAGCGTGGAATTGCCGATGGCTTTGAAGCCCGCCGGAAAGTTGCCGAAGGAATTGCCGTTGTTAAAGAGATAGGCCGCGCCCTGCGTGATCTGGCCGATGACCAGCGTGGAAACGAACGCGGGCACATTCAGGAACGCCACCAGCGAACCGGAGATCAGACCCAGCAGCAGACCGGTCGCAATGGCTGCAATGATGGCCACCGGCACGGATACGCCGTTGGCAAAGAGAATGCCGACCACCATGCCGCAGAAGGAAATATTGCCGCCGACGGACAGGTCGATGCCCTTGATGACGATCACCTGAGACATGCCGACCGCCGCGATCGCGATGACGGAGCTCTGCCGAACCACGTTCAGCAAATTGCCCGCCTTCAGGAAATTCGGCACCAGCGAACCGCCCAGCAAAAACAGCGCCACGCCCAGCACCGCCGTTATCAGCGCCTTTTGATACTTCTTGAAAAACTGCACTTCGCGCTTACCTCACTTTACCAGCGTGCCCGGACAGGAGCTCTTCCCGTCCGGGCACGGATTGTGCGCCTGTTTCAGAACCGTTCATCCCGAAACAAAGGTCTCGCCTGTTTCCCCTTGAGAATTAGAACGCGGTCGCATACGCGCCGTCCAGATCATCCGCGTTGTACACGGTGGTGCCGGCGTCGATGAAGGACTCGTAATCCTCAGCGGTCTTTTCGCCGTTGAGCACGGACAGCAGCACTTCAACTGCCTGAGCGCCGATCTTGGAGGGGAACTGCGCCATGGTGCCGGTCAGCTTGCCATCGGCAATGAAGTCCACGCCGGACTTCGCGCCGTCGAAGGACACGAAGCACAGGTCGGCCACGTCGATGTCGTTGTTGTCAAGCGCCTGCAGGATGCCCGCGATCATGTTGTCGGAGCAGCAGAAGATGCCGTTGATGTCGGGGTCAGCCTGGAGCATGTTCTCGGTAGCCTGCATCGCAACGTCAACCGTCCAGTCGCCGGGCTGCTCGTTGGCAACCACAACGTTGGAGCCTTCCAGACCGGCCTTGAAGCCGTCCGCACGGTCATCGCCCGCAGAGGAGCCGTTCGCGCCGCGCACGATGATGACCTTGCCTTCGCCGCCCAGACGCTCGACCATGAATTCGCCGGCGACCTTCGCAGCAGCAAAGTTATCGGTGGAGATGAAGGTGATGTACAGATCCTCGTGGCCGGCTTCGATGCCCTGATCGACCAGCACGACCGGGATGCCCGCTTCCTTCGCCTTTTCCATAACGGTGATGCAGGCATTGGAATCCATGGGGTTCAGGATCAGCGCATCCACGCCGGAGTTGATCAGGTCTTCGATCTGGGTGACCTGGGTGGCAACGCCGGTCTGAGATTCGGCGATCGCGTCAACGAAGGTATTGCCGGAGGCCTCGACAGCTTCCTTCACGGCATTGTAGAGCGCCAGCTGGAAGTCATCGTTGGTGATGGTCTTGAGGCTGTAGCCGATGGTGTAGCCGCCCTCAGCGGACGCGCACGCGCAAACGGCAAAGAGCATTACGATCGCCAGTACCAGAGTCATGATACGCTTCATAGTGGATTTCCTCCTTATTTTCTGCTTTATTCTTACATCCCCAGAGCGTTTGAGAATGCAAAGCACGGATCGATTTGGAAAACGTTTTCCACGCTTTCAAAATTATTATATCACGAAGCGCATATACCTGTCAAGTGCGAAGACAAAAAATTGTTCATACGGTCATAAATAAGCAGAAACAGCGCGCGCATATCGATAAAAAGCGACGTGTGCGCCGCACAGGATGTTGACAAAGTCAACAGACTGCCAGACGCTGAGAAGCCCTGCAAGGCAAGGAAACGCGGGCTGCAAATGAGGGCGCATACATAATACGCACCGGAGACTTTGCGAAGCAAAGTTCCG
>CAKUOX010000006.1 GCA_934670175.1 uncultured Clostridia bacterium | reverse complement strand
GCTTCTTTTCAATGAGCCGAAGAGGCAGAAGAACCGAGGCAGCACATTTATACGCTGCCTCGGCAGGTCATCTGTTTTCAACTGTACTTTGTCTTGCCAGAATCAATTCAGCGCTGCGGCAGCTTTTCCGGCTCGGGGCTGGCCTCAGGCAGCATGCGGCCGGCAGTGCGGAAGCGCAGCTCATTCTCTGCCGCATAGGCCTCCACATGGTCGCCAAGACGCACATGTCCCAGCAGAATCTCCTCGCTGAGCGCGTCCTCCACCATGCGCTGAATGGCTCTGCGCAGCGGACGCGCGCCGTATTTCAGGTCGTAGCCAGCCTTGGAGATGAGCTTGAGCGCATCAGGCTCGACGCTGAGCTCGATGCCGCGGTCGCGCAGGCGCGCGCACACCTGATCCAGCAGCAGCCGCGCGATCTCGTCGATCTCATCCTCGGTGAGCGCGTGGAACACGATGATCTCATCTACGCGGTTCAGGAATTCGGGGCGGAAGATTTTCTGTACCTCGCCCATGATATTCTCGCGCATGTTCTCATAGCCCTTTTCGGCGTTCTCACTGCCGCCGAAGCCCAGCGAGCGCTGCCTCTTGATGGTATGCGCGCCGGCGTTGCTGGTCATCACGATCACGGTGTTCTTGAAATCCACCACGCGCCCCTGACCGTCGGTCAGGCGGCCGTCCTCCAGAATCTGGAGCAGCACGTTGAACACGTCCGGATGCGCCTTTTCCACCTCGTCGAACAGTATGACCGCATAGGGCTTGCGGCGCACCTTTTCGGTCAGCTGGCCGCCTTCCTCGTGGCCGACATAGCCGGGCGGCGAGCCGATCATGCGCGAAACGGAGTGCTTCTCCATATATTCGCTCATATCGATGCGGATCAGACTGCCCTCGTCGCCGAAGAGCGCCTCGCCCAGCGCCTTGCAAAGCTCAGTCTTGCCCACGCCTGTGGGGCCCAGGAAGATGAACGAGCCGATCGGCCGGTTCGGATCCTTCAGTCCGGCGCGCGCGCGGCGCACGGCGCGGGAGACGGCCTTCACGGCTTCGTCCTGACCTACGACGCGCTTGTGCAGCGTATCCTCCAGGTGGATCAGGCGCTGCGCTTCATCCTCGGTCAGCTTGCTGACCGGTACGCCCGTCCAGCTGGCCACGATCTGCGCCACTTCCTCTTCGCCTACGGTTTCCAGCTTGCTGTCCAGCTGCTGCTGCCACGCTTCGCGCTTGAGCTGCATTTCATTCTGCAGCTCCTTTTTGCGGTCGCGCAGGTGCGCGGCGGTCTCAAAGTCCTCGTTTGCGACGGCCTCATCCGTTTCCTTGTTCAGCGCGGCCAGCATCGCCTGCTGCTGCTTCATATCCGGCGGCGCGGTAAACGCCTGAAGCCGCACGCGCGAGGCGGCCTCGTCGATCAGGTCGATGGCCTTGTCCGGCAGACTCCGGTCGGAAATATAGCGGTCGGAAAGGTAGACTGCGGCGCGCAGCGCGTCGTCGGTGATGTGCACATGATGGTGCGCTTCGTAGCGGTCGCGCAGACCCTCCAGAATGGCAACGGATTCCTCCTTCGTCGGCTCACCCACCTGTACCGGCTGGAAGCGGCGCTCCAGCGCGCCGTCCTTTTCGATGTGCTTGTGGTATTCGCCCAGCGTGGTTGCGCCGATGCACTGGATTTCGCCGCGCGCCAGCATGGGCTTCAGAATGTTCGCGGCGTCGATCGCGCCCTCGGACGCGCCTGCGCCCACGATGGTGTGCAGCTCGTCGATGAACAGTATGATGTTGCCCACCTTGCGGATTTCCGCCATGGCGTTCTTCAGGCGCTCCTCAAATTCGCCGCGATACTTCGCGCCCGCGAGCATTGCCGCCAGATCCAGCGAGACCACGCGCTTGCCGCGGATCAGATCCGGCACGTTTTCCTCCACAATGCGCTGGGCGAGACCCTCGACGATTGCAGATTTGCCCACGCCCGGTTCGCCGATGAGCACGGGGTTATTCTTGCGCCTGCGCGACAGGATCTGGAGCACGCGCTCGGTTTCGCGGTCGCGCCCGATCACCGGATCCAGCTCGCCGCTGCGCGCAGCGGCGGTCAGATCACGGGAAAACTGGTTCAGCACCGGCGTATCTTGTGCTTCTTCGTCGCTGCCGGCGTCATCCGTGCCGGACAGTATGCTCAGCAGCTCCTCGCGCGCCCTGCTCAGATCCAGTCCCATTTTGATCAGCACATGCGCGGCCACGCCCTCCCGCTCGCGCATCAGCGCCAGCAGCAGATGCTCTACGCTTACGGAATTCTGCTTCAGGTCGCGCGCCTCGCGCACGCTCTGCTCGATCACCTTTTTGGTGCGCGGGGTATAGACCATCTGCTTACCCTCAATATTGCCGTCGCCGCGGCCGAGGATGCCGACTATTTCATCGCGCGCGCCGTCCAGCGTCACGCCCTTGAGCACGGCGGACGCCGCGCCGGGATCCGCCAGCACGCCCAGCAGCAGATGCTCCGTGCCGACATAGGTACGGCCCAGCTTTGCGGCCTCATTCTGTGCCGCAAGCAGCGCCCGCTGCCCGCGTTCGGTAAATTTTGCAAAAAATGCCATAGATATTCCTCCAAGAAAGGTTCCAATTCAGTTTCCGGCAGATAGCGCCCCCAGTTCCTCACGCAGCGTGTTCGCGCGCAGGATCTCGGCCTCGCGTTCGCCGATCAGCCGCCCGGCGCGTACCCCCAGCGAGCCCGGCTGCAGATCCATCATCAGCAGATCCAGCGCCGGTACGGGCAGATGCAGGTAGCCCAGGCTCGCGGCATAGCGGATATCCGAATACCGCTTCATAAATTCCTTCGTGCTCATCAGCCGCGCCTGCATGGTTTCGCCCCAGGAGCGCAGCAGGGTATCCTGCAGCTGAAGCATGTCCTTCTTTTCAGCATTCTCGCGCATCACGCGTTCATGCCCGACAATTTCTTCCGTGGCGACGGCCAGCGAGCGCACCACGTCCTCCTCACTGCGGCCGAGGGTAGCGACGTTCGAAAGCTGATACAGGTGCCCCTGTACATCCGAGCCGTTGCCGTACATGCCGCGGATGTTCAGCCCCAGCTTCGCCACCGACTGCATCACCGCGCCCATCTGTCCGGCGCCGGACAGACCCGGCAGGTGCAGTATCACGCAGGCGCGCAGTCCAGTGCCCGTATTGGCGGGGCATGCCGTTAAAAAGCCCCACTGCGAATCAAAGGCGAAGGGGAATTCATCGCCCACTCTTTCATCCAGCTTCAGCGCCATTTCCGCGCTGCGCTCGAGCTGAAGCCCGGGCAGCAGCCCCTGAAAGCGCACATGATCCTCTTCGTTGAGCATCACGGAGACCGTGCCCGCAGAGGATACCATCGCAGCCGAGCGCGAGGCGTATTTCAGCAGGTCGTAGCTGATCAGATGGTGCTCGACCAGGCGGTTGCGCGCGTCCTCCTCAAGATCCGCCATGCGCAGCAGCATAAACGATGCGCCATGTGGGCTGGCAAAGACCGCCCTTGCCGTGCGGTCGATCACCTCATCCGCATATTCGCGGGTGAGCTTGGGGGAGAAAGGCAGGTCGTCGTAGTTTCGCGAAAGGCGCACGCGGCTGGAGATAACCACATCCTGATCCGGTGCGCACACATAATCACGCATCGAAGCCGCCTCCCTTCCGCTCGTCGATTCGCTCTGGCGGGCCGACGTGGATGCTCTTTTCGCGCTGCTCGAGCTGGCTGGTGAGCGCGCGGATCGCATCGCGATACTTGGCGGCCTGTTCGTATTCCTCCGCTTCCACCGCCTTTTTGAGCTGCTGGCGCAGCCGGTCGATGTTCATGCGGATGGATACGCCGCTGTGCACGCCGCCGGGGATGCGTCCCGCATGCTGCGTGTTGCCGTGGATGCGCTGCAGCAGCGCCGTCATCGGCTCGCGGAAGGCGTCGTAGCAGGCCGCACAGCCCACCATGCCGCCCTTTTTGAATTCGCCGTAGGTCATGCCGCACTGCTCGCAGGTAATCGCCGCCGTTTCGGGATCGAGCTCTTCACGCCCGGAGGAACGCTTGCCTTCGATCAGGTTATTCAGTATGCCCGCCAGATTCTGAACATCAAAGCCGGGCAGCTCCTTTTTATATTTCGCCATGCAGTCCGGGCAGAGATTCCGCTCCGTCTTTTCGCCATTGTATATGGCGACGAAGTGGAACATGGCCGGATTCACGCCGCATTCTTCACACATCATTTTTGCATTCCTCCTTCGGCGTTTTTGAACACCTGTATGAGCATATTCCTGAATACGGCGGCGCGCAACACGTCCTTGCCGCTTACCGGCAGCCCCAGCGCCGTTCTGGATGTGGCCGCGCGCATCAACGCTGCTTCGCGCCGCGTCAGCAGCTCGCCCTCCTGCAGCTGCTGGATGATGGCGTTCGCCGTTTCTTCATCTATGGAGCTGCCCACGCGCTTGAGCAGCTGATCCAGCAGCAGGTCGCCCTTGCGCGGGTGCATGCGCACGATGCGCACATAGCCGCCGCCGCCGCGCCGCGATTCGATCAGATAGCCGTGGTCTACCGAAAAGCGCGTGGCCAGCACATAGTTAATCTGCGACGGCGCACAGCCAAAGTGCTGCGCCAGTTCGTTGCGCCGCAGATCCACATGCGCGTCCTCGCTCATCAGTTCCTTGATAAATCGTTCGATGGTATCGCTTAGTTGAGCCATTGTCATCGCCCTCTTTCTTTGACCATCTTTGACTATTATAATCGACGATTCTGCATTTTGCAAGAGGTAAAAAACAGAAACGGACGAAAATCGCCCGTTTCTGGGAAAAAGTTACAAAACATCCATATTTTTCCATTTCATTTGCCGCATGACCTTGAACCGCGCCTGCGCCGGTCATATGCCCACCTCGCGGGTCAGCAGCGCCGTTGCCTGCGCGGATATGCCCAGCTCTTCGCCCTCAAAGCCCATGCGCTCGGTGGTGGTGGCCTTCACGCTGGCGCAATCCTCGGGTACGCCCAGCACGCGGGCAATGCTCTGGCGCATCGCAGGTATGTAGGGGGCGAGCTTCGGCTTTTGCGCCACGATGGTAATATCCGCGTTGACCGCGCGCCAGCCGCGCGCATGCAGCAGCGCCGTTACATGCTCCAGCAGCCGCATCGAGCAGATGCCGCGATAGGCGGGGTCGCTGTCCGGAAAATGCTGGCCGATGTCGCCCGCGCCGATCGCGCCCAGCAGCGCGTCCATCAGCGCATGCACCGCCACGTCCGCGTCGGAATGGCCGTCGAGTCCTCGATCGTGACTGACCTCTACGCCGCAGAGGATCAGCCTTCGGCCGGCGGCGAGCCGGTGCGCATCGTATCCGGAGCCGATGCGGAATTCCGGCTGCGCGCCGAGCCGCCTGAAATCCTCGGGCGTGGTGAGCTTGATGTTCTGCTGCGCCCCCGGGGCCTGCGAAAGGTGTACGGAGCCGTAGGCGGCTTCATAGATCATTGCGTCGTCGGTCACGTTCATCGCCTCCTGCTGTGCGCGCCGGTGCGCGGCCATCAGCCTGGAATAATCAAAGCTCTGCGGCGTCTGCACCGCGCGCAGTAGTGCGCGGTCGGGGGTGGAGACGGCGCCGGTAAGCGGGTCGAGCCGCTTGATGGTATCCACCACGGGCGTGGAGATCACGCCGCTGCCGCAGGCCTCGGCGTCCGAAAGCGTGGCGCGAATCACATCCGGCGTCACGAACGGACGCGCCGCATCGTGGATCGAAACCAGATCCGTATCCTCCGGCAGTGCGCACAGCCCGTTCCAGGCGCTTTCGCGCCGGGTCGCGCCGCCGTCCACTACTGCGCGCAGCAGCGGAAAGGGCCCTTCCGCCGCCAGCAGGCGCGCGATCTCGCCGCGCTCATTGGGAGAAATCACCAGATAGATGCCGTCGAAAGCGTTTGCAGCGGTCAGCGCATCCAGACAGCGCGCCAGCACGCTGCGCCCCTGCCAGCGAAACAGGATCTTATTCTTTTCAAGCCCGGAGCGTTCGCCGCGCCCCGCAGCCAGCAGCACGCAGCGCGCGATCATGATTTTGCGCGGTACAGGCTGTCCGCATCCTGCTTGGCGGCGTGCTCCGCAATGGACAGAATTTCGTATTCGTGGTACTGCTCGCCAAAGCGAATGCCCAGCACGTCGCCCACGCGCACGTCGGTGCCCGGCTTGGCTTCCTTGCCGTTGACGCTGACATGGCCGGTGGAGCAGGCGTCGTTTGCGACGCTGCGGCGCTTGATGATGCGCGATATTTTAAGGAATTTGTCCAGCCGGATAGAGGTGATCTGCTCGCGTACGACCGGCTTTTTGGCTTCCATGGCTTTTCTGCTCATATTCAACCTCGTTATTCATCAGTTATCCTAAAAAAGGACTGCCCATACAAGCGGCCCTCATTCTGTCGAAAAACCCTATCGAGCTTCCAATCGTGCCCAGCGGCGTGTACGGTGGGCAGGGTGGCAGTGGCGGGGGAGCGTGCTTCCCCGTCCACCATGCTTGTCAAAAGCGCTTTTGACAAGCATGAGGACTGCCCATACAAGCAGTCCTCATGCCTATTTTATACCGAATCAGAACTGATCCTTCAGACCCTTGCCAGCCTTGAAGCCGGGGATCTTCTTGGCGGGGATTTCGATGGTCTCACCGGTGGACGGCTTGCGGCCGGTGCGCGCGGCGCGTTCCTTGACCTCGAAGGTGCCAAAGCCCATCAGCTGAACCTTATCGCCTTCCTTGAGCGCTTCGGTAACGACATCGATAAAAGCATTCAGCGCGTTTTCCGCCTGCTTGCGGTTCAGATCGGTCTGCTCAGCAATTTTTGCGATCAGAGTAGCCTTATTCATGGTAGTTCCTCCATTCCTGATATGAGATGACCATTCGGACATTCGAAAAAAACACAAGGTTGGTAATTCGATATATGCCTGACAATTCCTGCCAGGGGAATGTATTTTCTCACAATTTAACGTCCAGCCAATATTGATGGCCGGTTTCAGGCCCGACGGGCAGCGCGATGCCCTCGGCGGCAAGCGCCTTCTCGAGCGCGGCAAAACGTGAGGCAAAGCGGTCGGACGCGCCGTTGAGCGCAATCTCCGGATCAACGCGCATTTTCCGCGCCAGCGCGCAGACGCTAAAGAGCAATTCGCCGAATCTTTCCTCGCTGTCCGGCGCATCGCTTAAGGCGGCGGCCTTGTCCTGCACGTCCTTAAGAAGCGCCGAAGCGTCTTTGGCGCACACGCCCGCGCGGCCTGCTCTGTCCGAAATCTTGGCGGCGCGCATCGTCGCGGGCAGGCTGCGCGGAATATCCGATAGCGCTTCGGCATAGCTGTGCTGTCCGCGTTCCTTCATCTTGTTGCGCGCCCACAGGTCGAGCACCGCCTCCGGATCCGCCGCGCTGTCGCCGCCGAAGATGTGCGTGTGGCGCTTGATCATTTTTTCGCAGATCGCGCCGGTCACGTCGCCGATCTCGAATTCGCCGTGCCTGCGCGCGATCTCCGCGTGCATTACGACCTGCATCAATATATCGCCCAGCTCCTCGCACAGGTGCATTTCATCGCCTGCGTCGATGGCGTCAATCGCCTCGTAGGCCTCCTCCAGCATAAAGGGGCGCAGCGATTCGTGGGTCTGCTTTTTGTCCCAGGGACAGCCGCCCGGCCCCTGCAGTATGCGCATCACCGTTACCAGCTCGTCAAAGCCGTAGTGCTGCAGGCGCGTCAGCTCGCGCTCGGCGGGGATCAGCGCGCAGCTGCGGTGATCGTAGCCCCTGGCGCGGTCAAGGTCGTACAGCGGGAGCTTCGCGATGCTTCCGTTGCCGCTGAGCAGGTATATCCGCGCCTCATCGTTGTAGCATTCCATCAGCCGGAGCTTGACCTCGGAGGCCAGCGCGCGGCTGTTGATCTCGCGGATCAGCGCGTTTTCCATCGGCGAGAGATGAAAGCTCTCCCAGTCCGATGCCTCCAGCAGGCGCGTGCCACCTTCCAGCATGCCAAACAGCGCGCCCTCCACGGGCGGCCCTGCCGTAATGCGGCACTTTACACCCGAGGCCATGAGGCGCTGCACGCTGCGGTCGCGCACATCGTACACCACATAGACCACGTCGCCGTCCTCCGCCGCATGCGCGACCGCCTCCGCCGCACGCGCGGCGTGCTCGTCAAAGTCCTCGCATTCATCATAGAGCTCGTCCAGCGATTCAAACGCGATATTGCAGCGCTCCAGATAATCCGCGCAGCCGATATGCCGCGTGTGCAGGAGGATTTTGCCGCCCGACTTCAGCGCCTGAGCGGCTTCCAGGGTGAGCTCACCCTCGCGCAGACCAGCGCCGATCACCCAAATATTGCCCATGCCGTTCACATCCATTATCATATTGATCGTATGGCTTATTGTAGCACAGGCGCAGGGCGCGGCGCAAGCAAATTTACTGTTCCATCTGCCGTCCGACGATATTGGCGGTGGTCTCGGCAACCTTCTGGTCGACCTCGTTCATCTGCACGCCGGAATCGCGGCTGAGCAGCATCAGGCAGCCGATGATCTCCCCATCGGCCAGGATCGGCGCGATGATCTGTGCGGAATAGGCGTCGGCGCGGTCATCGCCGGTAACGGGCAGCATTTTTGCGCCCGAGGACAGGTTCAGCATTTGCAGCTGGCGCGACTGCATGATCTGGTCGACCTCGGGGCTGAGCGCCTTTTCCACATAATCCCGCTTGTTCGTACCGGAGGCCGATACCACGGCGTCACGGTCGCTGATGAGGGTGATGTGCCCCAGCGTGCGGTAGAGCGAGTCAGTATAGTCCTTGGCGATGGTGGCGATTTCGCCGATCGGCGAATACTTTTTGAGCACGACCTCGCCGTCGTGATCGGTGAAGATCTCGAGTGGATCGCCTTCGCGGATACGAAGAGTGCGGCGGATCTCCTTGGGGATGACCACTCGGCCGAGTTCATCTATTCTGCGTACAATGCCAGTTGCTCTCATAATTGGATCACTCCTAAGTTTCTGTCCTGACGCCTGCATTTTGTCAGGCCTTCCTATTGTTCGCAGTGCAGGGCAAATTATGCAGGCGGCGGCTGGCGCTTTCTGGAAGAAGCGCGCATCAGCCGAAAATGCGCCGCGCAAGGCTCGGGCGGTACTCCACAGCCTCGCTTTCGCGGCCGGTCAGCACGGTGCCGCTTTCATACAGCAGGTGGTGGCGCGGCAGAATGCTGTATGCGTATTCTGTGCCCGGATCGGCGCTGTCATCCGCCCAGATGATCGTCACGCCCGCGTCCGCGCTGAGCACGGCGGCAATGTCGCTCTGCGTGCCCGTCCTGCGCAGCACCAGATAATCGGTTCCGGCGTCTTTGGCGGTAAAGCTCAGCGCGATCGCGCCGTCCACGTCCAATAGCTGCAGGTCGTCTACGGCTTCGGGCGCATCCCACAGGTCGGAGATCTGCGTGGGCAGCTGTCCCCTGCGGAAGTATTCCGTCTGCACATATTCATCCGGCGTGCTGCGCGCGGCCAACAGAACCTCGTGACGCTCGCTCAGCGCCGCACGGTCTATTTTAACGGCCTCCAGCGTATCCGGCACGCCAAAATCCCGACCGCTCAACAGCGGCGAGAGCTTCTTCAGCAGCGCGGCGCACAGTGCGGCAGGGTAGCTGCTGCCGCCGGCATGATCCGCGATGACGTGCTCGGCGTCGGGGTCGTCAAAGCCCATCCACACCGTTACGGCGAGGTCAGGCGTGTATGCCGCCGTCCAGATGTCGCGGTTGCCGCCGGTCGCCTCGCCCACGGTGCCGGTCTTGCCCGCCACGGGCAGGCCGCAGGCGGAAAGTGCGCGGGCACTGCCGCTCGAGGCAGCGGTCTTGAGCATGTCCGTCAGCAAAAATGCGCTTTCGGCAGACACGGCGGCCTCGGCGGACGACGGCGCCTGATAGAGCGATCTGCCGTTTTGATCGGTGATGCGCCGTACGGCGTGCGCCTGAACGCGCGTGCCGCCGTTGGCCAGGGCGCAGTAGGCCGAGCACAGCGTCGACGGCGCGACGCCGTAGGTCATGGAGCCGAGCGCGAGTGAAAGGTTCACATCCTGCGCGGCGGGCGCGATGCCGAAGCCCGCCATCGCGCTGCGCACGCGGTTGATGCCGATTAGATCCGCCAGATCCACGGTAGCGACGTTCAGCGAACGCGACAGCGCCTCGCGCAGCGTGACGGTGCCGTAATATTTGCCGCCCGCGTTTCGGGGAATATACTTATTGGCAAATTCGCGCTGCACGTCCTCGATCATGGAGGAGGGCAGAAAGCCGCAGCGGTCGATGGCGGCGGCGTAGGTGGAAACGGGCTTGATGGCCGAGCCGGGCTGGCGGCGCGACTGCGTCGCGCGGTTGAGCCCGCGCTGCACGGCGTATTCACGCCCGCCGACCACGGCGCGTATTTCGCCGCTGTCGGGGTCGAGCGCGATCAGTGCCGCCTGCACGGGCGTGCCGTCGGCGGCGGGGTCGGGGAAGTTTGCGCCGTTTTCAAAGAGCGCGTCCGCCGCGTCCTGCATGGCGGGGTCAAAGCCGGTATAGATATGATAGCCGCCGGACATGATCTCCTCGGCATCCAGATTCAGAATCTGCTGCGCCTCGCTGAGCGCCAGATCTGCAAACCAGCCGTAGTCCGCGCCGCTTTCCGCCTGGGTCAGCGTCAGTCCCTCGGCCTTCGCCTGCGCGGCGGCCTCCTGCGTGAGCGCGCCCATCTCCGCCATGGCTGAGAGTACATAATTGCGCCGCTGAAGCGCGTTTTCGGGGTGCAGGTGCGGCGCGTATTTTGATGGCGACTTGATTACGCCCGCCAGCAGCGCGCCTTCGGCCACCGTCAGCGCCGAGGCGTCCTTGCCGAAATAGACCTGCGCCGCGCTCTGGATGCCGAACGCGCCGTTTCCAAAATAGACGGCGTTCAGATAGGCCTCCAGTATTTCATCCTTGCTTAGCCTGCGTTCCAGCTGCCGCGCCAGCACAATCTCCTGCGCCTTGCGGGAAAGGGTCTTTTCGCTGCTCAGGTGCGTGAGCTTGATCAGCTGCTGCGTGATGGTGGAAGCGCCCTGCACGAAGCTGCCCGCCCGAATGTCGTTTATCAGCGCGCCCAGCATGCGCTTTACGTCCACGCCGCTGTGCGTGTAAAAGCGCTGATCCTCCGCGGCGATAAAGGCGTTTTTTACATGCTCGGGCAGTTGGCTGAGCGCTATGTGCTCGCGCGGACGCGCTGCGCCCAGCGCCGTCGTCTTCTCACCATAGCAGTCATACACGGCGGTGCTTTCCGGCAGATTCTGGATCAGGTCAAGGTCGAGCCGCTTCCAGTGCGGCAGATCCAGCAGCCATATCAGCGCGCCCACGCCCGCGACCAGCAGCGCGGGCAAGATCCATTTCAAATGCTTTTTCATGTATTCATCCTCCGCCGTCAGCATGCCCGCTTGCGCCCGGCTTTAGACATGTCGAACGAAAGACATAAAACGCGCTGCATTCGTGCTTCTTCGAGGCAGGATGCGCGCGGCGCGGGTTGAATCTATACCGGCAGGAGGATTTGAACGATGCTTAATTATGAAATCGACGGCGGCGTACTTACGGTGCATTTGCAGAGCGAGCTGGATCACAGCTCGGCGAGCGGGCTTCGCGGCGAACTGGATAAGCTGATTGCCGATAAGCGCATCCGGCATCTGGTGTTTGATCTGTCGCGGCTTGAATTCATGGACAGCTCCGGCATTGGGCTGGTCATTGGAAGATACCGGCAGATGACGCGGAGGGGCGGCAGGGTCTCGGTGAAGAATGCGGATAAGCGCATAGACAGGCTGTTTCAGATGTCCGGCGTGTATAAGCTCGTGGATCGCATGGCGTGAGGGAGGAAGAAAAATGCAGACGATGAACGAAATCAACCTGGTCTTTCCGGCCAGACCCGAAAACGAGGCGCTGGCGCGCATGGTGATCAGCGCGTTCCTCCTGCCCATGAACCCGACGATTGAGCTGCTGGCGGACGTGAAGACCTCGGTCTCCGAGGCGGTAACGAACGCGATCGTGCACGGCTATCGCGGCGGCGCGGGCGATGTGCGACTGCGCGCGCAGCTGCGCGAGGACGGGCTGCTGACCATCGATGTGGTGGATCGCGGCTGCGGAATCGAGGACGTCGCCCGCGCGCGGGAACCCTTTTTCACCACGCTGGACGGCGAGGAGCGCAGCGGCATGGGCTTTACCGTGATGGAGAGCTTCATGGACGGCGTGGAGGTCAGCAGCGCGCCCGGCAGGGGCACGGCCGTGCGCCTGCTTAAGCAGCTGCCCGTGCGCGAGGAAGCGCTCGCGCGCCGCGCCTGAGCGCGCCGGACTACGAAGGAACGCTCGATCTGCTCAGGCGCGCGCACGGCGGCGATGCGGCGGCGCGGGATGCGCTGGTGAGGGAAAACCTGCCGCTGGTGCATTATGTGGCGCGGCGCTTTCGGGATCGTGGCGCGGAATACGACGATCTGTTCAGCTGCGGCTGCATGGGTCTGATGAAGGCGGTGGATCGCTTTGATCCGTCGTTTGGCGTGCGCTTTTCCACCTATGCCGTGCCGGTCATCATGGGCGAGGTACGCAGGTTCCTGCGCGATGAGGGGCCGGTGCACATTTCGCGCAATATCCACGATAACGCCGTGAAGGTCGAAAAGTGCCGCGAGGCGTTCGTGAAGGCGAACGGCGTGGAGCCGACGCTTACAGACATCGAACGCGCCACCGGACTTTGCGGCGAGGATGCGCTGCTGGCCCTCGGCGCGCGGCAGCGCGTGCGTTCGCTGAACGAGCCGGTGGGCGGCGATGGCGAGACGCGGCTGATGGACGTGCTCGGCAGGGACGATACGGATAAGGTGGATCAGCGGCTGACGCTCTCGGCGCTTCTGCGGGATCTTACGCCAAGGGAGCGCATGCTGATTGTGCGCCGCTATTTCAAATCGCATACGCAGACGCAGATCGCACGCGACATGGGCGTATCGCAGGTGCAGGTATCCCGCATGGAAAAGCGCATTCTGGGGCAGCTGCGCCAGCGTGCGCAGGGCGAGTGAAGGGGATGGGCCGCGGCCTTCGGCGAAGGGAGGGCTGCGGCCCAGCTGCTTTATATTCTTAACATTTGCAGGTTGAACGGATCGGCATTTCGTGATAAAGTCAATCTAGATATTTATGTCCCTGAGGAGGGTTACAGTGGAGCTTTCCGATCGCATTGAGGATCTGCTTCTGAAGGTACAGAAGCCGGTCAGGTACATCGGCGGCGAATATGGCGCCGTGATGAAGGATCCGGAAAAGGTGGACGTGCGCTTTGCGTTCCTGTTTCCGGATACCTACGAGGTCGGCATGTCGCATTTGGGCATGCGCATTCTTTATCATATCATCAATCGGCGCGAGGATACATGGTGCGAGCGCGCGTTCACGCCATGGGTGGATATGGCCGCAGAGATGCGCAGCGCGGGCATCCCGCTGTTCACGCTCGAAAGCCGCACGCCCGTGCGCGAATTCGATCTGCTGGGCGTTACCCTGCAATATGAGATGAGCTTTACCAATATCCTCGAATCGCTGGATCTGGCGGGCATCCCGCTTCGGCGCGAGGAGCGCGGCGAAGGCTATCCCTTTATCGTCTGCGGAGGCCCCTGTGCGTTCAATCCAGAGCCGCTGGCGCCGTTTGTGGATCTGATCGCGCTGGGCGACGGCGAGATCGAAACGGGCGAGCTGATCGACCTGTACCGCGACTGGCGCGCAAGCGGTGCGCCGCGCGATGAATTTTTGCGCCGCGCGGCCCAGATCGAGGGTATTTATGTACCGTCGCTGTATGACGTGCGCTACAATGACGACGGCACGGTTTCTGAAATTGCGCCCAAGTCCGGCAGCGGCGCGCCGGCGCTCGTGAAAAAGGCACTGGTGCGCGATCTCGACGGCGCGGATTATCCGGACAGGCTGATCGTGCCCTACGGCGAGATCGTGCACAACCGTATCATGCTGGAGATCTTCCGCGGCTGCACGCGCGGCTGCCGCTTCTGTCAGGCGGGCATGATCTACCGGCCGGTGCGCGAGCGGAGCATGGACAGGCTGATGGCACTGGCGCGCGCGCTGGTGGAAAACACCGGCTACGATGAGATTTCGCTGATGAGTCTCTCCAGCGGCGATTATTCCTGCCTGCCGGCGCTGGCACATCAGATGGTGGAGGAATTTTCCAGAAGGCGCGTGAAGATCTCGCTGCCTTCGCAGCGCATCGACGCGGTGCTGACGGATACGCTCAAGGAGACGCAGAAGGTGCGCAAGACCGCGCTGACGCTCGCGCCCGAGGCGGGCACGCAGCGCCTGCGCGACGTCATCAACAAGGGCGTGACCGAGGAGGACCTGATGCGCTCCGTGTCCGACGCCTTTTCGCAGGGCTGGTCGGCAGTGAAGCTGTATTTCATGATCGGCCTGCCGACGGAGACCGACGAGGACGTGCTGGGCATCGCGGATCTGGCGCAGAAGGTACGCGCGTGTTACTTTGCCGTGCCGAAGGAGCAGCGCGCGCCGGGGCTGCGCATCACGGTCAGCGCGTCCGTATTCGTGCCGAAGAATTTCACGCCCTTCCAGTGGTGCGGCCAGCTCGACAGCGAAACGGTGATCCGGCGGCAGAACCTGCTCAAGGAAGCGCTGCGCCGCATCAAGGGCGTAGATTTCAAGTATCATGCGCCCGATCTGAGCTATATCGAGGCGGTATTCGCGCGCGGCGACCGTCGATTGGCGGATGCGCTGGAATACGGCTGGCGGCATGGGTGCCGCTTTGACGGCTGGTCGGATCAGTTCAAATACGATACATGGCTGGAAGCGTTTAAGGCATGCGGACTGGATCCGGACTTCTACGCGCTGCGCGAGCGCGAGCTGGACGAGACGCTGCCGTGGGATCATCTGGACGCGGGCGTGACGAAGGCGTTCCTGCGCCGCGAATGGGAAAAGGCGACGCGCGGCGAGCGTACGCAGGATTGCCGAAAGGGCTGCGTCGGCTGCGGTCTGAAGCGCTACGAGGGGGCATGCACATGAGAATGCTGGTCAGGTTCGGGAAAAAATCCAGGCTGCGCTTTATCTCGCATCTGGATCTGCAGCGCTTTTTGCACATGGCGCTCAACCGCACGGGGCTGCCGGTGCTCTATTCGCAGGGCTTTAACCCGCATCCGCTGATGGCGTTTGGCTCGGCGCTGGCGCTGGGCTGGACGAGCGAATATGAGATCATCGACGTGCGGCTCGCCGCGCCGATGGGGCGCGGAAAATGCGAGGCGGGCATGCGGCGCGCGCTGCCGGAGGATCTGCCGGTGCTGGAGGTAAAGCTGGTGGATGACCGCTATCCCTCCGTCATGGCGCAGGTCGTGGCTTCGGATTATCGGATCACGCTTGGCGGCGACAGGGCGCAGGCGGTCATTGATCAGATTCCGGCGTTTCTGGATAGTACGCAGATAATGGCCATGAAAAAGACGAAATCCGGCGAGAAGGAGATCAATATCCGTCCGCTGGCGCTGCGGCTTGAAGTGGCGGAGGGCAATACCCTGCACGCGCGGCTGATGCTCACGGAAAAGGACGCGCTGAAGGCCGACCTGCTGGTTCGCACGCTGGCGGAAATGGCGGGCGTGGACGCGCCGGAAATGCGCGTGCATCGCGTGAGCCTGCTGGGGAAGGACGCTGCGGGCGAGCTGCGCCCGCTGATGGAGCTGTGAGCGTGAAGCGGGAGATTGCGCTGGAGCGCGTGCTGGATCAGACGCGGCTGGCGGTTCTGGAAAACGGCCGCCTGTGCGAAATGTACATTGAGCGCGGAGCGCGGGCGAAGCTGGCGGGCAATATCTACGCCGGCCGCGTGCAGAACATACTGCCGGGCATGAACGCCGCCTTTGTGGATATCGGGCTGAACAAAAACGCCTTTCTCTATGCGGGGGATATTTCCCTGGATACCCGGGATCAGCAGCTTCGGGCGCAGCTCGAACAGGCGAGGATCGAAAAAATGCTGCATTCGGGGCAGATGATCGTCTGCCAGGTGACCAAGGAGCCGGGCGGGACGAAGGGGCCGCGCATCACGGGCAACCTGACGCTGCCGGGGCGGCTGTGCGTGCTGCTGCCCACGGTGCGCTACGCCGGCGTCAGCCGCAAGATCGAGGATGAGGCGGAACGCGGCCGCCTGTTCGCGCTGGCGCAGGCGCTGCTTGAGGAATACGGCTTCGGCGCGATCATCCGTACGGCGGGCGAGGGCGCGGGCGAAGCGGCGCTGCGTGCGGATTTCGCACGGCTCGCGGCCATGTGGAAGCGTATCGAGACCGAAGCGACGCATAGCGCGACGCCGCGGCTGATCCAGTCCGACGGGGATCTGCCGCTGATGGCGGTGCGCGAAATGCTGGATGAAGGCGTAACGCAGATACGCACCGAGGACGAGGCGCTCTACAAAGAGCTCGTGCAGAACGCCTGCCTGATGACGCCGGAGCTCGCGCCGCGCATTCAGCTGTGCCGCTTTGAAGCGCCGCTGTTCGATCTGCTGCGCGTGGATCATCAGCTGGATCTGGCGCTGGATCGGCATGTGCGCCTTGGCAGCGGCGGCACGCTGGTGATCGACGAGACGGAGGCGCTGACGGTGATCGATGTCAATACCGCCAAATTCACGGGTAAGGCTTCGCTTCAGGATACGATATTCAAGCTCAACTGCGAAGCGGCGGATGAGATTTGCCGCCAGCTGCGCCTGCGGGATATTGGCGGCATCGTTATCATCGATTTTATCGATATGGATGCACCCGAAAAGCGCGAGGCGCTGCTAGAGCACCTGCGCGCGGCGCTGGCGGCGGATAAGAATCGTACGCGCGTGCACGGCATGACGAGCCTTGGACTCGTGGAAATGACGCGCAAGAAGGTGCGGCGGCCGCTCTCACGCCAGCTTTTGCGCGACTGTCCTGCCTGCATGGGCAACGGCAGGCTAATGACCGCCGATACGCTGGCCTATCGCGCCGCGCGTGAGGTGTGGCGGCGAAGGCGGCGCGGTGATCATGCGCCGCTGCGCATACTGGCTGGCAGGTCTACCGCAGAGGCCATTCAAAGAATTGGGCTTGCAGAGACGCAGGGCGTCCTTGTGGACGACGGCGGCGAGGAAGGACGCATCGAGGTCATCAGTCAATAAAGGAAGGAATACGGAGAAGAAGCGCAATGCGAGAAATAAAGACGATCGGACCGGAGGAAATGCAGGCGCAGCGGGAATACATGCGCCTGGTGCGCGAGATACCGGAGCGGCCACAGAGCTACCATATCGTTTCCATGGGCTGCCAGATGAACGCGCGCGATTCGGAAACCATTGCGGGTATGCTGGAGGAAATGGGCATGCGCCGCGAGGACGTGCGCGAAAGGGCAGATCTGATACTGTACAACACCTGCTGCGTGCGCGAAAACGCCGAAAACAAGGCGCTGGGCAACGTGATCTGGCTGAAGGAGCTGAAAAAGGAAAAGCCGGAGCTGATGATCTGCGTCGGCGGCTGCATGACGCAGGAGCATGGCATGGCGGCGGAGATGAAGCGAAAGTATCCCTTCATCGATCTGATCTACGGCACACATAACCTGTACCGTTTGCCGGAATACGTTTATGATTATCTCACCACGCGCACGCCGGTGGTGGCGGTGGTCGAGACCGACGGCGAGGTGGTGGAGGGCATGCCGGAACGGCGCGAGCGCGTGTTTTCCAGCTTCGTCAATATCATGTATGGCTGCAATAATTTCTGCTCCTACTGCATCGTGCCCTATGTGCGCGGGCGGGAGCGCTCGCGCGAGCCGGAGGCCATCATCCGCGAGGTGGAGGGGCTGCTGGAGCGCGGCGCGCAGGAGATTACGCTGCTGGGGCAAAACGTCAATTCCTATCGCGGCGGCGGCGCGGAATTTGCAAACCTGCTGCGCAGGCTCGACGCGCTGGGCGTGCCGCGCATTCGGTTCATGACCTCGCATCCAAAGGATCTGTCCGACGAGCTGATCGACGCCTACGGCACGCTCGAGCATCTGATGCCCGCGCTGCATTTGCCGGTGCAGGCTGGGAATAATGAGATACTGCATCAGATGAACCGCCGCTACACGCGCGAGCACTATCTGGAGCTGGTCGAAAAGCTGCGCCGCGCGCGGCCGGATATTGGGCTCACGAGCGACATTATCGTAGGTTTCCCGGGCGAGACGCAGGCGCAGTTTGAGGATACGATGTCGCTGGTGCGCCAGGTGCGCTTCGACGCGGCATATACCTTCATTTATTCGCCGAGGCGCGGCACGCGCGCGGCGGAAATGCCCGATCCGGTGACGGCCGAGGAAAAGTCGATCCGCATCCAGAAGCTGATCGAGCTTCAGCAGGCGATCTCCGCCGAGACGCTTCAGGCGCAGGTGGGCAGGCGCGAAACGCTGCTGGTGGAGGGCGTTTCCACCCGAAACGCGCAGACCGTCGGCGGCCGCACGCCGCGCGGGCACATGGTCAACTTTGAGGGCGGCAGCGAGCTGACCGGCAAATTTGTTGAGGTCGAGATTACCTCTGCGGGGCGCAATACGCTGCGCGGAAAAATGATCTGAGTAAGAAAAAGGAGATAAAGAGCATGGATAAGGTATTTGAAAAGACGCGCGAGCTGGGCGAGGCACTGCTGGAGAGCGAGGCCTATACCCGCATGAAGGCCGCAGAGGAAAAGGCGATGCACAACGCGCAGGCGGCCGAGATGATGTCCGCATATCTGGAGAAGCGCGGCGCGATTCAGGAGCTGATGGAGGTCGAGAATCCTGACCCCGCTGCCATGAAGCGCCTTTCCGACGAGATGGACGAGCTGAACGAAAAGCTGCAGATGATCGACGACATTGCGGAGCTGACGCAGGCGCGCAGCGAGTTTAACGGTCTGATCGGCCAGATCAATCAGGTGCTCCAGTTCATCGTGACCGGACGCATGGACGACGGCAGCGAATGCAGCGGCAGCTGCGAAAGCTGCAAGGGCTGTCACTGAAATCAGCCTGTGCCCATTTCCGGAGCTGCGTTTTTTAAGGGAGCTTTTCCGCTGCTGCCATACTGGAAAATCCTCGCAGCGCTTTCCTTTTGAAGGCACACTCTGGAAATCTGGTCTGGAGCCGTTCGGCCCAGGCGGGAAATGACACATACGAAAATCGGAGGGAAAACAGAAGATGCCGGTAACGCCGATGATGCAGCAATATCTCAATACGAAGGAGCAGTATCCGGATGCGATACTGTTCTACCGTCTCGGCGATTTTTACGAGATGTTCTTTGATGATGCAAAGCTGGCCTCGCGCGAGCTGGAGCTCACGCTGACCGGCAAGGATTGCGGCCTGTCCGAGCGCGCGCCGATGTGCGGCGTACCCTATCACGCGGTCGAAATGTACATTCAAAAGCTCATCGCCAAGGGCTACAAGGTGGCCATTTGCGAGCAGATGACTGACCCTGCGCTTTCCAAGGGGCTGGTCGAGCGTCAGGTCATTCGCGTGATTACGCCCGGTACGGTCATTGAGAGCAACATGCTCGAGGAAAAGCGCGCCAATTATATCTGCGCGCTGGCGATCCGCAAAAATCAGGTCGGCTGTGCTTTCTGCGATATTTCCACCGGTGAATTCTATCTCTACCAGATCTCCGGCGCGCGCGACTGCCTGGCAGACGAGCTGGCGCGCATATCGCCCAGTGAGCTGATCGTGAGCGACGTCGAAGCCCTGCGCGAAATGGATCCCGAGCGCGCGGGCAGCGCCTTTACGCCGGATGCGGCGGCGTTTCAGTATGCCGCCGCATCCAAATGTATGGCGGCGCATTTCGGCAGGGATATAAAGCAGCTGGGCTTTGAGGAGCAGAAGCTGGCGGTCTGCGCGGCGGGCGCGCTGCTGGCGTATCTTACCGATACGCAGAAAAACGCGCTGACCCATATTCTGCGCGCTACGCCCTACGAAAGTGAAAAATACATGGCGCTGGACAAGGTCGCGCTGCGCAATCTGGAGCTTACGGAGGCCAGCCGCACGAAGGCGCGGCGCGGGTCGCTGCTGTGGATACTGGACAGGACTGAAACAGCCATGGGCAGCCGCATGCTCAGATCCTGGATCGAGCGCCCGCTTCAGCAAAAGGACGAGATCGAGGCGCGGCTCGACGCCGTGGCGCAGCTGATGGCCGAGCCGATGGCGTCGGCGGAGCTGGGCGAAACGCTCTCCGGCGTGTACGACGTGGAACGCCTGCTTAGCCGCATCGCCTACGAGGCGGTCAACGGCAGGGACGCGCTGGCGCTGAAGAATTCGCTTCAGGCCGTGCCCACGCTGAAGAAATGCGGCGCGGGCTTTGAAGCGGCGCTGCTGCGGCGCAGCTTTGAGGCGCTGGACGAGGTGCCCGAGCTTGCAGAGGTACTCGAGCGCGCCATCGACCCGGAAGCGCCGGTTTCCGTGCGCGATGGCGGCGTGATCCGCGCGGGGTATAGCGCCGAGCTCGACGAGCTGCGCGAGATCGCTGTAAACGGCAAGGCGTATCTGTCGGCGCTCGAGCAGAAGGAGCGCGAGGCGACGGGCATCAAGAATCTGCGCATCGGCTATAATCGCGTGTTCGGCTATTACATAGAAGTCGCACGCTCGCTTTCGGATCAGGTGCCCTATCGCTATACGCGCAAGCAGACGCTGGCAAACGCTGAGCGATACATTACCGAGGAGCTTAAGGAGCTGGAGAATAAGATCCTGGGCGCGCAGGAGAGCGCGCTGCGGCTGGAATACAGCCTGTTCTGCGATATTCGCGGACAGATGAAGGACATGCTGCCCCGGCTCCAGATCACGGCGCAGGCGATGAAGACGCTGGACGCGCTGCTGTCGCTTTCGCGCGTGGCGTCGCTGTATAATTATGCGCGCCCTGCGATCAACGATGAGGGGCGTTACGAGATCGTCAACGGCCGCCATCCGGTGGTGGAGGATTCCATTGGGCGGGAAAAATTCGTGCCCAATGATACGCAGTTGAACGCCGATCACCGCGTAATGATTATCACCGGCCCCAACATGGCCGGTAAATCCACCTACATGCGGCAGGTGGCGCTGATCGTGCTGATGGCGCACATCGGCTCGTTCGTGCCGGCAGACAGCGCGGACATCGCGCTGACGGACAGAATATTTACGCGCATCGGCGCTTCGGACGATCTGTACGGCGGGCAGTCCACGTTTATGGTGGAAATGAGCGAAATGGCGACCATCCTGAAATTTGCCACGCCGAAATCGCTGCTGATACTGGACGAGGTGGGGCGCGGCACGTCTACGTTCGACGGTCTGTCCATCGCATGGGCGGCGGTGGAATACATTGCGGGCGAAAAGTGCGGCGCGCGCTGCCTGTTCGCTACGCATTACCACGAGCTGTCCGAGCTGGAGGGGCAGCTGGCGGGCGTGGTGAATTACCGCATCACGGCGCGGGAAATGGGCGAGGACGTGATCTTCCTGCGCAAGATCGTGCCCGGCGGCGCGGATCGAAGCTACGGCGTGGCCGTGGCGAAGCTGGCGGGGCTGCCCAAATCGGTCATTGCCCGCGCGCGGCAGATCATGGCGCGGCTCGAGGTGGACGATCAGGTGAAGGGCTCCATCGGCAAGAGCATACTGGATAAGCGCCGGGTGACCAACGAGCGTCAGCTCGGCTTTGATGAGATTCGCCCGATGGCGCTGGTGGACGAGATCACCGCGCTGGATGTGGTGAGCATGACGCCGATCGAGGCGCTGAACAAGCTGTTTGAACTGAAGGAAAAGGCACGGAGGATATAGTCGGTGTTTTTGAATTTGCCAAACGGCATTTTCGAAAATGCACGATGACTTCTCTCTGCGCGGAGGTGAATGAAAACCATGCCTATTCGCGTGCTGGACGCCGCGACGGTCGGACGCATTGCCGCCGGTGAGGTGGTGGAGCGCCCCGGCTCCGTGGTCAAGGAACTGATAGAAAATTCACTGGACGCCGGCGCGACCTCCATTACCGTGGAGATCCGCGGCGGCGGCATCGATTATCTGCGCGTCACGGACAATGGCTGCGGCATTGAGCCGGGGCAGGTGCGTCTGGCGTTTGAAAACCACGCTACTTCAAAATTGCAGCGCGCAGAGCAGCTTGACGATATTCGCACGCTGGGCTTTCGCGGTGAGGCGCTGCCCTCCATCGCCGCCGTTTCGAGGGTGGAAATGACGACGCGCGCCAAGGATCAGCCCTCCGGCATGCGTTACAGCAGCGAGGGCGGGCAGAATATCCGCATTCAGGAGGCAGGCTGTCCGCAGGGTACGACGATCATCATGCGCGATCTGTTCTTCAACGTGCCGGTGCGCCGCGCCTTTCTGAAAAAGCCGTCCTATGAGGGCGGACTGGTGAGCGATGCGGCGGCGCGGCTGCTGCTGGGCAATCCGAACGTATCCATGCGCTTTATCAGCGGCGGCAATACGCTCTACCACAGCTTTGGCGACGGCAAGCTGCGCCATGCGGTATTTGCGGTGTATGGCCGCGAAACGGCGGAAAAAATGGCGGAGCTCGACGCGGCGGAGGGCGGCGTGCGCATCAGCGGCCTGATTGGCGTGGGCGAATTGGCAAAGGCCACGCGCGCGCATCAGCTGTTCTATATCAATGGCCGCAGCGTGCGCTGCCCGCTGCTGTCGCGCGCGCTGGAGCAGGTGTGCCGCTCGCGGGTAACGATCGGCATGTATCCGATGTGCGTGCTGAATCTGACGCTGCCGCCGACAGCGGTGGACGTGAACGTGCATCCCAATAAGCTGGAGGTGCGCTTCCGCGATGAGGATATGATGCGCACGACCTGCGAGGCGCTGCTGAGCAGGGCGTTTGAGGGCGAGCGCGTGCTCGAGATCGAGAAGCTCACGCAGGATACGCCTGCGCTGGCGCGCAGGAGCACGGTGCGCGAGATACCGCTCGAGGGTGCAAGGCCCTCGGCGCAGCCAAATGAAGGCGCGTCCGCGCCAGAAACCGAAACGACCAGACCGGAGGCCGCGCCCGAAACGCCGGTTCGGCAGACGGCCGCGCCCGTTACTGCGCCGCCGCGCCGCGCGGAGCATGCAGCCAGACCCGAGCAGCTTCGGCTCGGCTTTGCGCCGTCCGGCGCGCAGCTGCTGCGCGAGGATGCGCTTGCAGACCTTGACAGCCGTCCGCTGAAGATTATGACGTCCGGCACGGCGGCGCAGCGGCGCAGCGCGGAGGCAGTCACGGAAGCGCCTTTGTCCCAGACGCCTGCGCCGCAGAATCCGGCTGCCGAGGCACCGGTCGAGGCTGCGCAGGAAAAGAGCGCTCCTAAAAATCCAGAGCCGTCCGCGCCGGAGCCGATACAGTTTCGGCTGATCGGCGTGGCGTTTAAGACGTACATACTGGCTGAGGCGGGGGATAAGCTGCTGTTGATCGACCAGCACGCCGCGCACGAACGCCTGCAATATGAAAAGCTGATGCGCAGGGCACAGGCGGGCGAGGCGTCGCAGGAGCTGCTGGTGCCGCTGGTGCTGCACCTGTCCGCGCGTGAGATCGCGGCGATCGAGGAAAACATGGCGGCGTTGGAGGAGGCAGGCTACCGCATCGAGCCCTTCGGCGCGCAGGATATTCGCGTGCTGGCCGTGCCGTTCGTGATGGGCAAAGCCGAGATCCGGCCGATCTTTCTGGAAATGCTGCAATCACTGGGACAGCTCAAGGCCGCCACGGTGGATGTGCGCCGCAGCGAGATCATGCAGATGGCGTGCAAGAGCGCCGTCAAGGGCGGCGATGCGCTCACACAGTCGGAGATCGAAGCGCTGATCTCGCAGATGACGGCGACCGGCGCGCCGCCCACCTGCCCGCACGGGAGGCCGGTGGTGAAGGTGATCTCAAAGCGTGAGCTGGAAAAGATGTTCAAACGGATACAATAGTTTATGATGAAACCGAGACTTACGGTCATTGCAGGGCCAACCGCATCCGGAAAAACCGCGTGCGCGGTCGCGCTCTGCCTGAAAACGGGCGGCGAGGTGATCTCCGCCGATTCCATGCAGGTTTACCGGGGCATGGATATTCTTACGGCCAGCCCAACCGCCGATGAAATGCGCGGCGTACCGCACCACATGCTCGGCGTGGTCGATCCGGCGGAGAAATTCTCCGCCGCCAGGTATCGGGAAATGGCAAACGGCTGCATTGCGGAGGTACTGGGGCGCGGCAGGCGCGCGGTGCTCTGCGGCGGCACGGGGCTGTATATCAACGCCGTCACGCGCCCGATGGCGTTTTCCGAGCGCTGCGACGAGGCGACGCGGCGCGCGCTGCTGGACATTGCGGCGCAGCCCGGCGGTCGGCGGCGGCTGCACGATATGCTGTCGGAGATTGATCCGGAGGCGGCTGAAAGGCTGCATGAAAACGACGTGCGCCGCGTGAGCCGGGCGATTGAGGTCTATCGCCTGACGGGGCGCACCCAGCGCGAACAGGCCGAAATGGACGCCGCGCGCGAGGGCGACTACGATGAAAAGCTGTTCGTACTTTCGTGGCCGCGGGAGGTGCTGTATCGACGGATCGATCAGCGGGTGGAGCGGATGCTCGAAGCCGGATTGATCGGCGAGGTGGAGCGCCTGCGCGCCGATGAGGCGCGGCACCCGACCGCGCTTCAGGCCATCGGCTACAAGGAAATCGCCGCCGCACTGGACGGCGCGCTTTCCATGGACGAAGCCATTGCGCTGGTCAAGCAGCTCTCGCGCAATTACGCCAAAAAACAGATGACGTGGTTCAGGCGCGACCCGCGCGCGATCTGGATCGAGGCCGAGGGGCGCAGCGCAGATGATATTGCAGATGAAATACTTTCAAAATCGGAGGAATAGACCATGAGCAGCATCAGATTGCCCGAGCTGAGCGCGGGCGTGGAGGCGCTGGTCGCGCGCGCCGAGGCGGACTGCGCCGCAGCCTTCAAGCGCGTAGACGAGATCGAATTTGGCAACACCAGGCGGATCATCGCCGCGTTTCAGAAGCATCGCGTATCCGCGCGGCATTTTGCGCCCACCACGGGCTATGGCTACGATGATATTGGCCGCGACACCCTGGGCGAGATCATGGCGGAAGCGCTGGGCACGGAATGCGCCATGGTGCGCCCGCACATCGCATCCGGTACGCACGCGCTGGCGCTGTGTCTGTACGGCGTGCTGCGTCCCGGCGATATGATGATTTCCGGTGCGGGCAAGCCCTACGACACCATGGAGGAAGTGATCGGCCTGAGCGGTGAGCCGGGCTATGGCTCGCTGAAGGATCTGGGCGTGGATTACCGGCAGGTGGAGCTCAAGGACGGTAAGGTCGACGTTCAGGGCATTCTGGATGCGCTCGCGCCGAACGCGAAGCTGGTGCTGCTGCAGCGCAGCCGCGGCTATGACTGGCGGCCGTCGCTGTCCGTAGGCGAGCTGAACGCGGCAATTTCGGCCATACACGCCGCGCGTCCGGACGTTTGCGTGATGGTGGACAACTGCTACGGCGAATTTACCGACAGTGCGGAGCCTGCGGCAGATCTGATGGCGGGCTCGCTGATCAAGAACCCCGGCGGCGGGCTCGCGCCCACCGGCGGCTATGTCGCGGGCAGGCGCAAATATGTGGAAATGGCGGCATGCAGGCTCACATCGCCCGGCGTGGGGCTCGAGATCGGCTCCTATGCGGGCAGCTATCAGCCCTTCTATCAGGGGCTCTTCCAGGCGCCGCATACCGTGGCGCAGGCGGTCAGGAGCGCCATCCTCGCCGCGCGCGTGTTCGAGCTGTTGGGCTTTCAGGTCAATCCTGCCTACGATGCGCCGCGTAACGACATCATCGAGGCCATACGTTTCGGCAGCGCCGAAAAGCTGATCCGCTTCATTCAGTGCATCCAGTTCTGCTCGCCGGTGGACGCCGAGGCCGTGCCCGAGCCGTGGAGCATGCCCGGCTATCAGGATCAGGTGATCATGGCGGCGGGAACGTTCGTGTCCGGCGCTTCGGTGGAGCTGAGCGCCGATGCGCCCATCCGCGAGCCCTACATCGCCTACCTTCAGGGCGCGCTTACCTATGCGCACGGACGCATCGGCATTTCCGGCGCGGTGCAGATGCTGCTCAATGAGGGCTTGATCTCGCTTTAACGGCCATCCCTTTGCCCCCGGCAGTGTGATTCCGCATTGACGGTATCGCGCAGCTGGGGGCAAAGTCATCCTTTTGACCAACTAAAAACCGGATGCTGACTGGCGCAGCCGGTTCAGACGCGCGTTGCAAGGGAGAATGCAGAAGCAATGCCGATCCGCACCACGCCTTACGCCTGCGATGCTGTTTAGTGATATAAACCGGTTGAAGTTAAAAGGTCATGACAGAGTACGGATTGTATTTCAGTCTAAATATTCAATAGGTGCTCTAATGATATGGGTTCTATCTGAAGGACTGTTGGCTGGGTTTAGAGATCGTTTAAGCAGGAGGAGCATGGAATTGATCCCTAGAATAATTCGTCCATATTTTAATATCACCCAACGAACTATGGATAGTGACAGTAGCATAATTGAGGGAATGCTAACGTGCTGCGGCACACATGACTTTGAAGTTTTTGTGGCTGGAGAAATCAGGCACAGCCTATTTTCAAAAATGTTCCTGTGCCCGGAAAACGACAAAATCGTATTCGAGGCCCGCTGCAAAAAGTGCGGTAAGGTCATTCAAGTGTTTGATAGCAGCTCCGATGGGTATGGGCAATGTGGAAAGAAGCTCCCAAATATATGTGTGTCGAATCGACCTGTTGATTGTATAAAATGCCGGAGCGAGAGCTTTTCTGTTACCATCAAATATGAATATCCGGACGTTCAGGAACTCCAAGAGCTTACAATAAGCGATGTGGATAATGCTTTTACTTGGATATGGATAACGCTGGAGTGCAACAGCTGTGGAGCCAAATATAAGAGATTTCTTGATTGTGAAACTGCCTAAAGAAGTGGTGTGCGGCGTTGCCTTGATTGCATCCGTGAGCTTGACTGTGGTCTGCTGCATTGGGATGTAGGCGGTAATTGTGCCCGTTGGACGGTTAGGCCGCCCGCGCAAATAAGCGCGGGCGGCTCGTCATCTCGGTCAGAGGCCGAACAGCCGGCGGTAATCCGCATAATGGAGATTCCATTCAGCGTGATCCTGAGGCTCGAAGGTTTTAAGCTCGAAGCTGCGGGCGATCAGCGCGCGCGCCTCGGCCACGTTCTTTAATTCGCCGTGCGTGATCAGCTGCACGGCAATATTGCCAATGGATGAAGCGTCGATGGGGCCGGCAACCACGCGCCGCCCGCAGGCATTCGCCGCAAACTGGTTGCACAGCATGTCCTGACAGCCGCCGCCGAAGATGTTGACGGCTTCATAGCTGCAGCCGAGCGCTTCCTCCAGCAGATCCACGCACAGGCGGTATTTCATCGTCAGCGCTTCATAGACGCAGCGGAAAAATTCGCCCGGCGTTTCCGGCGCGCTGCCATTTGCGCGCAGGCTGACGCTGCGTATTTTTTTGCGCATTTCGCCCGGAAGGTAGAATTCGGGCGAATCCGGATCGATGGGGAAGCGGAAGGGCGCGGCCTGAAGCACCATGGCCTGGATCTCGGCAAAGCTGTAATCCTGCCCATCCAGCGCGTAGTCGCGGCGCAGCTCCTGAATCAGCCAGCTGCCCATCACGTTGCGCAGCAGGCGGTGATGGCCGTCCATGCCGCCTTCATTGGCCAGATTGGCGCGATAGCTGAGATCGTTGATGACGGGCGCGTCGCATTCCGCACCTACCAGCGCCCAGGTGCCGCTGGAAATGAACGCGGCGTTTCGTCCGAGCGGCGAGGCGAGAAATGCCGAAGCGGTGTCGTGCTCGCTGACGTTTACAAAATCGAAGCCGCGTAGGCGGTTTTGTGCGTTGAATTCTGGCGTGGACGCGCCGAGTACCGTGCCGGGCATGCGCAGCTCGGGCAGAAGGCGCTTCGGAATGCCGTATGCGTTTAGAATATCGTCGATCCATATCCTCTGGTTCAGGTCGAGCAGCTCCGTTTCGGCAGCCAGTGTGTATTCGATGCAGGCCTTGCCGGTGATGTAATAGCCCAGCAGGTCAGGAAGCATCAGCAGCCGGTGCGCATTTTCCAGCAGAAAGCCCTGTCCGCCGAGATTCATGGCGGCCAGCTGCATCAGCGTGTTGAACGGCGCGATCTGGTTGCCGGAGTGCATATAGACCTCGCGCTGCGGCATTATGGCGAATATTTCATCCCAATGGCGCTGCGTGCGCGGGTCGCGGTAGGAGCGGATCGGGATCAGCATTTCGCCACGCGCGTCGATCAGCGAAAAATCGTTGTTGAAGCTGTCGATGCCCAACGAATCCACCGGCGCGCGCGCCTCGGCGCGGCGCAGCCCTTCGCACAGCTCCGAATAGATGCGCATAAAATCCCAGTACATGCCGTCGCCCAGGCGAACGATGCCATTGGGAAAGACATATACCGGCGCGACGTGCAGGCGATCATTTTCAATGTGCCCTTCAAACAGCTTGCCGCTGCTCGCGCCCAGGTCAAAGGCGACGCATTTCATCGGCGCGCCCATGTCAGTCGTTCTTGGGCAGCGGCATATCCGGCCACATTACAGCCTTTGCCAGGTTGCAGAAGGCGTCCGCCTCGATGCGCTCCAGCATGGAATATGCACCGTAGATCGTGGGGCCGGAAACCACGACGCCGTGCTTGGGCATGATCATGCCGATGGGCTTGCGCTCGGCCAGCTCGCGGCGATCCTCAAAGTAGTGGTATACGTTCTGCGCCAGATCCTCGCTGTATGCCTTCGTCCACGGGATGCACTCCACATAGCCGCGCCCCATCGTGGCCTCGGTCACGTTCGGGATCGGCTGCGAGAAGGCCACGAACGGCATGCAGTAGAACGGGTGTGCGTGAATGGTCGCGCCGATGTTCTTGAAATGCTGCAGCAGCAGGACGTGCATTTTGCCCTCGCGGGAGAGCTTGCCGGTGCCCTCGAGAATGTTTTCGTCGTAGTCGATCAGCATGATGTCCTCAGGCTTGAGCGCGCAGTGCTTATGTTCGGACATCATGGACGGAGAGATCAGAATGCGATTGTCATCTACGCGCACGGCGAAATTGCCGCCCGCAGCGTTGGTCAGCCGGCGCTCCCACATGAGTCGAGCGACGGTGCACATTTCTTCACGCATTTCGATGTAGGAAAGATTGGACATATTTTGCAGCCTCCTTCATATTTTTGCGATCACAGCTTCTGAATATCTACCTGCTCGATCAGTTCCCTGGCGCGCTCCGCATCGAAGAACACGGAAAGCGCCGATTCCGCCGTGGCCGCCGATACGGCCGTGGCGTAGCGCAGCGTGTCCTCCATGGACATGCCGCTCTCCAAACCGTGCATCAGTCCGCCCAGATAGCAGTCGCCGCAGCCAACGGTGTTGTATACGTTCACCTTCGGCGGGTGCACGCGGTAGATCCTGTCCTCAGCGCGCACGATGGAGCCGTCGCCGCCCAGCGATACGGCGACCACGGCGATATTGTACCTGTCCAGCGCGCCGATCGCGCGAACCACGTCGGCGTCCGTATCCAGCGTCATGCCGGTCAGCGCGGCCAGCTCGTCGCGGTTGGGCTTCACCAGATAGGGGCTCTTTTCGATGCACTTTTCCAGCGATTTGCCGCTTGCATCCAGAAATACGCGCAGCCTGCGGTCGGAGAGCAGGTCAATGAGGCGGTTGTAAATGAAAGGATCCGGGAAGTTCGACGTGTCGCCCGAAAGCGCCAGATAATCGCCGGACTGCACCGTGTCGCGCATCAGCTGGCAGAAGGCCTCGGTCTGCTCGGCAGAGGGCTTTGGGCCGCGGTCGGCCACCAGCGTCGCGTCGCGCGTGTCCTCCTCCACCAGCAGATAATTGGTGCGGCTTTCGCCCGCTTCGCCGTAGATAAAGTAGGGCTCCACGCCGCCGTCCTTCAGCATTTGGATGATCTGCCGTCCGGTCTGGCCAAAGCCGAAGCCGAATGCGCGCGACGGCGAACCCATCAGCCGAAGGTTCAGCGACACATGCGTGCCCTTGCCGCCCATCGTAATGCGCGTTTCGCGGATGCGATTTGTGATGTTGCGCACATAGCGGTTTAAATAGATGATGTGATCGATTGCCGGATTCAGGGTTATGGTGTTGATCATGCGCGAAATTCCTCCCCAATCAGCCTGATAAACGATGCGTGCACGCACACGCAAATTCGATTGTATTATAGCATATGCGCGCGCAAGTTGCAAGCATAAAAAAGCCCCGAAATGGGCTTCGGCGCTGATGTGGCGCTTTTTGTGGATCGATCGAATCAGAGATACGCCGCAATGAATTCCGGAAGCTCGGGAATGTCGGGCTCCAGCCAATAGCGGGCGCAGTTATCCGTGCGGTTGAGCAGGTGATGATTGAATAGCTCGCGCCGCAGCGTGGCCGGATCGTGGAAGGTCGACCAGGCGTCGAGCAGGTCGTTGACTTCGCTTTCGCTGTAATCGCGGGCAGGTTCAAATTTACCCGCCAGATAGTAGAGCGCAGGCAGCTTCTTGCGCTGCTTTGCGGGCAGCGCCGTGAGCCGCAGGTGTTCATCCAGAAACGGCCGCAGCACGGGCAGCGTGGGATCGGTATTCATGGATAGCGTCCTTTCAAAATCAGGTTGGAAATGGTAACAAATTAATTATACAGACGGTCGGCGGGGCTGTCAATGATTTCAGGAATTGCCGACGTTTCCGTGCTGGGGGCGCTGGATGCGCAAAACTCCGGTTTTGCTGGTTTCTGCCCATAAAAAGCGCCAGGCAATCGTTTTGCCCGGCGCTTTGATTGAGGCTTTTATCTGATTATTTTCCGGCAGCCTTGGCCAGCTCGGAGGTGAACACATAATTGGCGGCATCCTCTTCAACGCGCGCCTTGTCCGCATCGGTCATACCGTTGAGCACGAACTCATTGGTGTACACCTTCGCGGGATCGAGCTTTTCAGCGATCACGCCGGAGGCCAGGCAGGCATCCTGGTTCAGGTCCCACTTTGCATCGAAGAAGAAGCCCGTCGGGTTGGACATGGATTCGAAATCCTCGTCGGTCACGCCGTAGGACTGGATCTTCAGGGACTTCTGAACGGCCACAGCGCCGTCCCAGTCAACGGTGGAGCCCAGCGCCGGGAAGCGGTTGAGCACGATGTCCGCGGCAGCTTCGGGATTCTTGGCCACAAAGTAGGTGCCCATCTGAATGCCCTTTACAAAGCCCTGCACGACGTCCTTACGATTCTCGTAGGTGTCGAGAGAGCAGATGAAGCTGTTCGCGCTGTTCTTCAGCACTTCGTTGCCATCGATGTAGTTGAAGTCGTAGCCCTGCGCCTGCAGCAGATAGATTTCATCCAGCCAGGTGAACAGAACATCGATTTTGCCTTCTTCGACCTGCACATAGCGGTTTTCGCCGGCAACGATGTATTCAACGTCGGTCACGCCCGCAGCATCCAGCAGCGGCTGCGCCAGCGCTTCCCAGGAGGCGTCGCCCAGCGCGATGGTCTTGCCGCTCAGGTCGGCCCAGGTCTCGATGCCCTTGCCGTTCAGTGCGGAGAAGCCGAAGATGTTCCAGGCGCCGTACTGCTCGATAGCGATGATCGGCAGACCAGCTTCGATGGCCGGCAGAATGGCGGACGGTGCGGGAACGGCGAAATCGTACTGGCCGACGGCAACCATCTGCGTGTCGGTACCAGTGGCCTCTTCAACGGAAACGGTCAGGCCATTCTCAGCGAAATAGCCCATATCCTCGGCAGCGTAAATGATGGTGTCTACCAGCGTTTCAACGGAACGCGGCATGGCGATGGTGACGGCGGTCAGCTCCTCGGCGGAAGCAGCGGCACACGCGCACATAAGCACGCACAGCAACAGGGCAACCAGTTTCTTCATTTCTCTTTCCTCCCATAATTGTTCCTTCTACTATTATACAGAATACACACAAGAGCGCATTCCATATGCTACATACAATATAACATTAAATTGTGTAAATGTCAACGGATAGCTGGATATTTTTGTCCAGTGACAAAAATATTTATACCAAAAACCGTCGCATACCGTTGACTTTATTGTGTTATTGCGGTAATATGATGTAGGATAATTTACCTGTATTGCTGATTTGATGGAAACATCGGGAACAGGCGAATGAGAAAAAGAATGTTAATTTAAAATCAATAACAAAGGGAGTGGAACGCGGATGAACGAGTTTCTGCTGAGTACGCGGCACATCTGCAAAACCTATCCGGCAACTCGCAAAACCGGACAGGCGGAGGTGCTCAGAAATATCAGCATGGATGTGCGGGAAAAAGAGTTTATTGTGATCCTCGGCAATTCCGGCTGCGGAAAGTCGACGTATCTGAAAATCCTGGCTGGCATAGAAGAGGCTACCAGCGGCAGCATTGAGCTTGCGGGGAAGGATCATGGTCGCAAGCTCAGCAGGGATGCGCTGCGCGATTTTGGCTATGTTTTCCAGAGCAACAACCTGCTTCAGTGGCGTACTGCGGCGGGCAACCTGCGCTTTAACCTTGAGGTGATGGGCCTCAAGGGCGAAAAATGGGATGCACGGGTTGAGGAAATGCTGCGCATCGTGGGCCTTCAGGATTATATGAATATTTATCCCCATGAATTGTCCGGCGGCATGCGCCAGCGCGTGGGCATAGCGCGCGCCATGGTGCACGATCCCAAAATTCTGATTTTTGACCAGCCGCTTGGCGCGCTCGACGCCATTACCCGCAAAATGCTCTCTTATGAAATCCTCAATATTTGGGAAAAAACGCAGAAAACGATCATTATGGTGACCAACAATGTGGATGAAGCGCTGCTGCTGGCGAATCGTATCTTTGTGTTTTCGCCGCTTCCGGGCAGCATCGTGCGCGAGATTCCGGTGGATATTCCGCTTGAAGAGAGGACGCTCAGCATCAACGAGCTGCCGCGCTATCAGAGCCTTCGCCGCGAGATCAACGCCCTCATCCGTTCCTTTGGAGGTGCAAATAAATGAGCAAGCGCAATTCAAACCGAAAGCCGAAGGGCTGGACGGCCGTGCTCGCGCCGGTTGTGATCCTGATCGCCATTTTGGCGCTGCTGCAGATACTGACTGTATCGCTCAATATCAACGAGCATGTTCTGCCTCAGCCGATCAACATGATTCGGGATACACTGCGCGAATTCCCTAATATTTGGCCGCATTTCTTGTTCACAATTAAGATCGTAGTGCTGGGCTTTGCGATTTCCGTGCCGCTGGGCATGCTGATTGCAGCGCTGCTTTCGCAGTCGCGCGTGCTGACCAACGCATTTTCTCCGGTGATCCTATGCCTGGTTATTACGCCGATGATGACGCTGATTCCGATCATGCTGCTCTGGCTCGGCACGAACCCAAACCTGCGCCTGCTGGTGATCGTGGTTCAGGCAACGCCGGTCATCACGCTCAATACGCTCAACGGCTTTACCAATGTGGAGCGTGAAAAAATGGAGCTGGCCGCGTGCGTGGGCGCAAATAAGCTGCAGACCTTTACGAAGATCACCTTTATGAACGCCATGCCGCAGGTGTTTACCGGCGTGAAGCTGGGCTGCATCAATTCCACCATCGGCGCGATTGGCGCGGACTTCGTCAGCGGCAAGCTGGGCATGGGCACGCGCATTACTTATTATAACAAGTTCAATGCGACGTCCGTTTCCTATGGCTGTATCATTCTGGTCGCGATCATCGGACTGGTGCTGTATTATGTGATTTCCGCCATAGAAAAGCGCGTGATCCTTTGGAAAAAGTGAGCGGGAGGGCAGAGCAGTGGAAGATAAGAAAATGATCGTATTTAATAAGGTATGCAAAACCTTCAAAACCCGCCGCCAGCTGATCGAAGCGGTGCGCGATTACAGCATGGAGATTGATCGCGGCGAGTTTGTTTCGATACTCGGTCCTTCAGGCTGCGGCAAGTCTACGATCATCCGCATGATGGATGGCATTATCAAGCCCACCTCCGGCGATATTTTCATTGAGGGTACGAAGGTCTCCGCGATGAACAAGATGCCGCCCGAGGTGCTACGCAAGATGGGCTTCATTTTCCAGCAGGCCAACATGCTCCCGTGGTATACGATGCGCGAGAATGTGGCGCTGCCGCTGAAGGTGTTTGGACTGAAGGGCAAGGCGTGGGAGGATAACGTTGACAGCCTGATGAAAATGATCGGACTGGACGGCCTTGCCAATGAATATCCCACGCAGGTGTCGCTGGGCAAATGTCAGCTGGCGGGTGTGATACGCGCGATGGTATACAACCCGGATATTCTGCTGATGGATGAGCCGTTCGGCTCGCTGGACGATATGTCGCGCGAGCAGATGGACATTGAGCTGCTCGATATTTGGAAAAAGACGCGCAAGACCATTATATTCATTACGCATAGCGTTGAGGAGGCGGTGTTGCTTTCCGACCGCATCTACGTCATGGGAACCAATCCAGGACGGCTGACGGATGTGGTGGAGATCGATCTGCCGCGCCCGCGCACGCTGGATATGACGTCTGATCCGCGGTTTGTCGCTTATGAGCACCGGCTTACGGAGCTGATCGGCGAACTCGACCTGAGCAAGATCAAGTAAGGAGCATCGGTATGAAGAAGAGTAATCGAGTTGTAAATATCGTCGCGCCGATCGTTGCGTTTATCTGCGTGTTTGGGATATGGGAAGCGCTGTGCCATATATGCCATGTTCAGACGTGGATACTGCCTGCGCCGAGCCTCATTTTCCGTTCGATGATTGTGAATTTCGGCGAATACTGGCCGCACATACTGGCAACGGCCGAAACCATTGCGCTGGGCTTTCTGATCGCCATTCCGGTGGGCTTGCTAGTGGCTTCGCTGGTGACGAATTTCAAGCTGCTCAGTGATGCGCTCAGTCCGTATATCATTTTTCTGGTCACGACGCCGATCATTACGCTTGTGCCATTGCTTCAGCTGGCGTTGGGCTACGGCATGAACGTGCGCGTTATTACGGTGGTCATTCAATCCTTTGCCGTGGTAAACATGAACGCCTGCACGGGCTTTTTGAATGTGCCGGTGATTCGCCATGAGCTGATGCAGTCGCTCGGCGCGAATCGGCTGCAGGCTTATCGCTATGTGATTTTCCCGAGCGCGGCGACCGATATTTTCACCGGTATCAGTCTTGCAGGCATCTTCTCTACCACCGCCTGCATCAGCGCGGAGTATATTGGCGGCAACGAGGGTCTTGGCAGCCGCATCATCACCTATTCGCGCTTCCTGAAGAGCGAGCAGTCCTTTGCATGTATCTTTTATGTCATGATACTGGGCATCATCCTGTATTGCCTGGTCAAGCTGGCGCAGAAGCTGATCGTGCGCTGGAGTATCTGATCGCATGAAGCACATGGAAAAGCGCACGGCATTGGCGCTGAGTGTGGTGGTGATGGCGCTGGGCATCGTATCCATATTGATTACGGGTGCGATTTCGCACAGCGCCGCGCCATATACCTTCGAGGGCGGCGCGGACATTGCACTGACGGCGGTGCAGAGCGCCTATGCACAGGATGCTTCAAATGATAATCTATATACTCTATTGCTGGGGCTTTGCCGCCAGACGGCACTGAATGGACAGGATGAGGCCTCTGCACAGGAAATGCGCGCGCTTGGAACTGAGCTGTACGCGCGTGCCAAGGCACGGACGCTGGATCTGGAAGAAATATCGGATCCTGAACAAACGACGCAAATGCTCAGGGTGCTCAACGATTTGGGAATCAAGCCATAAGAAGTGAAAACAGGGGGATGCTGTGTGTCTTCGGTTCTGCTGAAGGTGAAGATGCACAGCATTTTAATTGAGCGGGCTTATCAATTTGTCAAAAAAGGTTTTTGACAAGCGACCGAGGGGGAAAAGTAAGCACTTCCTCACCGGTTTTTGCTAAAATCCTCCGGATTCTCGGGCGCAAAAACTGTAAGGAAACGATTCTTGCGCTGGGAAATGGGATTATCCGCTGCAAAAAAACTTCCCGTGCCCACCGTACACACCGCTGGACACGACTGGAAGCCCTCTTGGCTCTCCTGTTTTCAATAGGCAAAGAGCAGCCGCTTGGATCATTCGATCCGAGCGGCTGTTAAAGTACAGGAATTAGCAAAAATGCACCAGATACCGGCGCTTTGCGCATCGGCAATCCCAACCGGACACGTCGGCAATTCCTACGGATGCTTTATCAGCGAGGAGCGATCTTGCTCAGCACGGCGTGCGAATAGTCCTTCAGATTCTCAGGATAGTAAACCTTGAACAGCTCCAGCATTTCGCCGTCCGGGCCACGGAAGAAGTTGAAGCGGACGCCGGTGTCATACACGTCCTTGGCATAGGTGGATTCGGCATTGTCGAACTTGCAGCCCTTTTCCTTGAGATAGGCTTCAGCGGCCTCGAAATCATCCACTTCAAAGGCGATATGGCCGATGAAGCCGTCCTTCAGCGTGGGATCCCACTCAGGCATCTGCTCAATGTCGATCACGAGGTTGCCGCGCTTGACAAAGCAGGTGTAGATCAGGCCGGAGGGGCACTGCACGGCGTCTTCCCAGATGACTTCCATGCCGAGCACTTCGGTGTAGAATTTCTTGGATACCTGCAAATCTTTGACCACCATACCGACGTGGTCGCATCCGAGCCAATTAAATTTCTTTTCCATGATGTACCTCCATTTTTTATGATTACTGTTCATTCGGAATGCAGATGCAATCCGTATATTTATATTTTATACGATTTAGATTAGTTTGTCCAGTAGATTTTATAATTATTTCGTAGAAATTTGAAGGGATGATATGAGGCAAAATATAAAAAAGCTCCGCATTCGCGGAGCTTATAGATAAAAATAGAATCCGGCGACGACCTACTCTCCCGGGCCGTTGCCAGCCAAGTACCATCAGCGTGCTGAGGCTTAACTTCTGTGTTCGGTATGGGAACAGGTGGATCCCTCAGGCTATTGTCACCGGAAATTCAATACGATCATTATACCAGCGTGTGGGGCGCATGTCAAGCCCTATACACGCAATTCATAAGATTTTTCGAATGCGCTGCGGAGGAAATACCACGCAGCGGGCGATGGCGACGATCTTATCCTCAGGAATTGCGCCGACCAGGGGGCTGCGGCTGTCGCGGGAGACGGGGCGGTTATCGCCCATCACGAAGTATTCGCCGGCGGCCAGCGTCGTTTCCTCAATCCTGCGCAGGCAGCGCCGGCGCGGGAAATTCTCCGAAAGCGCTTCGCCGTCGATGAACACCGTATCATCCGCCATGGAAACGGTTTCACCTGGCAGGCCGATCACGCGCTTGACGAACAGCTCCTTTCGGTTCGGGTAGCGGCAGAGCACCACGTCGAAGCGCCGGATCTCGCGCCCCGCACGGCGGCGCAGTGCAAACAGCACCTCGCCGTCGCGCAGGCTGTCCAGCATGGAACGTCCCTTTACCAGCGCCAGCATACATACCCAGCGCCGCAGCGCCAGCCCAAGGATCAGCGCGGTCAGCGCCTCAAGTCCGAGCCTGAGCCAAGTATTCAGCCACAGTCAACTCCCTTTTACCGGTTTCGAATGAGTTCTACCGTCGCCTTGTCGATCACGCACACGGGGCCATGGCTCAGCGCCAGCGAATATGCTTTGGCAGCGTCCTCCACATAGACGGCGCGGGTGTAGGCAAGATCCAGCCCGTCCGCTACGGCCAGTACGCCGTGGTTGGCCATCAGGCAGGCATAGCGATCCTTCAGCGCCTCTACGCAGTGCTCGCCCACCTCGGGAGAGCCGGGAATGGCGCCCTCGGCCACGCGCACGTCGCCGCCCAGGAAATAGATGATCTCATACAACACCGGCGCGATCGGCAGGTGATTGATGGCAAAGGCGGTGGCGTAGGGCGAATGCGTGTGTACGATGGCATTCACGCGCGCATCTGCGCGGTAAACGGCAGCGTGCATTTTCCATTCGGATGACGGTTTATGCTTTCCTTCCAGGATGCTGCCATCCAGATCGATCACCATGATGTCGTCTTCTGTCATGATGTCGTATGGATAGGAGGACGGCGTGATGTACATGCGGCCGGATTCGCGGTCGTAGATCGAAAGATTGCCGCTGGTGGCGGCGAACATGCCCTCGTGGTATGCCTGCTTCGTTACGGCGAGCAGATGCGTTCGGATCTCAGACGGATTCATGCCTTCAGTTCCTCCTCAATTTTATCCAGCCCTTCCTTCAGGTCGGCGATCAGGTCATCGGGATCCTCCAGACCCACGGAGAGCCGCAGCAGCGATTCGCTGATGCCGATCTTCGCCAGTTCCTCGACCGTATAGGTGTTGTGCGTCATGCTGGCGGGATGCTCGATCAGGGTGATGGCGTCGCCAAGGCTGACGGCCAGCGTGCACAGCTGCAAATTGTTCACGAATTCCGCCGTGCGCTCCTTGCCGCATTTCAGCTCGAAGGACACCACGCCGCCGAAGCCGCCGTGCTGGTAGATGCGCTTTGCGATCTCGTGCTGCGGATGGCTTTCCAGCCCGGGGTAACACACGCGGCGCACCGCCGGATGGCCCTCGAGGAAGCGCGCCACCTTCAGCGCATTAGCGCAGTGACGATCCATGCGGATGTCCAGCGTCTTCAGGCCGCGCGTGATCAGGAAGGAGTCAAATGGGCCAATGGCGCAGCCGGTCATGTATTTCAGACCACAGGGAATGATCTGGTCGATCAGCTCGCGGCTGGTGATGATCGCGCCGGCGATTACATCGCCGTGGCCGTTGATGTATTTCGTGGCGCTGTGCACCACGATGTCCGCACCGAGCTTCAGCGGCTGCACCAGATAGGGCGAGGTGAAGGTATTATCGACCATTACCTTAACGTCCGGATTTGCGGCGTGCGCGGCGGCACAGATGGCGGGAATATCGGCCACCTTCATGTCTGGATTGGTGGCGGTCTCAAAATAGACGACCCTGGTTTCGGGACGGATCGCGGCGCGTACGGCCTCGACGTCCGCGAAGTCTACGAAGGTCACGTTCACGCCGAAGCGCGGCAGACCCTCGGAAAAGAGCGCGTAGGTGCAGCCGTAGAGCGTGGCGTCGGATACGATGTGATCGCCGGACTTCAGGATCGTCCACAGTGTGGCGGTGATCGCGCCCATGCCCGAGGCGGTCAGCATGCCGGCCTCGCCGCCCTCCAGACAGGCGATGCGCGCCGCGGTCTCGTCGCCGTTGGGATTGTGCAGGCGGGTGTAGATGTAGCCGGGCTCCTCGGCGGCAAAGCGCGCCGCGCCCTGCTGCGTGTTGGCAAAGATGTAGGTCGAGGTCTGGTAGATCGGCGTCGCGAGTGGCGCAGGCCCCACGGGCTCGGGACGCGCGGCGTGGATCTGATTGGTAGAAAAGCCCATTTTATCGGAATCGTACATTTTGAATTCCTTCCCTTCGTAATCAGGATCAGACGACGAGACCGTCGCGCTTGAATTCACCGGCGTTGCCGTCGCTGAAGTAGCGGTGCAGGTCGTAGGGAGAGAAGATGCCCGCATCGGTCACCACGCCGCTTACCAGATGCGGAGGCGTGATGTCGAAGGAGGGATAATAGCCCTTCACGCCGTCGCACGCGGTCTTGACGCCCATGGCCTGCAATACGAAGTCCGGATCGCGCATTTCGATGGTCACGGTATCCACATCGGTGTGATCCTGATCCGGCGCGCCAGTCACGAAATAGGGAATGCCCATGTATTTGGCCACGATGGCGATCTGGAAGGTGCCGACCTTGTTGACCACATAGCCGTCCATGCAGATGGCGTCCGCAGCGGAGGTGAACACGTCGATCTGTTCATTCTGCATTACGAACGCGGGCATGTTATCGGTGATTACGGTCACATCAAAGCCCATGTCGTGGCACACGGTGGCAGTCAGGCGCGCACCCTGGAAGTAGGGGCGGGTCTCAGGGCAGTAGAGGTGCAGCTGCTTGCCGCGGTTTTTAGCCACCTTCAGCATCTGGCCGACGATGGTCTCGCCGAAGCACTGCGTCATTACGCCGCCGTTGTTCGGAAACATATCCACCAGATATTCGGCCATTTTGCCGACCTTGTTGTAGCGCAGGTTATTCATCAGAACCGTGTGATCCACGATGGCCTGCGCCACGTCCTTGCCCTCCAGAATGGCCTGCTTCGCCGCGCCGAGGCTGCCCTCGACGATCAGCGTCATGCGCGCAACGGTGGTGGGGCGGGCATGTGAAATGGTGTAGGCCGCATTCGTCAGGTATTCCAGCTGCTTGTCCGACGCCATATTGCGGCATTCGTGCGCCGCCAGCGCCATGCCCATGGCCGCCGCAGTGTAGGGGCCTGCGCTCTGCGTCACCATGTCGGTAATGGCCTGCGCCACTTCCTGATGCGTCCTGCAGACCACGAATTCGACCTTGCGGGGGTAGACGCGGCGATCCAGAATGCGAACCTCGCCGGAATCGTACCACGCTACGTTTTCATACTGAAGCATAAAAGCCAGACCCTTATCTGCTCTCTCCATCTTACTTACCTTCCTCTCCGTACAGCCGCTTCACGGCAGCCTTTGCGTTTTCAATGACCTGCGTGGGGTTCAGCGTGTGGAATTTACCGTTTTCATACAGGATCCTGCCATCGACCATCGTCATGCACACATCGGCGCCCTGCGCGGTGTACACCAGCATGGGCATGGGCTCGAAGGCGGGGTAGAGGTGCGCGCGGTTGCGGAAATCAATGGCGATGATGTCCGCCTTCCTGCCGACCTCAAGGCAGCCGGTGTCATCGCGCCCCTGCAGCTTCGCGCCGTTGACCGTCGCCATTTTCAGCACCTGCTCGGGCGGCATGATGACGGGATCACGCCGGTAGCCGTTATGCATGATGGCTGCCAGGTGCATCTCTTCAAACATGTTCAGGTTGTTGTTGCTGGCCGCGCCGTCGGTGCCCAGCGTCACGTTCACGCCGCGCGCGAGCATATCCGGCACGGGCGCAAAGCCGCTGCCCAGCTTCAGGTTGCTGGTGGGGTTATGGATGGGGCTGACGCCGTGCTTTTTCAGAATCTCAATATCCGCGTCCGTCACCCACACGCAGTGCGCGGCGGAGGTGGGAATGTCGAACAGCCCCATTCTTTCGCACCACGCAGCGGGAGTGAGCCCATGGCGGGCGATGCACTCATCGTGCTCCTTTTTCGTTTCGGACAGATGAATCTGCATGCGCGCGCCGCGATCCAGATAGGCCCTGCAGGCCCTGGCATAGCCGGAGGCCACGGCGTCGTTGATGGTGTATTCGGCGTGCACCGCGAAATCCACGCGCACGCGGCCGTTCTGCACGCCGTGCGCTTCCTCAAACAGGCGCAGCGATTCGGGAATGCGCGTGCTGGTCTCGGCGGTTTCGTTGGGGTCGAACGACTGCACCACGCGGGTGAGGTTTACCTTCATGCCCACGCGCTCGTTGGCGCGGATGATCGTGCGCGGTTCCATATACATGTCGCTGAAGGACGTGGTGCCAGTAGCGATCATTTCCATCATCGCCAGCGCGTTGCCTGCGGCAATGTCCTCGGCGGTCATCCGATCCTCCACGGGGATCATCTTTTCGAACAGCCAGCGATCCAGCGGCAGATCGCTGCCCACACCGCGCAGCAGCGTCATCGCCGCGTGGCAGTGGCAGTTGATCAGACCGGGCATCAGCAGTCTGCCGGACATGTCGCGCGTCTCGTCAAACGATTCGGCGGGGCGATCCTTGCCGATGTAGCAGATGGTATCGCCGTCGATGCCCAGAAAGCCGTTTTCAATGTAATAGAAATGCGCCTCGCGCCAGGCGAGAATGCCGCAGTGCTCAAACAGCAGGCTCACAGCTTCACCTCCGAAATGCGGGAAACGATTTTGGCGACGTAGGCGCTGAAGCGCCCGGCGATCATCTTCGCCGTCTCGTCGACCTCCTCATCGGAGAGCGGCTGATCCAGAACGCCTGCGGCCATGTTCGTCATTACCGACAGGCACAGCAGCGGCATGCCGCAGTGCGCGGCGGTGAGCGCCTCGGTCACGGTGGACATGCCCACGGCGTCGCCGCCCAGCAGGCGCGCGGCGCGGATCTCGGCGGGCGTTTCAAACTGCGGGCCGGTAAAGAAGAAGTATACGCCCTCATGCAGCGTGAGCCCCGTGCCCTCGCCGCATTCCAGCGCCAGCTTGCGCAGCTCGGGCGTGTACATGCGGGAGACGTCGAAGAAGCGCGAGCCGAATTCATCTATATTCCTGCCGCGCAGCGGGCTTGCGCCGGTGAGCTTGATGTGGTCGGATACGATCATAATGTCGCCCGGGCGATAGGCGGTGTTTACCGCGCCCGCAGCGTTGGTGAGGATCGTGTATTTTACGCCGAGAAGCTTGAACAGGCGCACCGGAATGACCAGCTGCTCGAAATCATAGCCCTCGTAGGAGTGGAAGCGCCCCGACATGCACACGACCTTCTTGCCGGCGACCGTGCCAAAGATCAGCTTGCCTGCATGGGAAGCGACGGTGGAGATCAGAAAATTGGGGATATCCGCATAATCCACGACGATGGGATCTTCAATCGTATCGGCAAAGGGCCCCAGGCAGGAACCCAGCACGATGGCCACTTCCGGCGTGTAGGGCACGATGCTTTTCAGGTAGTCGGCGGATGCCTTGAAATATTCATAGCTGTACTCCATGCGTTTTTCCTCCATATACTTGCAATGTTCGGATTTTAACGTCAATCCTTCAATCCATTTTACCATGTGCGGCGCGCTGCGTCAAATCATTATTATTTAAATTTTAGATAGCGCTGCGCATGGCAGGGCAACAAGAAAATAACTGGACAATCGCGCCGATATGTGGTATTATCCTAACGAAATCAGTTTTGAGTTTTCTAACGTTCGCTTTTTTGCCGTGATTTAAGGCCGTAGGGCTTTAGATAAAAAAACAAATGGATAAAGGAGTTTGGCATCATGAAGAAACTGGCTGGATTCATTCTCGTGCTGGCACTGGTTCTGGCAATCGCACCCGCATCTCTGGCAGAGGGCGAGCGGATCGCGCTGATCTGTGACCCCGTTGGCAACAATCTGTTCCTGACCCAGGTCGTAGAAAAGGCTGAAGAGCTGCAGGCCAAGTACGGCTATGAGCTGAGCCTGATGGAATGCTCCGATACCGACGAGTGGCAGTCCAACTACCGCGCTGCGGTCGCCGAGGGCTATGACCTGATCCTGGGCGTGGGCTGGCAGTCCGCTGAGTATGCCAACGAGCTGGCCACCGAGTATCCGGACGCCGCCAAGTACGCCGTGATCGATACCGACGCCGGCAGCGACAACGTTATGTCCATCAGCTACAACGAAGAGCAGGCCGCCTATCTGATGGGCGTGATGGCCGGCAACGCTTTCCCGGATGAGGAGCTGTACGGCTACATCGGCTGCTTCGAAGGCGCTGGCTCCTTCAAATACACCTGGGGCTTTGCCGAGGGCGTTCGCTCCGTGAACCCCGATGCGAAGTTCACCTTCAACTGGACCAACAGCTATTCCGACACCGCCATCGCCTATGAATACGCCAAGCAGCAGGCGGCGGCCGGCGCGACCTACATCTTTGGCGGCGCGGCTGCCTGCAACGACGGCATCTTCCAGGCAGCGCTCGAACTGGCCGAGGCTGGCACGCCCATTTACTCCATCGCGCAGGATGCGGACGCCACCACGCCGGACAATCCCTACATCCTCTCCGCGCAGCTGAAGAACACCGGCGTCTCCACCGGCTACATCATCGACGCCTTCTTCAACGACAGCATGACCATGGGCCTGACCGTGCAGGATCTTAAGGACGGCGCGATCGGCGCGACCCACGTTACCAATCCCGGCAACTATCGCAACGAAGAGATCCTGACCGACGAAGTGATCGCCGCCTGCCAGGAAGTCGTCGATAAGATCGTCTCCGGCGAGCTGGTACTCACCCTGCCGGCCATGGAGGACTACACCTTCTGATTTTCATCCGGACTTCCGTTTGCTTAAAGCGCTGAGGCGCTGAACGGGAGCCGGAAAAAACGGGGAATGCGCCGCAAACGCCGGCCATTCCCCGTATTTCTGAAGTGCAGGGGATCGGCGAGCTGCGAAAAATAGCTGCGCAGGTCGGCGGCTCTATGAAGAGGCGTCGATAATTTTTCTGTAAACGAAGGGGAGCTTACATTCATGGTTTTTGAAATGAAAGACATCGTGAAGGTCTATTCCGACGGCGTGCGCGCCAACGACGGCGTGAACCTTCACCTGAACCGCGGCGAGATCCTGGCCATTGTCGGCGAAAACGGCGCGGGCAAATCCACGATCATGAAGATACTCTACGGCCTTGAAAAGCCGACCTCAGGGCAGATCCTGGTAAACGGCAAGCCCGTGCGCTTTCGCAATCCGTCGGACGCCATGGCGCACGGCATCGGCATGGTGCAGCAGCATTTCATGCTGTTTGATCAAATGACCGTCGCCGAAAACATCGTATTTAAGAATGAGATTCACAAGGGCCCGTTTATGGATATGAACGGAACCGTGGAAGCGGTTCAGGCCCTTTCAGATAAATATCAGCTCAAGATCGACCCGCGCGCGCGCATCAGCGATTGCCCCGTGGGTCTGCGCCAGCGCGTGGAGATTCTGAAAATACTGTATCAGAGTGCAGAAATCATCATTTTTGACGAGCCGAGCGCCGTGCTGACCCCACTGGAGGTCGAGGCACTGCTGGATACGATTCGCAAGCTCGCCGCCGCGGGCAAGAGCATTGTGCTCATTACCCATAAGCTGCAGGAGGTCATCGCCGTGGCCGACCGCGTGTACGTCATGCGGCAGGGACGGGTCGTAGCGGAGCGCATGAAGCAGGAAACCAATATCGAGGAGCTCGCCTTTTTGATGGTGGGTCATCAGATCGTAGACCGGCAGATTCCGCAGTTCGAGCCGGGCAGGGTCATGCTGGAAACGCAGGGGCTGAGCCTGCATGTGGACGGGCGCGACGTGCTCAAGGACGTCAGCCTGCATGTGAACGCGGGCGAGATCGTGGGCATCGCGGGCGTGTCCGGCAACGGGCAGAGCGAACTGATCTCCTGCATCACGGGGCTTATGGCGTCGAGCGGCGGTAAGGTGCTGGTCGGCGGACAGGATGTGACGGGCAAATCTGTGCTCGAGATCCGCAAGGCGGGGCTGGCGCATATTCCCGAGGATCGCTACGCCGTGGGCAGCGCCACGGACGCCACGCTCGAGGAGAATGCGTTGATGGGGCGGCAGGATGAAATGCCGTTTTCACATCGGGGCTTTGTGCGCCATGGCGCGGTGCGCGCCTATGCCGAAAAGCTGATCGTCGATTTTGGCGTGAAGGCGTCGTCAGCCATTCAGAAAATGAGCGAGCTTTCCGGCGGCAACGCGCAGAAGCTGATCGTGGCGCGCGAGATGAGCATGAACACGCCGGTGCTGATCTGCTGCGAGCCGACGCGCGGTATCGACGTGGGCGCGATGGAGGCCATTCACGACCGGCTGGTGCAGCGGCGATGCGAGGGCGCTGCGATTCTGCTGGTGTCCTCGGAGCTGACGGAGATCATGAGCCTTTCGGATCGCATTTACGTCATTTTCGATGGCAGGATCAACGGTGAATTCAAGCGCGACAGCATGGATGACAAGCATCTGGGTTTGCTGATGGTGGGAGGTGCAGTGAAAGAATGAAAGCCGATAAGCGCGATATGCGCCGCCGCCTGGTCAACCTTGCCGACAAGCTGAGTCAGCCGCTGGTGGCGGTGCTGATCAGCCTGTTCCTGGGCGCGATCGTAATCATGATCTGCGGCGAAAACGTGTTTACCGCCTACGCTGCCATGATCCGCGGCGCGTTTGGCAACAGCTTCTACATTTCTGAGACGCTCAAGCGCGCCACGCCGATCATCATGGGCGGCCTGGCGGTGTGCATCGCCTGGCGTTCCGGCTACGAAGCCATGGGCGGCGAGGGCCAGATGATCCTGGGTTCCTTCTGTGCGGCGATGGCGGCGTACTATCTGCCCGTTTCCGGCCCGCTGCGCATTCTGGCGGCGGTGGTGGCGGCGGCGCTGGCAGGCGCGCTGTATTCCGTGATCTCCGGCTGGCTGTTTGAGAAATTCGAGGTTACGTTCATTATCTCTACGCTGATGATGAACTACATCGCCAACAATCTTGCCAGCTACATGACCAACTACGTCGTGAAGGATCCCGAGGCGCTGGACATTGTGGCGGTGCAGACCGGCAAGATTGCCAAGGAGGCGCAGCTGCCGAAGATGTTTTCCGGCTCCGTGCACTGGGGTTTTGCGCTGTCGCTGATCATCGTGGCAATCATCTATCTGCTCTTTACGCGCACGAGCTTTGGCTATAAATCCCGCATGGGCGGCCTCAATCCGCGCTTTGCGCGCTACGGCGGCGTAAACGCCCGCAAGATGCTGTATCTGGTGCTGATCCTCAGCGGCGTGATGGCGGGTCTCGGCGGCGCGTTCGAGGTGCTGGGCAGCAAGTACCGCTATATCGACCAGATGATTTTCAACACCGGCTATGCCTGGAGCGGCATGGTGGCGGCGCTGCTGGCGGATTTTAACCCCATCGGCACGGCAGTGGCCTCCATATTGCTGGCTGGCCTGAACACCGGCGGCAGCGCGATGCAGCGCAGCACTGTGATTCCGGTGGAGGTCTGCAACATGATCGAAGGCATCATAACGCTGCTGATGTCCGTGCGCCTGGTAAAGATCGCTTACAGGAGTCACAGAACGCGCGTAGATCAGAAGGGAGGCGGACAGGCATGACGGTTTCCATCGATTATCTGGCATCCGTGTTCAATTCCACGCTGCGCTATATGACGCCCATCCTGCTGGTGGCGCTCTGCGCGGGCGTTTGCAGCAAAGTGAAGGTGTTCAATATCGCCCTGGAGGGCACGCTGCTCACCAGCGCATTCTTCGCGTTTCTGACGCAGTATTTCGTGCGCAATATCTGGCTGAGCGTGCTGGTGGCGGTGCTGGTCGGCATGCTGATGACCTTTATCATGGCCTTCTTCATCGTCAAGCTCAAGGGGCAGAGCATGATCGTGGGCATGGCGCTCAACACCTTTGCGCTGGGCTTTACCACCTTCCTGCTCTCGATGATCTTTCACACGAAGGGCACTGTGTCCGACCCGACGCTCAAGGGTCTGCCGAAGGTGACGCTGCCGCTGATCAAGGACATACCCGTAGTGAGCACAATGTTTGCCTCGCTGACGGTGATCGATTACGCGGCGTTCGCGCTGGCCATCGTGATGTACATCATCATGTACAAGACCACGGTGGGCTTCCGGCTGCGTGCCATCGGCATCAACAAGCGCGCTGCGGGCAGTCTGGGCGTGAATGTGGAAAAGTATCAGATCATTTCCACCACGCTTTCCGGCGGCATGATCGGCCTGGCGGGTTGCCTGCTGTCGCTGGGTTCGGTCACGCTGTTTATTCAGAACATTTCCTCCGCGCGCGGCTATGTGGCGCTGGCGGCGAATAACCTGTGTCAGGGGCACCCGCTGGGCGCGCTGCTCTCGAGCGCGCTGTTCGGCTTCACGACGGCGCTGTCCTATGTGCTGCAGAATACCGCCGCGCGGCAGCAGCTGCTCAACTGCATTCCGTATCTGGCGACCGTCGTGGCGATGGCGGTGTACAACGCCGTTGCCAGGCGCAAGAGCCGTTCATTTAAATAAGCCTTAGAGCTGTGCTGGCATACTGCCGGCATTGCTATATGAGCATGCGCGTCGGAGCTTTCCGGCGCGTATCAGACCACTGACAAACCCCGCAACCGCAGAAATTTCTTGAACAACTTCTGGAGAAGTTGAAATTTCTGCTTACTTCGTCAACGCGGGCTGCAAAATCGGTTACATACGCCTGAGTATGCGCCCTCATTTGCAGCCCGTGTTTCCTTGTCTTGCAGGGTTTTTCAGCGTCTGGCAGTCTGTTGACTTTGTCAACATCCTGATGCGCGTCGGAGTTTTCCGGCGCGCATGTTTGCATAGATCAGTCCTGAGCGCATGGCGTTTTCAGATGGATGCCGTCAAATCTGCGCGGGCAGTCGTCTGACGAATAAAATGCAAAAATAACAAAACATCGGGATTCCCTATTGACATACTGGGAAAAACCGCGTATTATTATGCTAAAGGGATAAAACACCCTGTGGCAATTACAGATTATGAGCAGGAGGAATGAGCGGATGGCGCGCCGGTTTGGCATAACGAACAAGTGTTGTCGGCAGATGATGATCGCACGTCGTCTGTCTGCTTTCCTGCGTTGATTTGAAGCCGTGTCGGGCGGTTTCGAGCATAAAAACGGCGGTGGGCTGCATGGCGGCTTACCGCTGTTTTATTAGAAGGCAGGAATTGGCTATAACGCACCGGAGACTCCGCATAGCGGAGGTTCCGGCAGCGCCGTGCTGGCAGCTCCGCTGCGCACGGGCTGGTTGCGCCGGCCGCAGGCAACGGCGCGACTGCTATAACGCACCGAACCCGGCACAAGGTGCCGTTTCCGGCAGCGCGGTGCTGGGAACCAACGCACCGGCGGCTTCCGCAAGGAGGCGTCGACAATTCTCTCGGAGGTATTTAGGAGGGGAATGACTATGGATTGGTCGTTCATCGGCAAATACGCGCCCATGTATGTGCAGGCGGCGGGGCTGACGCTGCGCATCGGCGGCATCGGCGTGGCGCTTTCGCTGCTGCTGGGCTTCGCCTGCTGTATGATACGCTATTTCCGCCTGCCGCTGCTGCGGCAGCTCGCGGGCGCGTATATCGAGCTCGCGCGCAATACGCCGCTGCTGGTGCAGCTGTTCTTCCTGTATTTCGGTCTGCCGAAGATCGGTGTGAAGATCAGCTCCGAGGCCTGTGCCATCATCGGGCTCACGTTTCTGGGCGGCGCGTACATGGCCGAGGCGCTGCGCAGCGGCCTCGAGGCGGTGGATCGCACGCAGGTGGAATCGGGTATGTGCATCGGCCTGACTACAGCGCAGAACATACGTTACGTCGTTTTGCCGCAGGCGCTGGCGACGGCGGTTCCCGCCGTGGGCGCGAACGTGATCTTTCTGCTGAAGGAGACCAGTGTATTCAGCGCAGTGGCGCTGGCGGATCTGATGTATGTGGCGAAGGATCTGATCGGCATGTATTATAAGACCGACGAAGCGCTGCTGATGCTGGTGGCGGCCTATCTGGTGATACTGCTGCCGCTGTCGCTGCTGTTCTCGTTTATTGAAAGGAGGATGCGCTATGCAGGATTTGGGAATCAGCGTGCTGTTTAAGGGACGCAATCCGGCGCGCCTGCTGGGCGGGCTGGGCATAACGCTGAAGCTGTCGCTGCTGTCCATCGTGCTGTCCATCGTGCTGGGACTGCTGCTCGGTGCGGTGATGACGCTGAAAAATCCCGTCACGCGCGCGCTGTGCCGCCTGTGGCTGGAAACGATACGCATCGTGCCGCAGCTGGTGCTGCTGTTTCTGGTGTACTTCGGCATGGCCAAGGCCTTCGATATTCAAATATCGGGCGAGGCGGCGGCCGTGGCAGTGTTTGCCTTCTGGGGCGCGGGTGAAATGGGGGATCTGGTGCGCGGCGCGCTCACGTCGATTCCGCGGCACCAGCTCGACAGCGCGGCGGCGCTCGGACTGAAAAAGCGGCAGATCTATCAGCATGTGCTGATCCCGCAGACGCTGCGGCGGCTGATCCCGCAGGCCATCAATCTGGCGACGCGCATGATCAAGACCACCTCGCTGGTGATGCTGATCGGCGTGATCGAGGTGCTGAAGGTGGGGCAGCAGATCATCGACGCCTCGCGCTACGACGCGCCGCAGGCGGCGATATGGATCTACGCCGTGGTATTCTTTCTGTATTTTCTGGTGTGCTGGCCGGTTTCTGTGCTGGCGGGCAAGCTGGAAAAGCGCTGGGCATAAAGGAGGCAGAACATGAGTAGTCCTGTACTTGAGGTGCGGCATCTGCGTAAGCAGTTCGATCAGACGCCCGTTCTGAAGGATATTTCCTTCAGCGTCGGCAAGGGCGAAGTAGTGGTCATCGTGGGGCCGTCCGGCTGCGGCAAGTCCACGCTGCTGCGCTGCGTGAACGGTCTGGAGCAGATCGACGGCGGCGAGATCTTCTTAAATGGACAGCCGATCCAGAACCAGAAGAAAAACCTGCACCTGCTGCGCCAGAAGATCGGCATGGTGTTTCAAAGCTATGATCTTTTCCCACACATGGATGTGATGGAAAATCTGCTGCTGGGCCCGACGAAGGCGCTGCATGCGCCCAAGGCTCAGGTGATCCCCGAGGCTGAGGCGCTGCTGGCGCGCGTGGGTCTGCAGGACAGGCAGCATGCACTGCCGCGCCAGCTTTCAGGCGGCCAGAAGCAGCGCGTGGCGCTGGTGCGCGCCATGCTGATGCATCCGGAAATACTGCTGCTGGATGAGATCACGGCGGCGCTCGATCCGGAAATGGTGCATGAGGTGCTGCGCGTGGTGATCGATCTGGCGGAATCGGGCATGACCATGGCCATCGTGACCCACGAAATGCGCTTTGCGGAGGCCGTGGCAGATCGCGTGGTGTTTTTGGAGGATGGTCTCGTGGTCGAAACGGCGACGCCTGAGGTGTTTTTCCATCATCCTGAAACGGAGCGCGCGCAGGCGTTTTTGAAAAGTTTTGTATATGACTCAAAAAAACGCGAAAAGGGGCTTGACAAGCCCTGATCTCGGATGTATAATCCATACAAATCCGATGGACAAAATAAGAATTAAGGAGGCGGACAGAATGCGCGGGCTGATGAATCTGAACATGTATATGTGTTGTTGTTCCCGACGTCCGTCTCGTTCGGGTCTGCTTGGCGTTGCCTTATAGGCTGGCGGCGCAATATTCAGATCGTGGGAAGGGATGGACGCGAAGGTGTCCATCTCTTTTTTTGAGATGTAAGAATCAGCAAAACCAGAGTTTTGCGGGTCGGCGGGGTCCGAAGGAGCACGTCGACGATTCTTGAGGTGTAAGAATCAGCAAAACCAGGGTTTTGCGGATAGACGATTCTGAACCGGCGATGATGGGGGAGGGGGAAACGGCATGCTGAGGAAAAGGGTTCCCGTGCGGGCGACGGATGCGTGTTGCGCCGCCGCGAAACATACGAGTTCAACATCATATAATAAAGCGAACAACAGAAAGAGGGATTTAATCATGAAGAAGTTTGTTAAGCTGATTGCGCTGGCGCTCATCGTTGCCGTACTGACTGTATCCGCTGCATTTGCCGATTCCACCGCCCGAACGCTGGATGAGATCAAGGAAAGCGGCACGCTGACCGTCGGTGTGTTTTCCGACAAGAAGCCCTTTGGCTATGTGGACGAGAACGGCGATTATCAGGGCTACGACGTGTACTTTGCCCGCCGTCTGGCGCAGGATCTCGGCACGGAGCTCGAACTGGTCTCGGTAGACGCGCCGAACCGCGTGGAATATCTGACCTCCGCGAAGGTGGATGTGATTCTGGCGAACTTTACCGTGACGCCCGAGCGCGCTGAGGTGGTCGATTTCGCGCTGCCGTATATGAAGGTCGCACTGGGCGTGGTTTCGCCGGACGGCGCGCTGATCACCGATGTGAGCCAGCTGGCCGGTAAGACGCTGATCGTCAGCAAGGGCACCACTGCTGAAACCTATTTTACGGAGAACCATCCGGAAGTAACGCTGCTGAAGTTCGACAGCTACACCGAGGCTTTTAACGCCCTGCTGGATGGCCGCGGCGACGCACTGTCCACCGACAACACCGAAGTGCTGGCCTGGGCGCTGGAAAACCCTGGCTTTACCGTGGGCATTGAATCGCTGGGCAGCCTGGACACCATCGCGCCCGCCGTGCAGAAGGGCAATCAGAGCGTGCTGGACTACATCAATGAGGAGATCGAGGCGCTGGCCGCCGAGAGCTTCTTCCATGCGGATTTCGAAGCCACGCTGAAGGATGTCTATGGTGCGGCGGTCGATCCGGACAACCTCGTGGTCGAGGGCGGCGTCGTAGAAGCCGCGGAATGATCCAGACAAAGGGGAGCCGTCCGGCACAGTGCCAGACGGCTTCTTTCATCCCTTGAAGTACAGGAATTCTTGCTTATTGGGCAGCTCTGACAAAGAGATGCCGACAATTCTTGAAGGGTAAGAATTAGCAAAACCAGAGTTTTGCGGGTCGATGGCTCCTATAAGGAGACATCGACAATTCTTCCGGGGACGCAGCTTCAGCAGTTGTCGGAGTGTTCAGGTTGCGCAGGCGCGCGGTTGATCAGATCCTGCAGCGTGATGCCCGACAGGTAATCGCGGATAACCCGATCCAGCCCCTCCCACATCGGCAGCGTCATGCAGAGATCGCGGCGCGGACATTCGTTGGGGGAGAGGTCAAGGCACGCCACGGGATGCATGGGGCCCTCTGTGACGCGCAGAATGCTGTACAGATCGTGTGTTTCAGGGGCGCCGATCAGGCGGTAGCCGCCCGCCTGACCGCGTACAGCCGCTATTATGCCCGCCTGAGTCAGCTGGCTGGCGATCTGCTCCAGATACTTCTTTGAAATGTGCTGTCGGGCGGCGATATCCTTCAGCGGCACCGGATCGCCGTTCTGGTTCAGCGCGATGTCGAGCAGCATGCGTACCGCATAACGTCCCTTCGTGGATACCTTCAAGCCCTTCGCCTCCTTCTTGGTGGTCTTATTGTACGTCAAATTCAGGTGAAAAGCAAGCGCGCAATTGTTTTATTCACATTCTATCCATTGACTTTGCGCGCCTGCGGCGCTATGATAAACGCGCCTGAACGCGCAGCGTTATGGAATAAATGCTTACGATCGGGGGCGTATTGCCATGAACCGGAACGCATTTCATCAAGGATTCAAGGAATCCATACCTATATTGTGTAGCTATATTTTTGTCGGCATCGCCTACGGCATTACGATGAACGAGAGCGGCTATCCGTGGTACATCGCGCTGCTGGCGAGCGCGACCATTTATTCGGGCGCGTATGAATTTGTGCTGGTCAGTTTTCTGGCGGGAAATGCGTCGCTGGTGACGATCGCGCTCACGGCGCTGCTGATGAACAGCCGCCAGCTGTTTTATGGGCTGAGCTTTGTGGACGATTTCCGGCAGATGGGTCGCCGCGCGCCGTATATGATCTGCAGCATGACGGACGAGACCTATGCCGTGAATTGCAGCCTGCCCGCAGAAATGCCGCAGCGACGGGAGATCATGTTCCATGTGGCAGTGCTGAGCTATATTTACTGGCTGGCCGGCACAGTGGCGGGCGCACTGATCGGGCAGATCCTGCCGTGGAATATGGAGGGCATAGATTTCTGCATGACGGCGCTGTTCGTGATTATACTGATCGGTCAACTGGAGCAGAGCCGCAATCCGAAGCCCGCGCTGATCGGCGGCGGGCTGGCGGTGGTTTGCAGGCTTATCTTCGGCGAACGCGGCTTTATGCTGCCGGCGCTGCTGCTGGCCAGCGGCGTGCTATACTGCATGGGTACGAAGGGGGGCGCGCATAATGAGCAATGAACGCGCGGTATGGGTCATACTGATTGCGGCGGCCATTACGCTGCTGCTGCGCGCCTGTCCGTTTATCATCTTTGGCAAGAACCGCCGGATGCCCGCACGGCTGGTTCGGCTGGGGCAGCTGCTGCCGTCGGCGATCATGGCCGTATTGGTCGTCTACTGTCTGAAGGATGCAGGCTCTGATTGGATGGGCGTCGGCCTGCCGAAGCTGCTGGGCGTGGCGATAACGGCGCTGTGCTACAAGCTCAGCCACCGCACGCTGCCGAGCATCTGCGCAGGTACAGCGGGCTACATGCTCTTGATCCGGCTGCTCTGACGGGATTGACAGCCTCTGCTGATCTACTACAAACAGCCGCTGTTGCAAAATGCAACAGCGGCTCAATCCACTGCCAAACCCCGCAAACGCAGAAATTTCATGTACAACTTCTGACAAAGTTGAAATTTCTGCTTGCATCGTCAACGCGGGCTGCAAAATCGGTTACATACGTTGAAGCAGTCGCGCCACTGCAGCACCCTGCAGGCGCGACCAGCCCGCGCTGGAATCTGAAAGATTCGCGCGGCGCTGCCGGAACTTTGCTTTGCAAAGTCTCCGGTGCGTTATATGTATGCGCCCTCATTTGCAGCCTGCGTTTCCTTACCTTGCAGGGTTTTTCAGCGTCTGGCAGTCTGTTGACTTTGTCAACAAACTAAGCCGCTGCTGCAAAATGCAGCAGCGGCTGTTTTAACGCTCGCTCAGATGATCTCAACGAATACCGGCTTGGGACTCTTCGCGGAAGCCGCCTTTACGACGGTGCGAATGGCCTTGGCAATGCGGCCCTGCTTGCCGATCACCTTACCCATATCCTCGGGATCCACGCGCAGCTCGATCACGATGCTTTCTTCGTTTTCGACTTCGCGCACATCAACAGCTTCCGGCTTGTCCACCAGCGAAGCGGCGATATACTTTACCAGTTCAAGCATGGCTTACAGAACTCCGCCCTTCTTGAGCAGGCCGCGCACGGTGTCGGTGGGCTGAGCGCCGCAGCCCAGCCAGTACTTGGCGCGCTCGGCGTCGATCTTCAGATCAACAGGCTCGGAAACGGGATTGTAATAACCGATCTCCTCAATGAAGCGGCCGTCGCGCGGATTGCGGCTGTCGGTGACCACCAGGCGATAGAAAGGCATCTTCTTCATGCCCATTCTCTTCAGACGAATCTTAACCATTTGAATGTCCTCCTAAAACTGTGTTTCGCTTATCCGGAAGTGAGCTCCGGTAATATAATTACGGCTTTCACCGCAGTTACCGTGTGGGGTTTACATCTGGGGCATCTTTCCGCCGAAGGGTATGCGCATCTTGCCCTTTTTCATGCCGCCCATCATGTTCTTCATCATGGTCTTGGCTTGATCGAACTGCTTGAGCAGCAGGTTGACCTCCTGTACCGTGGTGCCGCTGCCTGCAGCTATGCGGCGCTTGCGGCTGGCGTTCAGAATGTCAGGATTCCGGCGTTCCATGCGCGTCATGGACAGTATGATGGCTTCGTTTTTCTTCTGCGCCTTGATCATCTTGTCCTCGTCGATGTCCTCGTCCTTGATCTTGCCGCCAAGGCCGGGAATCATCTTCAGCACGTTTTTGATGGAGCCCATCTTGTTCAGCTGGCGCATCTGCTCCAGATAATCCTCCAGCGTGAAGGCGTTGGTGCGCATCTTGCGCGTAAGATCCACCGCCGCATTTTCATCGAACGTCTGCTGTGCCTGCTCGATCAGCGTCAGCACATCGCCCATGCCCAGTATGCGGCTGGCCATGCGGTCGGGGTGGAAGGGCTCGATGTCCGTCAGCTTTTCGCCCACGCCGGCGAACTTGATGGGCTTGCCGGTGACCGCGCGCACGGAGATGGCCGCGCCGCCGCGCGTATCGCCGTCCAGCTTGGTAAGGATCACGCCGTCTACGCCCAGCTCGTCGTTGAAGGTCTTGGCGACGGTCACGGCGTCCTGACCGGTCATCGCGTCGACCACCAGCAGGATCTCCTTGGGCTTTACCGTATCGCGCACATCGCGCAGCTCCTGCATCAGCTTTTCATCGATGTGCAGGCGGCCGGCGGTATCGATAATCACCGGATCACGGCCATAATAGCGCGCGTATTCGACGGCTTCCTTCGCGATCTGCACAGGATCGCCCTGGCCGCGCTCGAAAACCTCAACGCCAACCTGTCCGCCCACGACCTGCAGCTGCTTGATGGCAGCCGGACGATACACGTCGCACGCTACGAGCAGCGGCTTCTTGCCGCCTTTTTTAATCATGTTGCCCAGCTTAGCAGCCATCGTGGTCTTACCGGCGCCCTGCAGGCCGCAGAGCATGTAGATCGTCGGCGACTGGGGAGAATAGGTCAGCTTGGCGTTTACGCCGCCCATCAGGTTCGTCAGCTCTTCGTTGACGATCTTTATGACCTGCTGCGCAGGCGTCAGGCTGGAAAGCAGCTCCGTGCCGACACAGCGCTCGGTGAGCTTCTTGATGAAATCCTTGACCACCGTGAAGTTGACGTCCGCTTCCAGCAGCGCCATGCGCACCTCGCGCATTGCCAGCTTGACGTCCGCTTCGGTGAGTTTGCCTTTGCCGGAGAGTTTTTTAAATGCGCCCTGCAGTTTTTCGGTCAATCCTTCAAATGCCATGCGCGTCTCCTCTCAATAGTTCTTTCAGTGCAGCACGCGCCGCCTGAATGTGCTGCGCGTCCTGTCCGTTATCCAGCGCCTCCAGCGCGCGCTGCGCCAGATCGCTCATTTCGCGGTAACGTGCCGCCAGTCCCAGCTTGCTTTCGTAGTCCTCAAGCAGGCGGCGCGCCTTGTTCAGCGCGTCTCCCGCACCCTGACGGGTGATGGACAGCTGCTGTGCGATCTCGGCCAGCGACAGATCCTCTTCGCAATACAGGCGAGTGACCTCGCGCTGGTGTTCCGTCAGCAGCGGCGCATAAAAATCCATCAGCCAGGTCAGGCTTACCCGCGCCTCTACGTCCGCCACTCAGATCACCCTCCGCAAGTTCTGCCGCTTGACAGCTTATTTATTATACCGCCATACGAAGATAATGTCAAGCGGATTTGCTTGACATTATCAAAAATCAACATAAAAAATCGTCGGCGCGTTTGCCTGTGCAGCGGAATTGTTGCTGATGACAGCTACTGCATTGCGCCGGTAGTCGCCGCGGCTCCTTGGGAAAGGGGGAGACAAGCTACCGCAAATCTTCCAGATTTCAACAGGGACGGGGCTGCCCTGCCCATGTGAAGCGGGGATTGGGCGCGTGACGCGCGGCCGCAGGCATAATGAAAGCGCTTCGAAAAACCGAAGCGCTTCCGTTGAAGGTTATTGCTTGGCAGATCAGGCCTTGTCGTTGCAGCCCAGAACGTCCACCAACTTGTGCTCGACCATGTTCTTGATGGCGATGCGGGCGGGCTTCAGGTACTGGCGCGGATCGAAGTGATCCGGATGCTCCGCGAAATACTTGCGGATGCTGGCGGTCATGGCCAGACGCAGGTCAGAGTCGATGTTGATCTTGCAGACAGCACCGCGAGCAGCCTGACGCAGCTGCTCCTCGGGGATGCCGACAGCGTCGGGCATCTTGCCGCCGTACTTGTTGATCTCGGCCACGAACTCCTGCGGCACGGAAGAAGAACCATGCAGCACGATCGGGAAACCGGGCAGACGCTTAGACACTTCGTCCAGAATGTCGAAGCGCAGTGGCGGGGGCACGAGGATGCCCTTCTCATTGCGCGTGCACTGCGCGGCGGTGAACTTGTAAGCGCCGTGGGAAGTGCCGATGGCGATAGCCAGGGAGTCGACGCCCGTGCGGGTTACAAATTCCTCGACCTCTTCCGGACGGGTGTAGGAGGAATCCTCATGGGAGACCTTCACTTCGTCCTCGACGCCAGCCAGGGTGCCCAGCTCGCCCTCGACCACGACGCCGTGATCGTGCGCGTATTCGACGACCTGCTTGGTCAGCGCGATGTTGTCTTCAAAGGACTTGGAGGAGCCGTCGATCATAACGGAGCTGAAGCCGCCGTCGATGCAGCTCTTGCACAGCTCGAAGGTGTCACCATGATCCAGATGCACGCAGATGGGCAGGTCAAAACCGGCGGTCTGCTCGGCGTCCGCGATGGCGGCCTCGATCAGCTTCATCAGGTAGACGTGCTTGGCATAGTTGCGCGCGCCCTTAGAAACCTGCAGGATCAGCGGAGCATGCTTTTCGATCGCAGCTTCGGTGATGCCCTGAATGATTTCCATGTTGTTTACATTGAAAGCACCGATGGCGTAGCCGCCGTCATAGGCTTTCTTGAACATCTCTTTGGAAGTAACGATTGCCATATAAACACCCCTTATCATATAGGACTGTATGTATTATACCACAACGGCGGATTAAATCAAGCAAATGTGCCGCCTTGCAGGGGATTTTAACCAAATATCAAATTTGGACGTCTGCCCGGGAGCCTATGTGCCCCGGTGAGGGCGCGGTGGCGGGGGAGCCTGCTTCCCCGTCCACTTGTTTGTCAAAAATTCTTTTTGACAAGCACAAGACCGCCGCATGCAGCGGCGGCCGATCCTAAAGTATATCAAAGCGGCTCGACCGTATCTCGGCCGTCAGCGCCGTTTAGCGATGTTCCAGCATCATCGAATGTCACTCAAGCACAGATTATATTATTGAGGCAGGATTGAGTCAGGCGGAGCGAAGGCACCGCCATTTTGCGGGTATCAATTTAAATCAGGCCGCCGCGTCCATCATGTAGTTGATGATGGGGCCATAGTCGCGCACGTCGGTCAGGCTGATGTTTAGCGCTTCGTTGGTGCTGTGCAGCAGCTTGAGCATCTGCAGCGCGGTGTGGTCGTTTTTCAGGCTGCAGGTTGTGCCGTCCGGCAGGTGCAGCAGAACGTCGCCATAGCACTTCTGAACCTTTTCGATAAAGGTTTCCGTATTGGAAATCAGCATAATTTTGATCATGTTTATCTCCTTTCTGAGTGATGTCGTTTCGATGATCTGGTCGAGTTTCCCCCAAGCGGCAGATGTGCAGCGCCGCACGGCGGGGAAACGACCCTCTGGCTCTGGCACCCTGCGCCATTGCCCTCAGGTCGAGCGTATTATATGCAGTATTTTGAGCCCTGTCAAGCATATTTTTGCGATTTTGCAGTCAATTAACGGCTGTTTTGCATCCGTCGGCGCATGGATATGCATTATTTGAAAAACTGGTAAAAACCGGAGGCTGGATTTTACGTCCGTCAGAAAATCGTCATAAACGGCGCTTGAATGCGCGACAGTGAAGCGATATTTGGCAAAGATGGACAGAATGTATGAGCAAACTGCACAAATGCGCGCGGCTGACGTGCAACGCTCTGCTGATAGCATCAAGTATGCTGTCGGGGCAAAATGAGCGAGATCTGACCAGGCTGATGGAATACGGCGAATACAATGATGGATGAAAAGTGATAGCACCTGCTACGCATACAGTGCCAATTGTTAATTATAAAAAAACTTCTAAAACCCCTTGCTTTTTTGAGGAACATGTAGTATAATAAATCTCGCGTCAAACGAGATGCGCTGATGTAGCTCAGTCGGTAGAGCGCATCCTTGGTAAGGATGAGGTCACCGGTTCGAATCCGGTCATCAGCTCCAGAAAGCCGTCAGAAATGGCGGTTTTTTTATTGCTTTCATGCTGAAAATGCAATTTGCCTGAAAATGCGGTTCTTTGCAATTTGAATGTGAGTTCTGTGTACCTGCTGCTTGCACTGCCTTTGACTATGTGTTAGAATACAATAAACGCAAATGCGTATTATTTGTAATGGAGGGAAAAAGTATGACAGTCGCGGAGTTTCTTGCAAAAAGCAGGGAAGAGCAGGCACAGGAACAGAAAAGGCAGCGTGAGGAGCTTTTGATTTCGCTGGGGCTATACGAGGAGATCAGGGAATATGCTCCAGACGAGTATAACACGCAGTACCTGGCGGAGCTTAGCGGTTACCCATGTCGCGATACTGCCGCTGATGGAGTATGGCGCTTTTACAGAATGCAGAAGCGTGCTCTCAAGGTGACAGATGAGGAGTATGCTGAAATCTGCAGGATCGAGGAGAGGCGACAGAAGGCGAAAAAAGTGCAGCCGGCGACCGATTCGGAATCGGTAGACAAGCCTCAAACGATGGAGGGTGAATTGGCACAGGAGCCGTCTATGCTGGCGATTGCAGTGGGCGCTATCCTGCAAATAATGGGTCTGGTGATCCTGTTCTGGGGCGGTAGGTATTTTGAGCTCGATACGACTTTCGGCGGCGACAGCTATACCTATATCTACCAGGCGTGCATCCACGCGGCGCTGTATCTTCGGATCGGGCTGTGCGGCATTTTGCTTGGAATCGGTACGCTTCTGGAGATCATGGCAGGAATAAGGCGCCCATACAAGGTGCATTCGACAACTAAATGAAGGCGATGCTTTGATCCTCCGCTTTTGCAGCGTATTCGTGATTGCTGACGTCGCGCTTTTGGTGATTGGATGGTTGAGAGTCGCGCGAATCTGATGGAAGATCATGATTGGCACTGACGATGTGACACTGCGCCGGAGTACGGCTACTGTATCTTGCCAGCTGCACAGGGCGCGCCATTCTTGACGCTATGGGCGGAGCCGTGATAGAATGAACGCAGAGAACGAAAGGGGAATCTGCCATGCGTGAGATACAGGTAGGCCGCGTATATCGGCATTTCAAGGGGGACTATTATCTGGTTGAGGCTGTGGCCTGCGACGCAGAGACCGGTGCGCCGTGCGTCGTTTATCGAAAGCTATACGGCGACGGCGGGCTGTGGGTTCGGCCGCTCGATATGTTCCTGAGCAGGGTCGATCGTCAGAAGTATCCAGATGCGCCGCAGGTGTATCGCTTTGAATTGCAGGAGATAGCAAGCGTTGCAGGGCATTGAGGGTCTGAAAGTTTGATGACGCTGAGGCCCACATGGAGCCCGCGTCTCCTGGAACGCTGGCAGGCACGGCATTTTTGCCAGCATAATATGCAATATAAGAATCGCCCCGACTCGGCACAGGCCGGTCGGGGCGAAATGATTAAAATGCAATGCGCAAACCTTAGATGGCGGGCATATCGCCGCTGTCGTCATCCTCGGGGGCAATGACCGTGCCGCCCTCTTCGGGGGCAGACTTGCCGCTCGCGTCGGGCGCGGAAGCGTCGCTGTCATCCTCCGACACAGCTTCTTCGGCGGGATCAATGGCTTCGCGCACGGGCAGCGCCTTGCCCTTCATGAAGCAATCGAATTCGACGTCATCCAGCCGTTCGCGCTCGATCAGCAGCGCGGCCAGCGCGTCCAGCTGATCCCTATGTGCGTTCAGAATGTCTTCAGCGCGCTTGTAAGCGCCGCACAGCAGCGCGCGCACCTCGGAGTCGATCAGTTCGTTCACCTGCTCGGAGAAGCCGGAATTCTGCTGAGAGAAGCTCTTGCCCAGGAAAACCTCATGCTCGGTGCCCAGGAACACGGGGCCGAGCTTTTCGCTCATGCCGTATTCCGTTACCATGCCGCGCGCGATCTCCGTAGCGCGCTTGATGTCGCTCGAAGCGCCGGTAGAAATGTCGTTGAATACGATGGCCTCCGCCACGCGGCCGCCCATCAGGCTGGCCATCTGCGCGCGCATGCGCGCGGTGGTCACATAGCTGAATTCCTCCTGCGGCAGATACATGGTGTAGCCGCCCGCCTGACCGCGGGGGATGGTGGTGATCTCGTGCACCTTGTCACATTCCGGAATATAATAGGCTACGATGGCGTGGCCGCCCTCGTGGTACGCCACGAGTCGCCGATCCATATCCGTGACCTTCTTGCTGCGCTTTTCCGGTCCGGCCACCACGCGGGTGACGGCTTCCTCAATGGCAGCCATGGTGATCTCATTCAGCCCCCTGCGTGCGGTGAGCAGTGCGGCCTCGTTCATCACGTTCATCAGATCTGCGCCGGTGAAATACGGCGTGCGCCGCGCCAGCACCTTCAGATCCACATCATTCGCCAGCGGCTTGTTGCGCGAATGTACCTTCAGAATCTCCTCGCGGCCGATGACGTCCGGATAGTTGACCACGATGCGCCGGTCGAAGCGGCCGGGACGCAGCAGCGCCGGATCCAATACGTCGCTGCGGTTGGTGGCGGCCATCACGATAACGCCCTCGTTGTGCGTAAAGCCGTCCATTTCCACCAGCAGCTGGTTGAGCGTTTGCTCGCGCTCATCGTGTCCGCCGCCCAAACCTGCGCCGCGCTGGCGGCCTACGGCGTCGATCTCATCGATGAATACAATCGCGGGTGCGTTTTTCTTGGCCTCGGAGAACAGGTCGCGCACGCGGCTTGCACCGACGCCGACGAACATTTCTACAAAGTCCGAGCCGGAAATGGTGAAGAACGGTACGCCCGCTTCACCGGCCACGGCGCGCGCCAGCAGCGTTTTGCCCGTGCCCGGAGGGCCGACCAGCAGCACGCCCGTCGGGATCTTTGCGCCTACGCGGGTAAACTTCTTCGGGTTCTTCAAAAACTGTACGATTTCCGCCAGCTCTTCCTTTTCCTCATCCGCGCCGGCCACATCCTTGAAGGTGACCTTGTTGGACGCGGGATCGGTCTGGCGCGCGCGGGACTTGCCAAAGCCCATCATGCCGCCCTTGCCGCCGGTCTGCTGGCGTATCATGAAGAGCCAGAGCAGCGCAATCATCACCAATAAGACGATCGTCGGCAGCCATTCAACGATCCAAGAGGCCTGCTGCGGCAGCGCCGTGGCAAAGGTAAAGGCGTATTCGGTGGGGCGCACTTCATGTCCCAGCACGTCGGAATAGATCTTGCTGACGTCGGAGTAGAACTGTTCCTCGCTCGGCACGATGACGCTGAAGTCATATTCCGAAGGGAACTTTGAAGTGGGAATATCGCTGTTTTCCTTTAGACCGTAGAGCGTCTTTTGCTGAATGATGACGCTCTGGATGGACATATCGCGCTGCGCTTCGGGAAGCGTTTCACCGTTGGCCGCGCGCAGATCCGCTTCGACCCATTCCAAAAATTCGGAATAGCTCAGCTTGACTGGCTGCGCCGTCGTGTCGTAATCCAGCGCCCAGACCACGGCCAGTATCATGCACAGCACCAGCATGCACATCACTGGGCCCTGCAATAAGCGTTTTTTCTTCTTCAAACCGAAATCCTCTCTTTCAGGTTGACGACCCGGGCGAGCTTAGATCGATCCGAAGCCTGCGTACCGCCGCTTCGCTTGATCGTCACTCACCTGTCTATGATTTTATACCGGTTATTTAAACGCAGTATAAACCGCCGCGTTTATTCACAGCTGTATACCTCGGGCTTCAGAACGCCGATATAGGGCAGGTTGCGGTACAGCTCGGCATAGTCCAGGCCATAGCCCACCACGAATTCATCGCCTACTACGAAGCCGGAGTAATCAGATCTCAGCGTGATGCCGGGCGCGCGGCGCGCGGGCTTGTCCAGCAGCGTGCACAGGCGAATGCTGGCCGCGCCGCGCGAAGCGAGCATGCGCGTCAGATAGCTCAGCGTGAAGCCTGAATCCACGATATCCTCCACAATGATTACATCCTTGCCCTCGATGGAGGTGGAGAGATCCTTGCGGATCTCGACCTCGCCGGAGGACTTGGTTTTGTTGCCGTAGCTGGAGACCGCCATGAAATCCATCGTCAGCGGGATCGGGATGTTGCGCAGCAGATCCGTGTAAAACATCACGGCGCCCTTCAGAATGCAGACCATCGTGGGGGTCTTTCCGGCATAGTCACGGGCGATTTCAGCGCCCATTTCGCGGATGCGCTTTTTGAGCTGTTCTTCCGAGATCAGGATCTTCGCGATGTCGTTTTTCATGCAAGTCAACCTCCGGTTTTTTCATCGGTAATGGGATATAGCTTCAGGCGCAGCGTGCGCCGGGTGTTTGGAGTAATTTTGGCTTCCTCGGCAATGCCCATGCCGCAGACCCACAGTATGCGGCCGCCCACCGCTACCAGCGGCAGGAAATCGCGCAAGGGCCGGTCGATGCGCCGGTCAGTCAGGTAATCCGAGAGCAGCCGGTCGCCGGGCGCGCCCAGCGGATGAAAGCGGTCACCGCCGCGGCGCGTGCGCAGCTCGGCGCCATGCAGGACATCGGCATCGAGCAGCTCGTCGTTTGGATCATCGCGCGCGATCTCGCCCGTATCCGGCGCTGCCAATATCCGGCATATGCCCTCAAGCACCGTCCAGCCGCACAAATTCAATGCGGCTGGCGCGACTTTTTGAGCACCCCGCTGGAGAAAATACAGTGCGTCGGGCGTTTTTTCCGCGATCAGCGCGCGCGAAATATCCGTTTTGCCGCGTGGGCGCGCGCACAGCGCAATCAGCTCGTCCAGCTTTGCACCGCAGAGCGCGCTTCCGACGATCTCGCGTATCGCGCGCCGCAGAATTGCCTCGTGCGGCATGGATTTAAGCCGCAGGCGGCAGCCGTAGACGCCGAGCTCGCGGTTTGAAGCCAGATAACGGCGCGCCTGCGCGTTCATGTAGTCGTTCTCGATGCGCGCGTAGCCAGCAAAGCGCGCGATGGCTTCGACAGCTGAGGGATAGCATTCCTCGATCGCGGGCAATACATTCAGCCGAAGCGCATTTCGCGGCGTGTGCGCCTCGGCGTTGGTTTGATCCTCGCGCCAGGTAAGGCCGCGCGCGCGGAGATATGCGGTCAGCTCACACTTTCGGATGCCCAGCAGCGGCCGATACAGCCGTCCGGACAGGCGCGCCATGCCGCCTGCGCCATCCATGCCCGCACCGCGCAGCAGGTGCATCAGTACGGTTTCGGCCTGGTCGTTCAGGTGATGCGCCAGTGCGATATAGTCCGCGCCGCAGCGCTGCCGCGCCGCCTCCAGAAAGGCATGCCGCGCCTCCCGCGCAGCGGTTTCGAGCCCCTCGCCGCGCTGCCCGGCGAGGGCGGGCACGTCGATTCGCTTTGAAATCAGCGGTATGCCAAGCCTTTCGCAGAGCGCACGACAGAAGATCTCATCCGCATCGGCGTCCGCGCCGCGGATGCCATGGTTCAGGTGCGCGGCGCTGAGCGTCAGCGCACAGTCATCCGCCGCATCCTTCAGCAGCACCGCCAGCGCCACGGAATCCGCACCGCCGGAAAGCGCGATCAGCAGGTGACGGCCGCGCATTTCGGCAAAATCGAGTTGAGCGATCGAAGCAGCTGCCATCGCAAAATCCTCCACAATATTCTCTTATTATAGACGTTTCGCGGCGCGAGCGCAACTGTTTTTCGGCGAAAAATGGTTTATTTGCGGGTGAACGCGGTTAAAATCCTGGTAATTGCGGAAGTGTTTGCCGCGAATGCGGCCGCAGCTGCCGCGCGCGCCTTTGAATGCGGGAAATTCCCAGCATAGCTGACAAATTGGCAGCATGCGCGGCGTTTGGCGCGGAGAAAGTAAGCATGCGATCGCATATCAGATCGCAAAATGCAGCGGGGGTGATACAAATATGAAAGTAATGCGGAAGGCGCCGCTCGGGCGGCTGCGGCTGCTGGCGCTGGCGGGCGCGGTGGCGCTGGCACTGTCCGCGCAGGGCAGTACGCCGGAAACGGCGCAGCGCACGAGTCTGACGCTGATGGAGAGCGGCGTGGCGGAAACGGCGCAGCGGCAGCTGATTCCCGGCGGCAAGTCGGTGGGAATCGCCATCAATACGGAGGGACTGATCGTGGTCGGCACCTCGGACATCGGAAAAACCAGAAGTCCTGCGCAGCAGGCGGGGCTGAAGGCCGGCGACGTGATCACGCGCATCAATGGCAAGGCGGTCAACAGCGCAGCTGAACTGGCAACGCTGCTGCGCGCGGGCGAGTGCGCGACGGTGACGGTCATGCGCGGCAGTCGCGAGAAGCAGACGGAGCTGACGCCCGTGGCCGATCCGCGCGATGGACAGACGCGCATCGGCGCGTGGGTGCGCACCAGCACGGCGGGCGTGGGCACGCTGACCTTTATCGACCCGGAAAGCGGCGCCTTCGGCGCGCTTGGCCACGCCATTTCGGATGTGGATACGGGCGTAACGCTGCCGGTCTCAGAGGGCGGGCTGTATAACAGCAGGGTCGTGCAGATCGAGCGCGGCGAAAAGGGACGGCCCGGTGAGATCGTGGGCGATTTTCTGGGCGAGACGCAGCCGATCGGCGAGGTGTCCGTCAACGGAGAGCTGGGCATCTACGGAAGCTATTATGCTGCGGATGTATCGGATTTGATGTATCCCGAGGGATTGCCCGTGGGCAGGGCGAGGGTCGGAAGTGCGCAGCTGCTGACCACCATTTCGGATAAGGTGGAGGCGTTCGACTGCGAGATCGAGCACACTGAAGCGCGCGGCGCTTCGCCGGTTCGCTCCATCGTGGTGCATGTGACCGACGCGCGGCTGATCGACGCAGCGGGCGGCATCGTGCAGGGCATGTCAGGCAGTCCGCTCATTCAGGATGGGCACATCGTCGGCGCGGTGACCCATGTGTTTGTGAACGATCCGACGCGCGGCTACGGTACCGGCGTGGACGCCATGCTGGACGCGGCGGAGACCGGCCTGAAGGCGGCGTAAAGAATTGCCGGTGTCTCTTTGGGAAGGCCATTGACCCGCAAGGCTCTGGCTTTGCCGAACCCTGCACTTCAATAAGCATGTGGACGGGGAAGCAAGCTCCCCCGCCACTGCCACCCTCACCAGTTTTTGCTGAAATCCTTCAGATTTCCGGGCGCAAAAACTGCAAGGAAACGATTTTTGCTCTGGAAAATGAGATTTTCCGACGCAAAAATCGCCCCGTGCCCACCGTACACGCCGCTGGGC
>CAKUOX010000005.1 GCA_934670175.1 uncultured Clostridia bacterium | reverse complement strand
CTGGTGAGGGTGGCAGTGGCGGGGGAGCGTGCTTCCCCGTCCACCAGGCTTGTCAAAAGCCCTTTTGACAAGCCGAATAATTTCACCGGAGATGGAGGAACACAAATGCGCTGGGATGTTGGCATCGATCTGGGCACGGATTATGTGCGCATGGCGGAATACCGCGAGGGCGCAATGCTGGAGGAAGCGGCGCGCATGGCCTTTCGCGAGGGCGGCGACATGCCCATCTGCTGCGGCGACGCGGCGGCGCGCATCGACGGGCGCGCCTGTGCTGGCGTGGAGGTTTGCCGCCCGATGCGCGACGGCGTGCTCGAAAGCAATTTCTACGCCGACCGCATGTTCCGCTGGCTATTCGAGCGCATGGATTTCATCAGCCGCAGGAAGCGCTTCGGCGCAATGATTGCCTGTGCGCCGTTTTCGCGCCCCGTGCAGCAGGAGGCGCTGATGGCGGCGGCCATGGACGCGGGCGCGGGCGAAGCGGCGCTGGTGCGTGCGGACGCAGCGGCGGCCATCGGCGCGGGACTGGATCTGGCCGCGCCAGAAGGCAAGCTGGTGGTGGACATCGGTGCGGGCAAAATAAGCTGCACGCTGTTCACATTGGGGCGCGTGGCGGCATTCGGCTACGTTCCCTACGGCATGAACCGCATCGACGAACGCATACAGCGCATCGTGCGCGCCGAAAGCGGTTACCGCATCGGCATGAATTCCGCGCGGGAAATCAAAAACACGCTGGGTACGGCGCTGCCGGAGCGCGCGCCTGCCGACGTCATCATGCACATGACCGGCTTCGGCATGGAAAGCCGCATGCCGGAGGCGTTCGACGTGGAGACCGCGCCGGTGCTGCGCGCGTGCGAAGAGGTGGTCAGCGAGATCGCCGGACTGTGCGCGCATGTGGCGTCGCTGGCGCCGGAGGAGCTGAGCGCCGACCTGAACGACGCGGGCGCAGTGCTGGTGGGCGGCGGCGCGGAAATGCCGGGTATGGACAAGCGCATCGGCGACACGCTGGGCATTCCCTGCCGCGTGGCGGATGCGCCGGGCAAATGCGCTGTGCGCGGTCTGGTGGAGATCATGCGCTCGCCCGACCGCTACGAGGCCGCCTTCATGGCGACTACCCGCGAGAGCGGACGGCGATGATCCGAACCGTTTCGCGCGGAAAACGCGCGCTGAAATACATACTGATCTGCTCCGCCCGCCGCGATGTGCTGATCAAGGCGCTGCCCGGCGGCGAAACGCGGGTTTACGCGCCCACGGGCGCGCGCTTGCGCGATGTGGACGCACTGGTGGCGCAGCGCATGGATGAAATACTGGCCATGCACGCGCGGCTCGAGGCGGAGCTGGCGCAAAACCGGCTGGCGCACCCGCTGCGCTCCGGCAGCCGCATCTGCATCGAGGGCAAAAGCTGCGCGCTGCGGCTCATTTCCGGCGCGCGGGTATCGCTGGAGCTGTCGGACGGCGAATGCGCGCTGACCCTGCCACATGCCGAGGATGAAGACGCCGTGCGCGCCGCGCTGAAGGCGGCGCTGTCGCGGCGGGCGCTGGAGCGCATCCGCCGGCGGCTGGATGAATATGCGCCGCGCCTGGGCGTGCGCTACGGCCGCGTCACCGTGCGCGATCAGCGCAGCCGCTGGGGCAGCTGCTCGCAGAAGGGAAACCTGAATTTCAATTGGAAGCTGATTATGGCGCCTGAGGAGGCGCTGACCTATGTGGTGATCCACGAGCTCTGCCACCTGATCGAGTTCAACCATTCGCCGCGCTTCTGGCGGCTGGTGGAGGGGCAGATGCCCGAATATGAATACTGGAAGAAATGGCTGAAGGCGCACGGCAGCGAGCTGGGCGTGGGATAGGAACCCGTATGGCCGCGCTTATCGGGAAAATGCCGGTGAGCGCGGCTTAGCTTTGTCCGTCGGAATTCGACAACATAATTGACTCCGCGTTAACAAAATGATATAATGCTCAACGGAGGGCGATATATTATGAAGAGATTTGCAGCGGCGATCCTGGCCCTGTGCCTGCTCCTGCCCGCCTGCGCACTGGCGGAAACCGGCTTTTCTTCCGATCCGGACGCCATTGAGCGCGCGGCCAAATCCGTGCTGATGCTGGAGGTGTACGACGCCGATAACGAGCTTCTGGCGACCGGCAGCGGCTTCGTGGCGTTTGACAACCGCACGCTCGTGACCAATTACCACGTCATCGAGGATGCGGACTGGATGGTCGCCAACAGCGACGACGGTTACGAGTACATGGTAACCAAAGTGCTGGTGGCGGATGAGGTCAAGGACATCGCCATCTGCGGCTTTATGTCCCCCACGGATCTGACCCCGCTGACGTTCAGCGACGGCGAAGCGCTCAGGCGCGCCGAGCCCATCGTGGCCATCGGCAGCCCCATCGGCATCACCAACACCGTGTCTCTGGGCAACATCAGCGCCATATATGAGGAGGACGGCGTTTCCTGGATACAGTTCACCGCGCCCATTTCCTCGGGCAGCAGCGGCGGCGTGCTGTTTGACGACCGCGGATGCGTGATCGGCGTGACCAGCGCCAGCTACGAGGACGCGCAGAATCTCAATCTGGCGGTGGACATTGCGGAGGTCACGGCGCTGTACGAGAACTGGAACGGCGAAACGAAACGACTGAGCGAATACGCCGACGCGGGGGCGGCGCAGGCCGAACCGTCCGGCGGCCATACAGATACAGGCACGACCCAGGGCGAGCCGTCCGGCAGCCATGCAGATACGGATATTACCGGAGACTGGTATCTGACCGGGATGCTCTTCGACGGAGCTGAGGTCAGCGCGGAGATTCTGGACGTTTCCGGCAGTCTGACCATATCCCGGGACGGCACGCTATATATGGATCTGGATGACGACGGCCAAATGTACGCCGACTGGGAGCTCACCGGCGCAGACCGCGGCGTGCTGGGCGACTCAGCGGGGACAATCGAATTTGTGCTGCGCGGCGGCGCTCTGATCCTGCAGCTGGACGACGACGGTGAGATGATATTTGAACGGGATAGCGCGGAGGAAACGAAAGAAACGTCTGAAACGGATAACAACTGCATCTACGCTGCAGATGTTCGGGATTTTGACGGCTTATGGACTTGCACGCATATCGAAACGGACGGCCTTCGATTCGCACCCGACATATTCGATTCTGAATGGACGATCTCCATTTCAAACGGTTGGATAAAGATAGATACCCTCATCGATGGCGAAGCGGATCATACTGAAGGCAGCGCCCGACTGACCGATGGAAAGCTCGTGCCAGCCGGTTCCCTCGGGTATATCGAATTGAGCCTGACTGATGATGATGCCATGATCCTGCGCTACCTGGACGAAGATGAGTACATTCTCTACTTTGAGCGCTAGGACATTTCATAAATGCTGACTGAAGCAGGGCGGCGTGCCCGACAGAATCTCTGCCGGACGCGCCGCCCTGAATTATTGATACATAGGGAGCTGCGCCGCCTTTTACAGCTTCCGATAGATGAAATCCAGATACAGCGCCGCAGCGGTCTCCATTGGATGCTCCGACAGGCGCTTGAGGTTGCTTTCGGCATAATCCGGATCTGCCTGGAGCCTGCCAAAGATATGCGCGGTAAGCTTGCGGCTGCCGCCGCGTGCGGCGTCGGCAAAGCTGCCCGTTTCCGCGCCGCGCACAAAGCTCAGCGCGCGTCCGGTCAGCGCGTCGATCTCGTAAATCGCGTCCTCGCGGAAGCCCAGGCTCTGCGCGCACAGCTCCAGTCCGCGCAGGAAGGCGTCCTTCCAGCTGAGCTTTTTCAACGGTGCGTCCGCACAGAGTGCCGCAGACAGGAACGCATCACCGCCCCTGACGGCGCTCTTCGCATCCAGACAGGTCAGGCGCTGCACATAGCCGCGCGCCAGCGGCGCGATCTTCAATTCGTTCACGCGCGAGAAGGTATAGCGAATGCCGTCGAAGCGGCCGTAGACCTTCATCGTATCGTAATAGCCCATGCGGCGGCTGCGATCGAGCACCTCCCGCGAAAAATCCAGAAACGGCCCGAGGTCGTTCAGCGGGTGCACGATGGTCAGGTTGGGCAGGTTCGCATATTCCGGATGCGTGAATTGCGGGTGAATATCGATGGCAATGATCTCGTCCGCACCGTCCTCCAGCGCCATGCCCACGGGCAGATTATCGGCAAAGCCGCCGTCGATATAGCGCTCGCTGCCGATATTCTTCACCGGAAATACCGGAAAGCACGACGCGGAGGCGATCAGATGGTCGCCCAGCTCGCCGCGCGGAATATCCTCAAGCCGCATCGGCACGCCCGCGGGCACCGGCACATGCGTCACCATGATGCCCAGCTCCATGCCCGAAGCGCGCACGCGCCCCTCGTCGATGCTCTCACGCACCAGGTTTTCCAGCGGTGTGATGTCCATGCGCAGGTTCTTCGCATTTTCCAGCAGGAAGGGAATGATGTCGCGCTTGCTGTGCAGCATGTGATCGATGTTAAAGTCCTCGTCCTCCTCCAGCGCGATGATCTGCTTCAGCGTGATCGTGTTCCACAGCGCCACGCAGCGCTCCAGATCTCCCTGCGCCACGAGTGCAGCGTTGATCGCACCAATGGACGTGCCATACACCGCGTCCAGCCGAACGTTCATTTCCCTCAGCGCCTGCCATGCGCCGCATTCGTAGGCGCCTCGCGAACCGCCGCCGGAGAGCACCAGCGCTCGCTTCATATCCTTTTTCCTCCTCGTGTGTTCATAGCAGTATTATAACAGCGGCCGCTCCATTTTTCAAGGACTGCCGGCTCCATGCCGTTCTCATATTAAATGCACCGAGATGTGAACGGATCGGAATAACAGGCTCGAAGCAAACCGCCCGCGCCTTCATTGCTGAAAACGCGGGCGGCAATTATTCATTTATGGCTTTGTATCCTGCGAATCACTTCGCGGCACGCTTTTCGTTGATCGCGGCCTGCGCAGCGGCAAGGCGGGCGATCGGCACGCGGAACGGAGAGCAGGAAACGTAGTTCAGGCCGACCTTGTGGCAGAACTCGACGGACGACGGATCGCCGCCATGCTCGCCGCAGATGCCCAGCTTGATGTTCGGACGGGTGGCGCGGCCCTTTTCGGCAGCCATCTTCACCAGCGCGCCCACGCCAACCTGATCCAGCTTGGCGAAGGGATCGAATTCGTAGATCTTGCGCTCGTAGTAGGCGTCCAGGAACTTCGCAGCGTCGTCACGGCTGAAGCCGAAGGTCATCTGGGTCAGGTCGTTGGTGCCGAAGGAGAAGAACTCAGCTTCCTTCGCGATCTCGTCGGCGGTCACAGCCGCGCGCGGGATCTCGATCATGGTGCCGATGTGGTATTCGAGCTCGACGCCGGCTTCCTTAATGAGCTTGTCGGCAGTGGCAACCACGACGTCCTTCACGAACTTCAGCTCTTTCGCTTCGCCGACCAGCGGGATCATGATCTCGGGCACGATCTTGTATTCCGGATACTTGCGGTTTACATTGATCGCGGCGTTGATCACAGCCGTGGTCTGCATTTCGGCGATCTCGGGATAGGTGACGGCCAGGCGGCAGCCACGGTGACCCATCATCGGGTTGAACTCGTGCAGCGCAGCGACGGTCTCCTTAATGTCCTCGAGCGTCACGCCCATTTCGTCGGCCAGCTCAACCATTTCCTCTTCCTTGGTGGGCAGGAACTCATGCAGCGGCGGGTCGAGGTAGCGCACGGTCATCGGACGGCCTTCCAGCACCTTGTACATGGCCTCGAAGTCGCCCTGCTGATAGGGCAGCAGCTTGGCCAGCGCCAGCTTGCGGCCTTCCACATCCTTGGCCAGGATCATTTCGCGAACGGCCTTGATGCGGTCGCCCTCGAAGAACATATGCTCGGTGCGGCACAGGCCGATGCCTTCCGCGCCGAACTTCACGGCCTGCAGCGCGTCGCGCGGGTTATCCGCGTTGGTGCGCACCTTCAGCACGCGAGCGGCATCCGCCCACGCCATGAAGCGGCCGAAATCGCCGGAGATGGTGGCTTCTGCGGTGGGCAGCGCCTCGCCGTAGATCTTGCCGGTGGAGCCGTCCAGGGAGATCCAGTCGCCCTCGTGATACTCCTTGCCGCCCAGGATGAAGTACTTCTCATCGGCGTGCATCTTGATCTCGCTGCAGCCGGAGACGCAGCAGGTGCCCATGCCGCGGGCAACGACCGCCGCGTGGGAGGTCATGCCGCCGCGCACGGTCAGGATGCCCTGAGAGGCGACCATGCCTTCGATGTCTTCCGGAGAGGTCTCCAGGCGGGCGAGCACCACGCGCTGTCCGCGCGCAGCCCAGGTCTTGGCGTCCTCAGCGGTGAACACGATCTGTCCGCAGGCAGCGCCCGGAGAAGCAGCCAGGCCCTGACCCACGGGAGTCGCGGCCTTGAGCGCCTTGGGCTCGAACATCGGGTGCAGCAGGGAATCGAGCTGCTTGGGCTCGACGCGCAGCACGGCCTCTTCCTCGGTGATCATGCCTTCGTCCACCAGGTCGACGGCGATCTTCAGCGCGGCGGCTGCGGTGCGCTTGCCGTTGCGGGTCTGCAGCATGTAGAGCTTCTTGTTTTCAATGGTGAACTCCATATCCTGCATGTCGCGATAATGGTTTTCCAGGTTGTGCGCGATGGTCTGGAACTGATCGTAGACCTCGGGCATATCCTGCTTCAGCTGGCTGATGGGGCTGGGGGTGCGGATGCCGGCAACGACGTCCTCGCCCTGCGCATTGATCAGGTACTCGCCAAAGAGGGCCTTTTCGCCGGTGGCGGGGTCACGCGTGAAGGCAACGCCCGTGCCGGAGAAGTTGTTCAGGTTGCCGAACACCATCGGCATCACGTTCACGGCAGTGCCCCAGGAATAGGGGATGTCGTTCATGCGGCGATAGACGTTGGCGCGCGGGTTGTCCCAGGAACGGAACACGGCCTTGATGGCCTCCATCATCTGCACCTTGGGATCGGTGGGGAATTCCTCGCCCTTTTCCTCCAGATAGAAGGCCTTGAAGCGGCGCACCAGCTCCTTCATGTCGTCGGTGTCCATTTCAATGTCCTGGGTGATGCCCTTGGCGGCCTTCACTTCGTCGATGATGACTTCGAAGCGCTTCTTGCTCAGCTCCATCACCACGTCGGAGAACATCTGGATGAAGCGGCGGTAGGAATCGTACACGAAGCGCTCGAACTTCGGATCGGGGTTGCCCGCGATCAGGCCGGCTGCGACTTCGTCGTTCATGCCCAGATTCAGGATGGTGTCCATCATACCCGGCATGGATGCGCGGGCGCCGGAACGCACGGATACGAGGAGCGGGTTCTTGGTGTCGCCGAATTTCTTGCCGTTGATCTCTTCGATCTTGGCAAGCGCGACATTGATCTGTTCGAGAATGTCATCGCCGATTGCGCGGCCGTCATCATAGTAACGGGTGCAAGCTTCGGTGGTAATGGTGAAACCCTGGGGAACGGGCATGCCCAACGCGGTCATTTCCGCGAGGTTGGCGCCCTTGCCGCCGAGCAGGTTTCGCATGGTGGCGTTGCCTTCGCTGAACAGATAAACGTACTTCTGTGCCATTTTGATCCTCCTACGCTTTCTTTGCTTTCCCTATCGAAATAGCAACTTATTATAAATAAAATCGGAATCGTTTTGCCAGCACACTTTCGTTAATTAGCACAAAATGAGCGCCCATAAATCAGAAATTTATGTTCTGAAAGCGCAGCTTTTTCGAATAATGCGGTTGACGCGCGCCGCGATTTAGTGGATAATAGAATTGGGTAATGTTTGCAAGCGACAACCTGGAGCAGCGCAGAGGGAGGTGCGGCATGGCGCAAAGGATATTGTCGGTCGATAAGGGCAGCCCTGCCGCGCGCGCGGGGCTGCGCTCCGGCGACGAGCTGCTGCGAATCGGTGGCGAACCGGTGATCGATTTTCTGGATTATCAGGCGCTCACTGCCGAGCGCAGTCTGGAAATCGAGGCGCGCCGCGGCGGCCGCAGCTTTACCTGCCATATCAGAAAGGGCGAATACGCGCCGCTCGGGCTGAACTTCGAAAAGCCGATGATGAGCGGCATGCGCCTGTGCTGCAACCGCTGCCTGTTCTGCTTTGTGGATCAGCTGCCCGCGCATGTGCGCGAAAGCATGCGCGTCAAGGACGACGACTGGCGCATGTCCATGATGATGGGCAACTATGTAACGCTGACCAACGTGTCCGACCGCGAGCTTGACCGCATCGTCGCGCGGCGGGCATCGCCGCTGTATATTTCCGTTCATGCCGTAGATCCCGAGCTGCGCTCCCGCATACTGGGCACGCCGCGCGGCGCGCGGCTGGTGTCTCAGCTGCAGAGGCTGGCGGCGGGCGGCATCGAATTTCACGCGCAGGCCGTGCTCTGCCCCGGCCTGAACGACGGCGCGGCGCTGGAGGAGACCATCCGCACGCTCAGCGCAATCCCGCAATGCCTGTCGCTGGCGCTGGTGCCCGTGGGGCTAACCGGTCACCGCGAGGGGCTGTGCCCGCTGCGCACCTACCGAAGCGACGAGGCGCAGGCCGTGCTGGATATGGCGGAGCGCTGGCGCGCAGGGCTGCTTGCGGCGCGGGGCACGCGCTTCGTATTCCCATCGGATGAATTCTATCTGGCTGCGGGCGCGCCTCTTCCGCCCAATGAAGCATACGAGGACTACGGCCAGATCGACGACGGCGTGGGCATGCTGCGGCTGCTGGAAACGGAATATCTGGAAGCGCGCGATGCGGACGCGGACGTAGCCCCGCCCGCGGGCTGTGCGCAGCTGCTGATCGGCTGCGGCGTATCGGCGGCGCCGTTTCTGCGGGAAATGCTCGAAAAACACCCGCCGGCGGGCGTTCAGGTGCGCGTTGTGGCGGTGGAAAACCGCTTCTTCGGCTCCAGCGTCACCGTATCCGGCCTGATCACCGGCGGCGATCTGACGGCGCGGCTGAAGGACGAACCGGGCGCGCGCGTGCTGATCACCGAATGTATGCTGCGCAGCGAGCATGACCGCTTTCTGGACGATATGACGCTCGAGGCGGCGCAGGCCGCGCTCGGCCGAAAGATTATTCCCGTGGGCCGGCACGGCTGGGATCTCTACGATGCGCTTTGCGCCGCGCGGGATGAGATAATGGAGGAACAAAGTCAATGGCAAAACCCCTAGTGGCCATCGTAGGCCGCCCGAACGTGGGCAAATCCACCTTCTTCAACGCCATGGCAGGCCGCCGCGTCGCCATCGTGGAGGACACGCCGGGCGTAACGCGCGACCGCGTATATCTGGACTGCGAATGGCAGAACCATAAATTCACGCTGATCGATACCGGCGGCATCGACCCGCAGAGCGAGGACCCGCTGCTCAGGCAGATGCGCCGTCAGGCCGAGATCGCCATCGAGACCTGCGACGTGATCCTGTTTTTCGTGGACGGCAAGGCGGGCATGACGGCGGACGACCAGTCCGTGGCGGATATGCTGCGCAAGACGCGCAAGCCCGTAATGCTGGTGGTCAACAAGATCGACCACGTCAAGAGCATGGACAACATCTATGAATTCTACAACCTGGGTCTGGGCGACCCGATCGGCATATCGTCGATCAACCTGCTGAACCTGGGCGACCTGCTGGAGGAATTGTGCGGCTACTTCCCCGATCCGGATGAGACGGAGGAGGAGGACAGCGCGATCCGTCTGGCGGTATGCGGCAAGCCGAACGTGGGCAAGTCCTCGCTGGTGAACCGCATTCTGGGACAGGAGCGCGTGATGGTATCCGACATCGCGGGCACCACGCGCGACGCCATCGACACGCGCTTTACCGACGATGCAGGCGACGATTTCATCATCATCGACACGGCGGGCATCCGCCGCAAGCGCGCCATCGGCTATCAGACGCTGGAGCGCTTCTCCATCGTGCGCGCACTGGCGGCCATCGACCGCTGCGACGTAGCGCTGCTGGTGATTGACGCCACGCAGGGCGTGACCGAGCAGGATGCGAAAATCGCGGGCTACATCGATGAGCAGGGCAAGGCCGCGATCATCGTCATCAACAAGTGGGACGCCGTGGAAAAGGACACCGGCACCATGAACGAATTCAACCGCGAGGTACGCGAGGGCCTGAAGTTCATGGCGTATGCGCCGATACTGTATATTTCAGCGCTGACCGGCCAGCGCGTCAACCGCGTGCTCGAGGAGGTCAAAAAGGCGTATGAGCAGTCCCGCCGCCGCATTACCACGGGCCTGCTGAACGACATTCTGGCCGACGCGCAGGCGGCGCTCCAGCCGCCGGCCACCTCTGGCCGCCGCCTGAAAATATACTATGCCACGCAGCAGGGCGTGCAGCCGCCGAGCTTCGTGTTCTTCGTCAACGACGAGAACCTGATGCACTTTTCCTACGAGCGCTATCTGGAAAAGCAATTCCGCAAGAGCTTCGGCTTCGAGGGTACGCCGCTGAAATTCATACTGCGTGAAAAGAAAAGAGACGATCAGTAAATGGCTATCTGGCTCAAATATGTTATCGCCGCAGTGGCGGGTTACCTGCTGGGCAACGTATCGGTGGGTATACTGATCTCTAAGCTCTACGGCGTGATGGATATTCGCCGCCACGGCAGCGGCAACGCGGGCAGCACGAACGTGCTGCGCACGCTGGGCTGGGTGCCCAGCCTGCTCACGCTGCTGGGCGATTGCCTGAAGGCATATCTGGCGGCGGAGCTCGGGCGGGCGCTCTGCGGCGATACCGGCATGCTGCTCGGCGGCGTATGCGCCGTGCTGGGACACGACTTTCCGGTGTTCTTCCGCTTTCACGGCGGCAAGGGCATCGCCTCGTCGTTGGGCGTGATCATCGCGGTCGATCCATGGATCGCGCTGGCGCTGCTGGCGCTGGTGGTGGCCATTACCGCCTTTACGCGCTATGTGTCCGTCGGCTCCATCTGCGCCTCCATTCTCTATCCGGTGCTGGTGGCCGCGCTGCATGTCGGCAATGCCAACTATGGCTGGTATGTGGCCTCGAGCGCGTTCATGGGCGCGCTGGCGCTGTTCTGCCACAGAAAAAACATCGTGCGCCTGCTCCACGGCGAGGAAAACCGGCTCGACTTTGGCAGGATCTCCAAGCTGTCGGCGCGGCTCAGGCACTTTAAGAACAAAAAATAAATGATAAACGGGAGGCACCAAACTATGAAATACCTGATCGGTCTGGATGTGGGCACCTCCGGTGCGAAATGCATCATGATCAACGAAACGGGCGCGGTCATCGCCTCGTCCACGCAGGAATACCCGCTGTATACGCCCAAGCCCGGCTGGGCAGAGCAGAACCCCGAGGACTGGTGGCAGGGCGTGGTGCGCGGCCTGCGCGTCATTCTGGAAAAGGCAAACGTTCCCGCCGAGGATATTCTGGGGCTGAGCTATTCCGGCCAGATGCACGGTCTGGTGGCGCTGGACGCGGCGGGCGCGGTCATCCGTCCGGCGATCCTGTGGTGCGATCAGCGCACGCAGAAGCAGTGCGACTGGATCACTGAAAAGGCCGGCGGCCTGGATGCACTGCTGAAGCTGACGAACAACCGCATGCTCACCGGCTACACCGGCGGCAAGATCCTGTGGCTGCGCGACGAGGAGCCGGAAAACTTCAACAAAATGAAGGTCTTTATCTGCCCGAAGGATTATATTCGCTATCGCATGACCGGTGAAATCATGATCGACGTATCCGACGCCTCCGGCACCGGCTTCTTCGACACGAAAAACCGCGTCTGGAGCGAAGAGCTGATCAAAATCGCGGGTCTGCCGCGCGACATCTTCCCCACTGCCGTGGAATCGACCACGCTGGCGGGGCGCGTGACCAAGGCCGTGGCGGAGCTGACAGGCCTGCCCGAGGGCCTGCCCTGCTACGCGGGCGGCGGCGACGCCGTGATTCAGGCCGTAGGCAGTGGACTGGTAAAGCCCGGCGTGCTGGGCGTGGTGATCGGCACCAGCGGAAACGTAACGATGGGACTGGATCACTACGAAGACAACCCCAACGGCGATCTGCAGATGTTCTGCGGCAACGAGCCCGGCCTGTGGACGGACTTCGGCTGCACGCTCTCCGCGGGCGGCAGCTATCGCTGGTATCGCGACACGCTGTGTGAAAACGCCATCGCCGAATCCAGGGCGGGCGGCGAAAATGTATACAACATCATGGGCAGGGACGCCGAGGCCTCCGTACCCGGCGCTCACGGCGTGGTGTTTACGCCCTATCTGGCGGGCGAACGCTGCCCCTATCCCGATCCGAACTGCCGCGGCAGCTTCTACGGCATGAGCCTCACCACCACGCGCGGCGACATGACCCGCGCCGTGATGGAGGGCGTGACCTATTCGCTGTGCCAGCTGGTGGACATTTTCGGCAGCATGACGCAGAACGAAAAGATATACACCTCCGGCGGCGGCGCGGCCAGCCCGCTCTGGCGTCAGATGCAGGCCGACATCTTCAATCTGCCGGTGTACACCATGTCCGCCGCCAGCGAGGGCGGCGCCTACGGCGCGGTGCTGGTCGCCGGTGTGGGCGCGGGGCTGTGGGCGAATCTCGGCGAAGCCGTGAAGGTGATCCACCCCGAAACGGAGGCGCATCCCGTGGCCGAAAACCAGGACGGCTACCGCAGGAGCTACGCCATTTATAAAAAGCTCTATCCCGCGCTAAAGCCGGTGTACGACGCCGGTGCGGAGCTGGGCTATTGATCCCATGCGACATAAAGGATCGTCGGTACGTTTTTGCTGATCCATATTTCTTAGGAAAGCGCGCCCGAATGGCCAAGCCATTCGGGCGCGCTCATCCATATCAGCGTTCTTTTTCCATGTCGCTCTCCAGCGCAATGCGTTCGAGCGCCTCGTTCCACTTGATTTTTTTCAGCCGGCGCTGCTTCGCCGCATCCGCCTTTTCGTCAAACAGGCATGCCGCGCGGAGCTTGCACCAGGTGCAGGCGCTGTGTCCGCCCAGACTTGCCGGACTGACTGCAGCCTCGCCGCCGCGGATCGCATCGATCTGCCGCTGCGCCAGCTTCAGCGCGTGGTTCACCAAATGCGCAAATTCGTGCGCGTCCGCGCAGGGCACGGTGCTTTGCAGCCCGCCGTCTCCCTTCTTGAAGCGCGCGCCGAGCACGCCCTCGGGGTCGGGCGACTGCGCTTTGATCAGCTCCTCGTCGCGCGGCAGCAGGCCCTGCATCTGAAACTGCTTCTCGCGTTCCTTTTCGATCTCGATGGGGCTGGTGCTCTGGCTGTCGACTACGCCGTCCGCCAGCGGAAAATAATAGATGCCCGCGCTGCGCGCGCCCGTCTTTTTCATCGCCGCGCCCAGGTAGACCGGCAGCTGAAGCGCGAGCCCGTAATACGCGCCCGCCAGCTCCAGCTTGCGCCCGCCGAGCTTGAAATCGATCACGCGCAGACCATTGCCCTCATGCCAGCAGTCCACGCGGTCGATCCTGCCCTCGAGCACGGTATCGCCCGCCATCAGCCGCTTTGCGCCGTCCTCAATGCCAAAATCCTGCTCCAGATATTCGGCATGGAAGGCGCTGCCCTGCATCTGCCTGCACAGTACCTGCGCGCAGCGGCACGCCGTTTCCCGCAGCGCGCGTTCCTCGGCGCGCGCGCTGAAGCTGTCCTCCATGGGACTGCCGACGCGCATGTCCCTGAGCATCGCATCGGCGATCGCGCCCATGCGCGCGCGCGCGGCGGCCGCATCCATATCGTTGAGCGCAGCGCCGCTCTGGCGCAGGAATTCATGCACCGCCTCGTGCAGAAATGTGCCCGTCTGCCGCTGATCGAACTCGAACGGCTCTATAAGCAGGGGCTTCAGGCCATAATCGGTAAAATACGCGAACGGACAGCGCGCGAATTTTTCCAGCCGCGTAATGCTCTGCGTGCGCAGCCGCCCATAGAGCGCGCGCGCCGAGGCCGGACTGAGCCGTTCCTTCTCCGCGCCGCCCGAAAGCAGCCTGGAAATGCCGCCCAGGCGGCTCTGCAGCTCGGGCATACGCGCCGAAAGCGCGCGCAATGCCGACGCCGCGCGCACATCCAGCTTTTCCGGCGCCACGCCGTCGCGCTGCCGCGCCAGCGCCCGCGCCACGCCGCGCAGCGCCGCATCGGGCGCCGCCGTCAGCAGGGACGCTAGCTGCGCGCGGCTCACCCTGCGCGCATTCGGCAGCGCCGCCGCAGCCAGCTCCATGGCCATGCCCGGGCGCAGCGCTGCGCCGTCTGCGCCCGCCATGGCGCAGGACAGATACAGCCTTTCGCCCGCCATCGCCACGGCGGATTTAAAATAGAAGCGCCGCAGCTGCACGCCCCCGCGCGCATCCGGCCCCAGCCACGCCTTCGCCTGCCGCGCGACCGACGCGCGCTGCGCGTCGGTGAGCAGGCCGTCGGTGTCCGGCGCGCTCTGGTCGTTCATGCCCAGCACGAACAGCGCCCGCGCGGGCTGCATCAGCATGCGCCGCGCATCCTGCGCAAAGACCGCGTCGCCCGACTGCGGCAGCTGCTTGACAATGGCGGCGTCCAGCGATTCGCGCAGCGTCGCCGACAATTCGCTCAGCCCCATGCGCGCCTCGCCCATCAGCGCGGCCATCTGATCCAGCGCGCCCACGATGCGGTTCCACGCCTGCGCCAGCGCGCCCGCCTGCTCGCGCATGCCGCGCTGTATCAGCGCCTGCTGCGTTTCGCGGCTCCTCTCCAGCGCGCCGGCCTCTTCCATGAAGCGAAACAGCGCCGTAAGCTGGCCGCGCAGCGCCTTTGCCGCCCTCATTTCATTCTTGAGCTTTACGATGGGCGCAGTAAGCCGCGCGCGGATCGGTTCCAGCGCCTGGATCTCCGCCTCGCCGCCGCGCGTGAGCGGCCTGAGCCAGCGCCCGCCCTCGATGCCGCGCGCCACGGCGTAATTCATCAGGCGATCCGCCTCATCGCGGGAAAGCGCCGTATAGCCGGTGCGCATCAGCGCAAACATGTCCTCGGTTCGAAAATTCTTTTCGATCAGCTTAAGCGCCGTGAGCAGATATTCTGCAGGCGCCATGCGCGAAGCCGGGCGGCTGCGATCCATAAACAGCGGCACGCCGTAGAGCACGAACGCTTCCTCCAGCGGCTGCCGGTAGCCGTCCATATCCATGCAGATCAGCTGCATATCGCCGTAGCGCATGCCGCGCATCGCCAGTACGCGCGCGCGCGCCGCCGCCGCCATACATTCCTCGCGCACATCGCGCGCCGAAAGTATGCTCACATTCCCCGCCGCGCCCGCGTAGGCCTGCGGCGGACACGCGAAAAGCTCGCGGCTCAGCGCCGCGATCGCGCCGGTCTGCGCCTGCGGCTTCAGCATAATGCGCGCAAACGCGCCGCCCGCCTGCCTGACCCGTTCAAACAGTCCCTCCAGCTGGCGCAGCAGCACCTCGCAGCAGTCGGCGTCCCGCGCGCGCGCATCGTTTATGAGGGGATAAAAGATCGCCGCGTCCGCGCAGTCGGCTGAAAGCTGCGCGATCAGCTGCAGCAGCGTGGCGGGCATAATGTCAAAGCCGTAAAAGAAAAAATGTGCGTCTCGCGCAAAGCCCGCGGCATGCACGCGCTCTGCCGCTGCCACCAGCTCCATTTCGCCGTCCTGATACTGCCCCGCGATCAGCGCAAGATAGCCGGACATCACCTCGGCCAGATCGCGCAGCTTCGCGGCCTGCACGCCGCCGCAGCCCTCGGCGCACGCGCGCAGATCCTCGACCGTCACGCCGCCCTGCAGGAAGGTTTCGAGCTGGCGGGCGCATTTTTCGGCGAACCCGCGCCTGCGCCACGCATTTCTGTACACGCTCAGCCCTTCGCTTTCGCGCAGCGCGCGGCGCACGAGCATCACGCGGCCGCGCTCATCCACGCGCACGCCGCCCAGGCCGCCTGCGGCGGCAAATATCTCCGCACACAGGCGCGCCGGCGCGATCACGCGCAGCCGAAACGAGCCGCGCAGCTTCAAGCCCGACAGCAGCGTGCGCTCCGTAAGCAGCGTCAGCTGACGGGGCACCACGACGTAAATATCGCCCTCGTCCGCCGCCAGCGCGCGCGCGGCCTCCGATAGCAGCGCGTCCGACAGCAGATGGTTTTCGCCCGTGTATGCCCTGAGCATGCGCCCACCCCCTGTATGCCAGTTTCCTTATTTAATGTAAGCAGTGATAAGAAGCGATCGCTAAATGATGGAAAACAGCCCGCAGGCCATTGCCGTCATAATGCCCACGGCGGTGATATTGCCAAGCAGGATGGCGAGCGCCGCCTTCAGCCGGTTCATTTCAAACAGCGTAGCAATGGCGCTGCCCGTCCACGCGCCGGTTCCCGGCAGCGGAAGCGCCACGAAGATGTACAGGCCGATCAGCTCGATCGTTTCCTCGGACACCTTGCCCTTCAGCCTGCCGCGCAGGCCGCGCCCGCTGTCGGCGTTCATTTTGGCGCGCTTCTTTTCGCTGCGGCGCTCGAGCCAGGCCGCAAATTTGCGCACGGGCTTGATCGGCAGCGTGTAGAACCAGTCCAGCACGGGACGCAGCAGCAGCAGTATGAACGGCATCGGCAGCGTGGAAAACACCACGGCCAGCAAAAATGCCCAGAACGTGGGCATGCCCATGCGCAGCATCAGCGGCACGGCGTAGCGCCCCTCGTAGGTGGGCACCATGCTCAGCAGGCAGGTAATAATGATCTCGCGCATGTGCGCATTCCAGGCGAACGCCTGTGCGGCAGTGTCCAGCAACATCGCGCCGCGCGTCAAGAGCGTATTCAGCATTGCAGATAACTCCTTTATCGACCCAATCGTTATGATATCTATAATATCATACCATACCCCTTTCAAACCTTCAAGCGCCCGCGCCGAAAGCCCAGCTGTTTTCATGGCGTATTGCTTGAAATGTCATATTTCTTTATTACAATTACAGATGGGGGACGCTTGCCTGCTCTCCCCTTCATAATATGTGAGATGGGAATGATTTATTTGAATTACGGCGCGATCCTCTTTGACTTTGACGGCACGATCACCGAATCCGGCCTGGGCATCACCCGCAGCGCGGCCTATGCCTGCGAAAAAATGGGGCTGCCCGTACCGGCGGAGGACACGCTGCGCAAATTCGTAGGGCCGCCGCTGGTGCCCGCGTTTCAGGAATACCTGGGGCTTTCCGAAGCGGCCGCGCTGAAGGCCGTGGGCCATTATCGCGAGCGCTACAACGCCGCAGGCTGGAAGGAAAACAGCGTATATCCGGGCATCACGCCGCTGCTGAAGGCGCTGAAGCGGCGCGGCGCCTATCTGGCGGTGGCCAGCGGCAAGCCGCAGATCTTCATTGAGCGCATCGTGGAATACTTCGGCCTTACGCCGTATTTCGATAAGATCGTGGGCATAAAGGTAGAAAATACCCATGCCGACAAGCGCGCGCTGATCCTGGAGGCGCTGCCCGAGGGCATAGATCCGCACAGCGCCGTCATGGTCGGCGACCGGCGCTTCGACATGGAGGCCGCACGGGCGCTGGGGCTGCACGCCGTCGGCGCGCTCTATGGCTACGGCACGCGCGAGGAGCTGCTCCGCGCGGGTGCGGATGAGATCGCCGATAATGTCGAAATGCTCCGGCGCATCCTGCTGCCCGGCGAGGCTCCGCAGCGCGGCCTGTTCATCACCTTCGAGGGTGCGGACGGCTGCGGCAAGAGCACGCAACTGAAGCTGCTGGCCGAGCATCTGAGCGCGCGCGGCTACGAGGTTCTGTGCACGCGCGAGCCGGGCGGCTGCGCCGTCTCCGAACGCATTCGCGACGTGGTGCTGGACATCCGCAATCTGGGCATGAGCGACGAATGCGAGGCGCTGCTGTACGCCGCGTCGCGCGCCGAGCACGTTCGCACGGTGATCCTTCCGTCAATCGCGGCGGGCAAGATCGTGCTCTGCGACCGTTTTTTGGATTCCAGCTTCGCATATCAGGCGCGCGGGCGTGAACTTGGAGACGACTTTATACGTCAAATAAATACAGTGGCCTACCGGGCCGTGCCCGATCGCACGCTTCTGTTCGTGGGCGACCGTGAGGCCGTGCTCAGGCGGCTGCGCGCGGGTGAGAACCTGGATCGACTGGAGATCGAGACCGACGATTTCTTCCGCCGCGTCTACGAGGGCTACGCGGACATCTGCGCCGCCGACCCCGCGCGCGTGCACGAGATCGATTCGCGCGACAGCATCGACGAAATCTTTGAAAAGGTCGTTCGAGACATCGGCGACCTGCTCTGACCCGACCCCGCCATCAAAGGAGTGGAATAAATGGCTTACGAAAATCTGTGCATGTACTGCTTTCAGGAGCTCAATGGCGAAAGCGTCTGCCCGCACTGCGGAAAGGACGCGCGCGCTGCGGTGCCCAGCATTCAGATGCTGCCCGGCACGCTGATCTATCGCGACCGCTTTCTGGTCGGGCGCGCCCTGGGGCAGGACGCCAGCGGCATCGTCTACACTGCGCTGGACACGAAGCGCGGCGGCGTGCTCCGCATTCGCGAATATCTGCCGCGCAGCTGCGCCGAGCGCCTGCCCGACGGCAGTGTCGCGCCCATTTCCGGCATGGAGGACGCCTTCGATACCGGCATGAAAAAGCTGCGCATGAGCGTGGAAAGCGTGGAGGATCCGCGCAAGCGGCATTTCTATTTTGAAGAAAACGGCACCGCCTACATCGCCCAGCGCAAGGCCGCCGCAAGCAGCGAAGCCACGGCCTTTACCGACGCGGACGACGAGGAGGGGCGCGACCGCCGCAGGCAGATCACGCTTTACATCGCCATCGCCGCGGCAGTGGTGCTGGCAGTGGCCATCGGCGTGATCTGGCTGCTGTCGTCCATGTCCAATTCCAACGACATCACCCTGCCCAACACGCTGCCCAGCGCCAGCGCATCGTCCGGCGCCACATGGATGCCGGCGCAGACGCCCACGCCCACGCCCTACACGCGCGCGACCTTCGCGGCGCTGGTGGATCCGGAGCTAAGCTGGATGGACTACACCTATTCCGGCGACGTAAACAGCGAATTCGCCGACCAGGTCACCGCCAAGCCCACCAAGGCGCCCACCGTGGACACTGGCACGCACTACGACACGGTGAACAATTCGTCGCAGACCAGCAGCGTCACCAAGCTGCAGAACCGGCTGATTGAGCTGGGCTGGCTGGGACGCGGCAGCGCCACCGGCAAATACGACGCCGCCACCAAGCAGGCAGTGAAGGATTTCCAGAATTATGTCAACAACAACTGCTCGCCCGCCACAAAGCTGGCGGTAGACGGCATTGCCGGACAGAAGACGCAGCAGTGGCTCTACAACGCATCGGTGGCCATTTCCAGGCCGACGGCTACGCCCACCCCGCTGGTCACGCCCGCGCCCGATGACACGGTGGTCAACGCCTCGTCCAGCCGCGCGCAGATCCGCAGCCTGCAAAACAAGCTGATCGCGCTGGGACTGCTGCCCGAGGGCAGCGCCGACGGCCGCTTCGGCTCCACCACTGCCACGGCGGTCAAGAACTTCCAGATCCGCGTCAACCAGCTGCTGAAATACCGCGCGCTGGAGCCCAATGGAGAAGTGGATGAAAGCACCATGGCCTATCTGAATTATTATATCGAATGGTGGAAGGATCAGCAGAAGGCGACCGCGACGCCTGCGCCCACCGCGAAGACGACCGCGACGCCCGCCCCCACGAAGGCGAGCGACGGCTCCGTTTCCGCCGCCTCGTCCCCCGCCGAGATCAAGGCGGTGCAGAACAAGCTGATCCAGGTCGGCGCGCTGGAGGCCGGCGGCGCGGACGGCGCCTACGGCTCCAAGACCGCGAATGCCGTGAAGAAATTCCAGGCGTGGGTCAACCAGCTGCGCGGCGAGGAAACGCTGAATACCTCCGGCGTATGCGACGCGCTGACGATCCGCTATCTGGATTACTGCATCGAAAACAACCGCCGCATGACCCCCGAGGTCACCGACGCGCCGGTTACCATTCCCACCACGCAGGCGCCGACGCAGGTTCCCACCCAGGCGCCCACCCAGACGCCGACGCAGACGCCCGCCGAAACGCCCTATGAACCCCAGCCCGGTCAGGACGAGGGCGGCGACGTCGTGGTCGGCCCCGGCTCCGAAAGCGTTTCCGTCAAGCGCGTACAGCAGATGCTCAGCGGCGTAGGCCTGTTGGGCGCGTCGGACGTGGACGGCGACTATTCGGCGCTCACGCAGGATGCCGTGCGCACTTTCCAGACCTTCGTCAACGATGTATACGGCGACCGCACGCTGGACGTGACTGGCGTGTGCGACGCAAAGACCCTGCAATATCTGGAACAGTTCTATGAGCAGGGCGCAAATATCGGCGACCACGGCGATGAAACGGGCGATACCGACGGCGGCGTGCATGACACCTCCGATTCGGATGCGATCTACAACATGCAGGATATGCTGCGCGCGGTCGGCCTGCTGAACGCGGACGATGTGGACGGCACCTACGGCGACCGCACCCGCAACGCCGTGCGTCAGCTGCAGGAATTCGTAAACGACGTCAAGGGTGAAGAGGTGCTCGCCGTGACCGGCGACTGCGACGCGCTGACGCTCGAATACCTGAAGGTCTGCCGCGACAAGGGCTGGAATCTGGTCGACCACGGTGACGAGCCGGAGGCGCGCGTGGATGACACGCCCGAACCCGAGCAGCAGGCCACGCCCGAGCCCGCCGCCGAAATCAGCAGCTTCGACGTCGCCATAGACGGACGCAGCGCCGAAGGCTATATCGAGCTCAGCTCCGGCAAATACACCGTCTCCTGGGGCGCGGACGGCGCGCAGAGCTATTATATCCGCCTATACGACGGCTACGACAGCCTGATCAAGAGCGAAAAGGACACGCGCCTTACCGGCTTCACGCTGGATACCGCCATGATGCGCGCGGGTGAGACCTACCGGCTGAGCATCGGCGCGCTGCCGCAGGGCGGCACGGAGGATGAGATCGTATGGCGCACGCTGGAATTGAGCCTTGCGGAGGAGGCCGCCACGCCCGAGCCGGAGATCACCGCCGAGTCCACCGCGCGGCCGCAGGTAGACGCGCCGGTCATTAACATCGGCTCCTCGGTCTACCAGCAGGACGGCGTGCCCTATGTGAACGATTCCACCATCATCTTCAGCTGGATGTCCAGCGGCGATGTGGATCACTATACCGTGACGCTTGTCTATCAGGACGGCGAGAGCCGCTCGCTGGGCGACACGCGCGACACCTCCAAGACCGTCAGCACGGACATGCTCAAGCCCGGCCTGTACAAGCTCTACGTCAGCGCCACGCCCGTCGGCGGCAGCGCGGACGATACGGTGACCAGCGAGCTGCTCTTCGGCGTGCCCGCGTCGACCGATCCCGATTCGGAACCGACCGAAGCGCCGACCACAGCGCCCGGCGGAGATCTTTCCGATCTGAGCGACATTCAGAAGGCGCAGATCGCGCTTTACCGCCGCGGCCTGCTGAACGCGGACGACGCGCAGATCGACGTGCTGGACGAGGTCACCGTGGAGGCCATCGCAGAATTCCAACGCAGAGTGAACGCGCAGTACGATCTGGAGCTGCCGATCATCGATCCCGAGGATCCGATTCTGGATTCGCTGACGCTTTCGTACCTGCTGGATGAAAGCATCGTGCTTGGATAATGGTTGTCTCTATCGAGCCACCCTGCGGCAAGCCGCAGGGTGGTTCATTTTTCTTATTAAATCAATGTCGCCAGCCGTTTTTTACAAATAACTATTGACGAAATAAACCTAAAGTGCTAATATTGTATAGCAGGTTTTTACCTGCGTCGATACAACATGCATTTCTGAAAGGAGATCGCTTACTCATGAAGAAACTCGTTTCCATCGTTCTGGCGCTGATGCTCGCGCTGTCCGTGGCAGCCGTTGCCTCCGCAGAGACTACCGGTTCTGTGTACTACCTGAACTTCAAGCCCGAAGCGGATCAGGCCTGGCAGGATCTTGCCAAGCTCTACACCGAGCAGACCGGCGTTGAGGTCAAGGTTCTGACCGCCGCCTCCGGCACCTATGACACCACCCTCACCTCCGAAATGGACAAGGGCGACAATGCGCCCACCCTGTTCCAGTGCGGCAATCAGGGCGCTGTGAACACCTGGGGCAGCTACTGCCTGGATCTGACCGGCACGAAGGTGTTCGATGAGCTGACCACCGAGGACTTCAACATGAAGGGCGCGGACGGCGAAACGCTGTCCATCGGCTACTGCTATGAATCCTTCGGCATCATCGTGAACAAGGCGCTGCTGGCCAAGGCTGGCTACAGCATTGAGGACATCAAGGACTTCGCGTCCCTGAAGACCATCGCCGAGGACATCCACGCCCGCGCTGCTGAGCTGGGCTTCGACGCCTTCACCTCCTCCGGCATGGACGGCTCCTCCTCCTGGCGCTTCTCCGGCCATCTGGCCAATATGCCCCTGTTCTATGAGTTCCGCGATGACGGCGTGACCGAGCAGCCCGCCACCATCACCGGCGCTTATCTGGACAACTTCAAGGCCATCTGGGATCTGTACATCCAGAATTCCGCGGCCGATCCGGCGCAGCTGAGCTCCTACACCGGCGATCAGGCCGAGGCCGAATTCGGCGAGGGCAAGGCTGTGTTCTATCAGAACGGCACCTGGGAGTACTCCAACCTGACCCAGAACTTCGGCATGAAGGACGAAGACCTGGCCATGATCCCGATCTACTGCGGCGTTGACGGCGAAGAAAACGCGGGCCTGTGCTCCGGCACGGAGAACTGCTGGGCCGTGAACAAGAACGCGCCCCAGGCCAATATCGACGCTACGCTCGATTTCCTCTACTGGGTTGTGACCTCCGACGAGGGCACCGAGATGCTGGCCAGGGAATTCGGCCCCTGCCCGTTCAAGAACGCCAAGGAAACCGCCAACGTGTTCTGCAACGATGCCAACGCCTACACGGCGGCCGGCAAGTATGTCGTGACCTGGGCCTTCAACTACACCCCCGCCGTGGATGACTGGCGCGCTGGCGTGGTTTCTGCCATGACGCAGTATTCTGCTGGCAGCGGCTCCTGGGACGACGTTGTGACCGCGTTCGTCGGCGGCTGGGCCTACCAGTATGAGAATCAGTAAGCTGTTCTGATTCCGAATCGATCTAAGCTCTTCCTGCGGGCGGGTCTTGCGCCCGCCCGCAGGTTCGTTTATCGCATCGCAGCGTTCTCGAGGCGATCCTTCGAAAGCGCCCGCAACGCCGCCGGCAATGAAGGCAGGATCTCTGTAATCACGAATCCTGTAGCGAGCTGTCCCGGAAGCGCTTGCGCGCTGCCGGGTATTGTGTTATTATATAGTATAGCTAAGCTGTACACTCTAAGACCGGAGGGATTATTCCATGCCGAACCCCAGGCATAAGCGGCGCTCCAAGTCCGCCGTTAATTCCGCACTCATCCGCAGGCCGATCCAGCGCTGCTTCGCGCTGTTTCTGCTGCCCACCTTTGCAGCCTTCTGCATTGGGTTTGTCTACCCCTTCCTGAAGGGCTTCTATCTTTCGTTCTGCAAATTCACCACCACGTCGGACGCCCAATTCGTCGGGCTGCAAAACTATGTGCGCGCGCTGAAGGATCCGAGCTTCATTCACGCCTTCGGCTATACCGCACTGGTAGCCGTCGTGTCGCTGGTTTTAATTAATCTTCTGGCCTTTACGGTGGCGTATGTGCTCACGCGCGGCATCAAGGGCAGCAACCTGTTCCGCAGCGTGTTCTTCATGCCGAACCTGATCGGCGGCATCGTTCTGGGCTATATCTGGAAAATGATCTTCAACGGCATCCTGCCCATGAGCATCGAGCTGAGCACGAAATACGGCTATTGGGGTCTGATTATACTGATGTGCTGGCAGCAGGTCGGCTATATGATGATCATCTACATCGCCGGACTGCAATCCGTGCCCGACGATCTGATCGAGGCCGCACAGATCGACGGCGCTTCCTCCTGGCAGACGCTCTGGCACATCACCATTCCCAGCGTGATGCCCTCGATCACCATCTGCTCGTTCCTCACGCTCACGAATTCCTTCAAGCTGTACGACCAGAACCTGGCGCTCAACGGCAACGGCGCGCCGATCCTGATGCAGGCCAACGGCAGCCAGATCCGCACCACGGAGATGCTCGCCTTGAACATTTCTTCCACCTTCTCAAAGGCAAACTGGCGCGGCGTGGCGCAGGCCAAGGCCGTACTGTTCTTCATTCTGGTGGCGGTCATCGCGCTGATCCAGCTGCGCGCCACGCATTCCAAGGAGGTGCAGCGCTGATATGCAAGGAAAGTCTACGCCCGGCAAGCGCGCGCTGACGGTGCTGTTCGCGATCATCAGCGTCATCTACATCCTGCCGATACTGATCGTATTGATGAACTCGTTCAAGACGAACGCTTCCATCAACACGGCCACCTTTGCCTTCCCCACGCAGGAGACTTTCATGGGGATCAAGAACTACGTCAACGGCATGAACCTCGGTCAGTATAACTTCCTGACCGCCGCGGGATACAGCTTCGTGATCACCATTCTGTCCTCGGCGCTGATCCTGCTGTGCACGTCCATGGCCGCGTGGTATATCGCGCGCGTGGGCAGCCTGTTCTCCAAGATCGTGTACTACCTGTGCGTATTCTCCATGGTGGTGCCGTTCCAGATGGTGCAGTTCACGCTCTCCAAAACGGCGTATTCGCTGCGTCTGAACACCCCGTGGACGATCCCCGTCATCTACCTGGGCTTTGGCGCGGGACTGGCCGTGTTCATGTTCTGCGGCTTTGTAAAGGGCATCCCGCTGGAGATCGAGGAAGCCGCCGCGATCGACGGCTGCGGCCCCATCCGCACCTATTTCGGCGTGGTGCTCCCGATGCTCAAGCCCATCATGGTCTCCGTGGGCATACTGGAGATCATGTGGGTGTGGAACGACTACCTGCTGCCCTATCTGGTGCTGGATCAGACCAAATACCGCACCATCCCGATCCACATCCAATACCTGCAGGGCAGCTACGGTCAGGTCGACCTGGGCGGCACGATGGCGCTGATTATGCTGTCCATCATCCCGATCATCATCTTCTATCTCTGCTGTCAGAAGCACATCATCAAGGGCGTTACCGCAGGCGCGGTAAAGGGCTGACGATTTATAAAAACCGTCCGATCACAAAAATAGATCGGACGGTCAGGATGTTGACAAAGTCAACAGACTGCCAGACGCTGAAAAACCCTGCAAGACAAGGAAACATGGGCTGCAAATGAGGGCGCATACTTAGACGTATGTAACCGATTTTGCAGCCCGTGTTGACGAAGTAAGCAGAAATTTCAACTTCTCCAGAAGTTGTTCAGGAAATTTCTGCGTTTGCAGGGTTAGTCAGTGGTCTGACCGTCCGATCGCAAAAATGGATCGGACGGTTTTTCTTATAGCATATTCTGGATCAGCGGCCGCATTCTTGCAACCTTTCAGCCCTGCGCTGCGTCAAATTAATGATTTCCAATAATTGGCATAATGTTCGCGGCGGCATGGTGACAAGCAAAACAGAAGGGAAGAATCCTATGAAAAGACTGCTCCAGGTTCTGGCGCTGGCATCGGCGCTGACGCTGTGCGCTTCATCTGCTGTGGGCGAGGCCTACGCGCACCCGACGTACCTGCCCATTGTAAGCTCCGACAGCACCGCGCCCGGCGCAGCAGAGCAGCCGTTTGGCTACGGCGCATTCAGCGCCCGCTATCCCGGCTACATCTCTTATGAAGGCGACGGCTATGCAGCCACCGGTCACACGGAGGGATGGTGCGACGCGGATCGCCTGTTTACTGCGGGCGGTTTTTCCTTCGAGGTCACAAATTGCGAATCCTTCGTCTCGCTCCGCAAGGAGGCCGACCAGAACTCCGAACGCATTCTGAAGGTCAACAAGGGCGAGCAGGTGTATGTAAACGGCGAATACGGCGCGTGGTCACTATGTCTCTATTCAGGACGCTACGGCTGGATCAAATCGCAGTATCTGCGCTCAGTTGATCCCTGGTTCGACAGCTCCAGGGTGCACTACTCGAATGTCCCCTACGATGATTACGATGATGACTGCAATGACGATTACTACGACGATGATGATTCCTACGATTATCCGTATTCGGAGCGCGCGCTTTCGAGCGACGAGGTCGAGGCCTACGCATCGTCCGAGCTGACCGACGCCTACGGCAGTTACCCCGCCTGGAAAGCCTACGACGGATACACGACGTCTACCTGGTCGGAAGGCGTCAGCGGCGTCGGCAGAGGCGAGTATCTCGGCTTCCGCTTTGAGCCGGCCTACATTTCGAGCCTGTCCATCTGGTGCGGCTTTCATAAGGATACGCGCCGGTATTACAAGAACAATCGCCCAAAGGAGATCGGCGTCTGGATCGGCGATGAATATCAGGGCTTATACGAATTTGACGACACGATGACAGAGCATGCCCTGTTTTTCGATGAACCGATCTATGCCGACAATGTAGAGTTGCTCATCTATTCCGTCTACAAAGGCAACGAGTGCAGCGACACCTGCATCTCCGAGGTCGAGATCCGCGTACTGTATTGACCAAAGCAAGCGAAAGCCGCCGCTCATCGAGCGGCGGCGTTATTTATAAAGAAGAAGCATCAGCCCTGCATCTCCGGCTGCAGCTGTGCAATGATCAGCAGCGTGCCATTCCGAACGCCGATCTCGGCATAGTCGGCGGTAAAATCGTTGCCCATGCCGATGGGAAAATCGGGGGTGATCTCGGCGTCCTCGATCTCATATTTCGCGCCGCGAATGGACACGCCCGTACAGACGCCGCCCAGCGCGAACACAGACAGCTTGCCCGGCGCGCGCGGCACGCGCACCGTCCCGCTGCGTACTGCCTCCAGGCGGTAATTGCCATCGCAGAGCACGGCCTTCGCGCCGCGATGCGCCAGAAAGGACAGGGTCTGCACATTGGCGAGCGTGTGGTCGAGCCGCCCGCCAAGGCCGCCCACGATATAAAAATCTCGGTAGCCAAGCGCGAGGCCCCGCCGCACGCAGAGCATGGCGTCCGAATCGTCCTTGATCACAGGGTGCTTTTCCACCGGACAATCCCCTGGCAAGGCGGACGAATCAAAATCGCCCACGGCAATATCGGGCTTTATCCCCAGCGCCTCGGCGATTCTCCAGCCCGCGTCCGCGCAGAGCACACAGTCCTCCGCGCGCAGCTCGGGGCATGCCGCCTCGGGGTCGCCCTCGCAGCGCGCCGTGAAAATCAGGCAGCGCCCGCGCGGCAGCAGATCGCAGAAGCTGTCCACCGCGCCGTCGGCGATCCGCGCCATTTCGTCGTGGTGATGCTTCGAAGCGTCGTCGCGCACGAAATAGGCGCGCATGCCGGCGCGCTTCGCGCCGCGCACGCCCTCCAGCACGTCCTCAAATACCGCGCAATGCGCCGGCGCTTCGCCCACGCGCTGCGCCGCCAGCAAAAACACCTCGCCGCCCGCCTTGCCCCGGCCGCCGGTATCATCCGTGGAGACCAGTGCGGCGAACATGTCGTAGACGCCCAGATGCTTCAGACACGGCGCGTACAGATATTCCGGCAGCGCCGTCGCCACCGCCAGCTTCACACCCGCTGCCGCAAGCGCCTGCAGGTATTCCCGCGCGCCGGGCTTCAGGCACACATTTTCGGCGTATTCCTGCTGCGCCTGGCGCGTCCATTCGTCCACGATCTCCTGCCAGCTCTGCGTAAAGCCGAAGCGCGCAATGGTATATTCGGCGCTCTCGCGGTAGCTCAGCCCCGCCAGCGCGCGGCCATAGTCCTCAGGCACAGCCATGCCGCGCCTTTCAAAGAACAGCTCGTCCACCCGCGCCCAGACGCCCATGCTGTCCAGCAGCGTGCCGTCCAAATCGAATATCGCCGCCTTAAAAGGATATGCAGGAATCATGCCTTCACCCCGCAATTCGCCATCAAGGCCTCGGCGCAGCGCAGCCCGTCTACCGCAGCAGACAGGATGCCGCCCGCATAGCCCGCGCCCTCGCCCGCAGGATACAGCCCCTCGATGCCCAGCGCGCAGCAGTTTTCACCGCGCAATATGCGCACCGGCGACGAAGAGCGCGTCTCCACGCCGGTCAGCACCGCGTCCGCATCGGCAAAGCCGCGCAGCTTGCGGTCAAATTGCAGAATCGCGGCCTTCATATCCCGCACCACATAATCCGGCAGACAATTATCCACCCTGCCCCAGCGCACGCCGGGCGCATAGCTCGGCCGCACCGCGCCCGCACCCTTCGAGGCGCGATCGTTCAGAAAATCGCCTACGCGCTGCGCCGGCGCGCGATAATTGCCGCCGCCCTGCGCAAAGGCCGCGCGCTCCCATTTCTGCTGAAAGCGCACGCCCGCCAGCGGGTCGTCTCCGCCATAATCGCCGGGCTGCACGGACACCAGCAGCGCGCTGTTCGCGTTTTCGCCGTCGCGGGCAAACAGGCTCATGCCGTTGACCGCCACGCCGCCCTCCTCCGACGCTGCCGCCACCACGCGCCCGCCCGGGCACATACAGAAGGTGTACGCCGCGCGCCCGTCCGGCAGATGGCAGGAGAGTTTGTAGTCCGCAGCGCCCAGCGCCGGATGCCCCGCCGCAGCGCCGTACTGCGCGCGGTCGATACTGGCCTGCCGGTGCTCAATGCGCGCGCCGATGGAAAAGGGCTTCTGCTGCATCGCCGCGCCCGCATCCAGCAGCATCTGAAAACTGTCGCGCGCGCTGTGGCCGATGGCCAGGATCAGCTGCTGCGCGGGCATTTCCTCGCCGTTCAGCTTTACTGCCGCCAGGCGTCCGTCCTCGATCAGCAGCCCATCGAGCTTCGTTTCAAAGCGCACCTCGCCCCCCAGCGCGATGATCTCCTCGCGCAGGTTTTTGACCACGGTTCTGAGCCGGTCGGTGCCGATGTGCGGCTTGGCCTCCCAGAGGATTTCCTCCGGCGCACCCATGCGCGCGAAGGTCTGCAAAACCTCGCGGCAGCGTGGATCCTTGATACCGCTATTGAGCTTGCCGTCGGAAAAGGTGCCTGCGCCGCCCTCGCCGAACTGCACGTTGCTTTCGGGATTGAACGCGCCGCCGCGCCAGAAGGCTTCGACGTCCTGCGCGCGCGCGTCCACCGCCTTTCCGCGCTCGACGACGATCGGGCAAAGCCCCGCCTGCGCCAGATACAGCGCCGCAAACAGCCCCGCAGGCCCCATGCCCACCACGACGGGCCGCTGTTCCGGCCGCACGGCGGCGCGCGGCGCGATCCGCTTCGGCACTTCGTCCTCGATAAGCTGCGCATTTCTCGGCAGCACGGCGGGCATGCGCCGCGGCGTCACATCCAGCGTCAGTGAAAAGTGCACGTCGCGCTTGTCGCGCGCGTCCACCGATTTCTTGAAAACGCGCACGGAAATAATGTCCTCCACGCGCAGCTTCAGCGCCCGCGCTGCCAGCGCCTTCGGCGAAGCGGCCGCGTCGCTGAGCTCCTGTCTTACCTGGCTAAGACGTATCATTTCTCTCTCCTGATCATTTCCTGCGCCGCCAGCGCCGCCGAAGCCCACGCCCAGTGCAGGTTATAGCCGCCGCAGTCGCCGGTCACATCCAGCGTTTCCCCCGCGGCGAAGAGCCCACGCTGCTTTTTCGATTCCAGCGTATCGGGATCAAACTCATCCATGCGCGCGCCGCCGAGCGTGACCTGCGCCTGTTCAAAGCCCGCCGTGCCCGTGACCGGCAGCATCCAGCCGGTCAGGCACGCCTGAAGGCGCATGCAGTCCGAATCCGACAGCGCCCCTGCATGCAGGTTCATCGGCCCCAGCCCTGCCGCGCGAATAAGCGTCTGTCCCAGGCGGCGCGGCATCAGTCCGCTCAGAAAATCCTCCAGCGCGCGCTCCGGAAGCAGTGCTCTGCGCCGGAGCATTTCGTCGCCCCGCGCGCCGGGCAGCAGATTCACCCGCAGCATCAGTCCTCGTCCCCCGCGCGCGTTCACCTGCGCCGCCAGCTGCATCGCGCAGATGCCGGACACGTTGTCCTCGTTAAAGAGCATTTCGCCCGCCTCGGTGCGCACGCACTTGCCGCCCGCGATGAGCGATATTTCGCCGCGCGCGCGTATGCCCTTGAGTCCGCGCACCGCCGCCGGCTCCACGCGAATCGGCGCGATGGCCGGATAGCGCGGCGCAAGCGTATGCCCAAAGCGCTGCAAAAGGCGATAGCCGTCCGATCCTGCGCCCAGCTTCGGCGCGGCCAGCCCGCCGCAGGCAAGCAGCAGCTGCGCGGCATGTTCGCTGCGTCCATCCGCCGCGGCAATGCGAAAGCCGTCCCGCACGGGCGTTATTTCGCGCACCTCAAAATCGCAGATCAGCTCCGCGCCCGCCTCCGCCGCGCCCAGACGCAGCGCGTCCAGCACGCCCGCCGCCATGTTGCTCGCGGGATAGACGCGCCCCTCGGCGTCCGGCACGCAGGCCACGCCGAGACTCTCAAAAAAAACGATCGCATCCTGCGCGGAAAACGCCCTCAGCGCCGCGCGCGCATCCCCATGATAGCGCTCGGGCGACATATTCAGATTTGTCAGATTGCAGCGGCCGTTGCCGGTGGAGAGCAGCTTGCGCCCCACGCGCGGCTGCTTTTCATATACTGCGGTTTTCACGCCCGCGCGCGCGAGCAGGCACGCCGCGGCCAGCCCCGCCGCGCCGCCGCCAACGATGCCCGCGCTCACAGCACGATGCCCAGATCGCGAATCAGGGCGCCGTCCGCCAGCAGCGTGACGCTGTGCAGCGCGCGCGAGCAGGCGGTGTAGAGCCTGCGGCGCTCCGCGTCGTTCAATTCCGCCTCCGGCCAGACCACGATCACCGCGTCGAATTCCATGCCCTTCACCAGCTGATAGCAGCCCAGCACGTTGTCGGTGCTTTCATAGTTCAAATCGGCCTCGCCGCCGTCGAGCCGATACACATTCTCCAGCTTGGTCGATAGCGAATCGGCCTGCGCCTGCGTGCGCGTGACGATCGCGATGGACGTATAGCCCTCGGCGCGCAGGCGGCCAAGCGTATCCTTGAGCAGCTGCAGGCTGTACTGCGCCACCATGGGCATTTCGCCCTCGCGCCCCACGGAATTCAGGCGGTCGCCGCCGGGCAGCAGCGCGTTGCACAGGCGGGTGATGGGCAGGGTGGATCGGTAGCAGCGGCTGAGCTTGAACACCGGCGCGTCCGCCGCGTCGAAGCACGCGCCCCAGTTTTCCGGCACGCACGCGCCCATGCCCGGACAGGTGCGCTGCATGGGATCGCCCAGCAGCGTGACCCGCGCGTTCGGGAAATAGGCGTGCAGCAGCGCAAGCTCGGTCTCGGAATAATCCTGCGCCTCGTCCACCAGCAGATGATACACCGTCTTATCCGGCGCGACGAAGCCCAGCTTCACCAGCAGGTACGCTTGCGCGGCGGCGTCCTCCCACCAGAGCAGGTTCGCGTCGCGGTTCTCATAGAATGCGTTTTTCAGCGCGCGCGGCGCGTCCTTCATGGCCTCCTGCTCCAGCGTCCAGCCGGTCACGCCGGTGAGCTTGCGTAGCTGGGCGCGCACGGGCTGGAGCCGCTGCGAGGCCGCCATGCGGCTCACAAACGTCAGCTCGCGGCCGGAATACTTCGTGGAATAGCTCTGCTCGTACTGCTTGATGAGCTTTTCCTCCCAGCTGGCCATGCGCGTATCCAGCGTGGCGCGCATGCGCTCCACGCGCTGAGCGGGCGTGAGCAGCGAAAATTCATTCTTGTACATGCGCCGCAGCTCCTCGCGGCGAATCAGGATCTCATCGTCCATGCGCACGCTGCCGAAATTCGGCCCGAAGGCGGCAAAGCTCTCGGCGGTAGCGCGCAGCTTATTCAGAAATTCAGCGCTCGTCTTGTAGGCCATGGACTGCATGCGCAGCTCGTCGCCGCCCTCAAGCAGCGCGTCCATCTGGCGCGCGGCGCTCTCGAGCTTGCGTCCCAGCGCGGTCTCCACGATCTCGCGCATCGTGCGCGCGCGAATATTTTCCTCTCCCAGCTCCGGCAATACGTTCGAAACGTACTCCGAAAACGCAGTGCTGGGCGATACGATCTGGATCTTGCTGGCGTCCAGCACGTCGCGGCGGCGGTACATCAGGTACGCCGCGCGGTGCATCGCCACGCTGGTCTTGCCGCTGCCCGCCGAGCCGACCACGCAGACCACGGGCGCATCGTCATAGCGAATGGCGGCGTTCTGCTCGGACTGGATCGTCGCCACGATCTGGCGCATGTGGCGGCTGGTCGCGCCGGAAAGAATGTCCAGCAGCATGTGGTCGTCTATGGACATACCGGTGTCCACATAATACTTCAGCTGGCCGTTTTCCATGCGATACTGGCGCTTGAGCGACATTTCGCCGCGGATCACGCCGCCGGGGCTGTCATACTGCACCGCGCCGGGCATGGCGTCGTAATACAGGCTGCATACCGGCGCGCGCCAGTCGTGCACCAGCAGCCGTCCCTTTTCATCCTCCAGGCTGTACAGGCCGATCACAATCTTTTCCAGCTCCGCCGCGCCCGCCTCCGTGAAATCCACGCGGGCAAAGAAGGGGTTCATCAGCATGCGGCGATAGCGCTCGGCCAGCCCCAGCGTAAATTCCCTGCGCGCTGCAAAGCGATCGACCTCCACGGACAGCTGCTCCAAATCCTGCACGGACAGCTGCGTTGGCCGCACGCGCAGCTCCTCCCACGCATCTGCAATAATGGCGCGGATGGATTCGGAGTGGCTGCCGGAGATCCGGTCTGCCTGCTCGATGATGGCCAGCATCAGCTGCTGCACCCGCGCGGTGTATTCCTGCTCCCGCTTGAATTCCATATCCCGTTCCATATCTGCGCCCCCGTTCCAGCTTAATTTGTATAATTATAGCACGCCAAACGTGAAAATGGAATAGCAAAAGCTGGAACAAAGGCTTTTTGGTATGCGTCAAAGAAATGACAAATGCAAAAAGCGCTTGTTCTTTGCACACTTTTCGCTTATAATGTGTATGTAGAAATATCGGGAGGTATAGAGCGCGTGCAGCTTAATCTCAAGCGTGATGGGCGGCGGCTGGCCGCAGTGTGCGCGGCAGCGCTGGTGAGCGCCTTCAACCTGCGCGCCTTCGTCAATGGCGCGGGGCTCTTTCCCGGCGGCGCGACGGGAATGGCCGTTCTGCTGCAGAGCATTGCGGATAAATATTTGCAGCTTCAGATTCCCTATGCGGTGCTGAATCTGGCGCTGAACGCCGTGCCGGTATGGATCGGGTTCAAGTTCATCGGCAAAAAATTCACGCTGCTTTCACTGATTTATGTGGTGCTCTCGTCGGTGCTGACGGATCTGCTGCCCCCAATGCAGCTGACGGACAACAGCCTGCTGCTGGCGGTGTTCGGCGGCATCATCGGCGGCTTCGCCATTTCACTGTGCCTGAATGCGGACGCAACCAGCGGCGGCACGGATTTTATTTCCATTTACATGTCCGAGCGTCGGGGCGTGGATTTCTTCGGCGTGATGCTCGGCTGCAATGTGGCGATGCTGGCGGTGGCGGGGCTGCTCTTTTCCTGGGAGCGCGCGCTGTATTCCATCATATACCAGTATGTCTCCACGCAGGTGGTGCAGACGCTGTTTGCGCGCTATCAGAAGCAGACGCTGTTCATCGTGACCCGCGAGCCGGAAAAGGTGTACCAGATCATTCGCGAGACCACGCACCACGCCGCCACGCTGCTGCGCGGCGAGGGGCTCTATGAGCAGCAGGAGCGCTATATGCTCTATTCCGTGGTTTCCCGCGCGGAGGCTCGAAGGCTGGTAGAAAGGGTGCGCGCGGCGGACGAGGGCGCGTTCATCAATTCCATTCGCACGCAGGCGCTGTCCGGCCGCTTTTACCAGCGCCCCAACGACTGATTTTCGCGGTGCTTTTTCCGCGCCGTGGGGATATAATTGCATAGGCTTTGAACTCGAACGACCAGAACATCTTTAAGGAGGTTATTACATCTTTATGAACATGCTGCTTTCCTTACTGACCTGCATCGCCCTGCTCTTCAACGGCGGTGCGGCGCTGCCAGCACAGCCGGAGACGGCCAACGTGCTGACCCTGAGCAATGTTACCCTGTCGGTCAATGATCAGACCGTCACGCTGAACCCGTCCGTCGAGATCGTTACCCAGCTCGGCAGTGAAGCGTCCTCCATACACTTTGAGATCAAGGACGCCGATGGCGTTACCCGCCTGCCGGTTTCCGCCGGCCTGGATATGGACGGCGCGCTGCTGGCGCTCGGCAGCGGCGAACGCGCCTACCGCTATTCCGCCGAAGCCATAGAACAGGCGCTGGAGCTGGATAGCCTCGGCGATCTGCCCATCGACCAGTTGAACAAGCTGCTGCAGAGCATTGCGGGATTGGTAAGCCTGGAAAACGATCCCGAGGCAATGGCGCAGCTAAACGAGCAGATGCTGCAGATCTTCGTGGAAAAATTCGCCGATCAGCTCACGGAAACGCAGATCGAGGTCAACGGCCAGACGCTCAGCGGCTTCGAAGGCGACATCAGCTTTGATTCTGCCGCAGTGTATGAAATGGCGGATGCGGTGTGCACGATCGAAGGCCCGATGGCAGACTACTATAACGCCCTGTTGGAGCTTGAAAACTACCTCCTGACGGAATCCGGCGCGGCGCCCATTTCCAGCTATGCGGAGCTCTTCTCCATGCTGGAAACGCTGATGCAGGAAAACGACTCCGGTTACAGCATATCCGATATCGTTGCGCCCATGCACATCGTGATGGCTGGCAACGACAAGGCCGGCTACTCAAGCCTGTCCGTGACCTTCTCCGTGCCCGACAGCGACACGCAGATGACCTTCAGCTACAATATCTATGCCGATGAAAACGGCGGCAATGCGACCTGTGAAGTAAATTCGACCGGCAACGACACCAGCACGGCAATGAACTTCACCGCAGACTTCACGGGGCCGGCCAACGCGCCCACGGCGATGAACGTCAATGGCACGGTGACCGGGCATTCGGATTATACCTGGGACTCCACCGATGAAAACGGCGAGATCACGACTGTTGGCAACATTACCGATACTTCCGTCACCTTCGCGATGACCGCCACTACTGACGCAGACGGCACAGAGCACACGCAGCTGACGATTGACGGTGAAAACACGTTGAACGCAGCTTCGGATTATGCGTACAGCGAGCCCATCAATCTGAGCTCCGACCGCACCGTCGCCCCGACGGCGGACGGCAAGCACGTTACCCAGAGCCTTGAGCTCTCCGCCGACGGCACCACGCTCAGCCTGTCCTACGAAGCCGATTATGCGCAGCGCCCCGCCGAGGATCTCTTTGCCGGCCGCGAGATCGTGGATCTGAGCGGTGAAAACGGCGAGGAAGCCATGAACCAGCTCGAAATGGACAGCCTTTCCCTGATGGGCGACCTGACCGCGCTGAGCAACGACGAAAGCGTGCTGGCGCTGATGCAGCTGTTCCAGGATCCCTATTACGATGCCTATGACACGTCCGATCTCACCGATTACACCGTCGATACGGATGACTCCGTCGTCGTCGATGACTCCAACACGGACGATGAATATGACGTTCCGGATGACGGCACCGCCTACGAAATGCAGCAGTTTGCCACGCTCGAGGAAGCCGCGGCCGTCTATCAGGGCAGCATGCCCGACTTCACCGCGCCCGAGGGCTACACCGCCAGCGACATTCAGGCGAACGCCGATTCCCTGTCGATCGTTTACAGCTGCGAGGACAAGCCGAGCTTCCAGCTGATCGCCAGCAATTACAGCTACGGCTACGGCTACTACACCTTCGAAAACGGCGCGCTCCAGCCCGTTTCCGGCAAGCTGGTATCGACCGATATGTACGATGACGGCACCGTGTTCTGCGTCGATGTGCTCAACGGCGATGATACGCTGTACTTCTACTTCGACGATGCCACGCTGGATGACGCCGCAGCCATCCTGGCCGGCCTGAACTGATAATAAGGGCATAAGTAAAATCTACACAGTGGGGGCTGTTCCTTGCGGAACAGCCCCAGTCACATATATTATTGTCCAAAAAAGGCCGCTTTTCGCGACCTTTTTTCTTATCCGCTCACGGCCTTGCCATTCTATAAATCACCGACCCGAACTATATTTTCAGAGCTTCCATCCGACGGCCTTCTCCCGGCCGCTGATGAAGCGGCGGTAGATGCCGTCCTGCATCATCAATTCCTCATGAGTGCCCCGCTGGACGATCCGTCCCTTATCCACCACGAGGATCTGATCGGCGCGGCGCACCGTCTTCAGCCGGTGCGCGATCATGATGACCGTTTTCTCCTGCGTCAGCTCTGCGATCGCTTCCATCAGCTCTTTTTCATTTTCCGGATCGACATTCGCTGTGGCCTCGTCCAGAATGATGATCGGCGCGTCCTTCATCATGGCGCGGGCGATGGAGAGCCGCTGGCGTTCGCCGCCGGAGAGCGTGCCGCCCGCCTCGCCAATGACGGTGTCATAGCCCTGCGGCAGCCTCATGATGAAATCGTGGCAGCGTGCCTTCTTTGCCGCCGCAGCGACCTGCTCCATGGGCGCGTCCGGCTGACTGAAGCGGATGTTGTTTGCAATGGTATCGTGGAACAGATAGACGTTCTGGAACACGAAACTGAAATTTCGCATCGCAGAGCGCACGACGGCAACCGCTGATGATTATGATTACGACGGTGGGAACCGTCCGGGAATGTATCTTTGACGATATGTATACCTATGCCACAGCCGTGGCGGACGGGGCGATTGCCGACCCGCATTTTCTGCCCGTGCTGTATGAACTAGACGACCGCAGCGAATGGACAGACCCGGCGGCATGGAGAAAGGCCAATCCGGCGTTAGGGACGATAAAGAAGCTGGACGACCTGACGGCCAAGGTAGAGCGTGCAAAGCAGAATCGGAATGAACTGTCCGGCGTGCTGTGCAAGGAATTCAACGTCCGGGAAACAGTGAAAACGGCGTGGCTGTCCTTTGATGATATAAACAACGAACAGACCTTTGACCTTGAAACGTTCCGGGGCGCGTACTGTATCGGCGGCGTTGACCTGTCCATCACAACCGACCTGACCGCCGCAAGCCTGCTGCTCATGAAGCGGGGCGACGATAGAAAATATATTGTTCAAATGTACTGGCTGCCCGCCGACCGACTGCAAGAGCGCGTGCAGCAGGACAAAATACCCTATGACAAATGGTTTGACCGTGGGCTGCTGCGATTGTGCGCGGGGAACAGTATCAACTATTCAGATGTTACGGCGTGGTTCGTGGAAACCGTGAAGCAATATGACTTGTTCCCGGCATGGGTGTACTATGACAGCTATTCCGCCCGCTATTTCGTGGAAGAAATGTAGATGCAGGGGTTCAATATGGTTCGCTGCATACAGGGTGCGAAAACGCTGTCCCTGCCCATGCAGATGTTAGGGACAGACCTGCAGGCGCACAAGGTGATTTACAACAATAACCCCGTCCTAAAGTGGTGTCTGACCAATACGGGTGTACAGACGGACAGGAACGGCAATATTGTTCCGATCAAGAACCAATCGCCCAAACAGCGCATAGACGGCACGGCGGCATTGCTTGACTGCTATGTGGGACTGTATGAGCATTACACGGAATACACGACGGCGACATAAGGGGGAACCGCTATGAAGCTGAAAGACAAGAAAATTGAAATACTGGAGGTGCAGAGCGTCATTAACGAAAACGGCTACCCGGAAGAAAAGCTGGAGCCCATCTGCCCGCCCGTATGGGCGTACTTCCGTCACCTGTCCGGCAAGGAATATTACGCTGCCAACGCCGAACAGGTGCAGGAAGAAGCGCTGTTTCAGATAAATTGGCGGGCGGGGCTGTCTACCGCCCACGTCATACAGTTCAATGGCGTATTGTGGGATATTACGCGGGTGGACACGTTTGAAGGGTATAAAAGAGATTTGACGCTGTATTGCAGACGAAAAGCATAGGGATAATCGTTCGGCGTTTTCAAATAAAATCTTTTTGCCCGCAGATTTTGTCTATCTTTTCTTACGAGCGAGTGTTATATATAATTAATATGAGTTATTGTAGAAGTCAGTACACCGATGAAGGATGAGGGGAAGCGCCATGCCGGGAAATAGCAATCTGCATGATTCAGCCAAAAATAAGCAGGATGAATTCTATACGCAGCTTTCTTTGATCGAAAGTGAATTGAAGCACTATCGGCAGCACTTTAAGGGCAAAATTGTACTATGCAATTGTGATGACCCTTATGAAAGTAACTTTTTTAAGTATTTTGCCATCCACTTCAATGCACTGGGGATAAAAAAGCTGATAACGACTTGTTATGCTACCTCTCCTGTAATTGGGCAAGAGTTCGAGTATTATGTGGATACAAAGGGACAACTTTGCTTCTTTCCTTCCGCTGATACCAAGCCCGTGAAAGAAGAAAAGCACCCATATTGCGTCGAAATAATGGAAGTTACAGATGAAAACGGCGATGGACGTGTTGACCTTGCGGACGTTGAATACTTGATGCGCAATAAGAAGAATACAATGACATTGCTTGAAGGTGACGGAGATTTTCGCAGCAAGGAATGTGAAAACTTGCTCCTACAAGCCGATGTTGTCGTGACAAATCCGCCTTTTTCACTGTTCCGTGATTATATGGCGCAGTTGATAGAACACGATAAAAAATTCATTATCATTGGAAATATGAATGCTGTTACATACAAAGAAATATTTCCGCTCATTGCCCAAAACAAGTTATGGCTAGGCTACAATTGTGGACACTTCTGGTTTAAGGTGCCAGACAGCTATGAAGAAAAGAAAACAGATTTCAAAATTGATGAAAATGGGCAAAAATGGCGGCGCATGGGCAATATTTGCTGGTTTACGAATCTGGATATTCAAAAGCGTCATGAAGATATGCCGCTTTTTAGAAAATATACGCCAGAAGAATACCCCCGCTATGATAATTACGATGCAATCAACGTTGACAAGACGGTTGATATACCCTGTGATTACTATGGCGTAATGGGCGTTCCCATTACTTTCCTTGATAAATATAATCCAGACCAATTTGAGATCGTTGCATTTCGAAAAGGTGATGATGGCAAGGATTTAGTTTATTCTTTCTCTAATTGTTCACAAATTGTTCATGTAGAGAGAGAGAGAGAGAGAGAGAGAACAAGGCGAACGGTCGTTCGGCCATACTTCCGCATACTCATCAGACGAATACAGACACCCTGCAGCTAACGGAGAGCGGGCCTATGTCCGTGGGCAACGCAAATATGCGCGAATGCTCATTCGACGATGTGATTCGGCCGATTATCAGCGGTCGTAAGATTTACAGACGAATTACTATTAGGAGGAAAGCATCCGATGAAAATAGCGCTACATGAAATACCGATTAAAGAGGTTGTAGCAGGTTACATTGACAGCGCCGAAAATGGTGTTGTTGGCTATGGTGGGCGGCTGAATATTCGTCCGGCTTTCCAGCGCGAATTCATTTACAAAGATAAGCAGCGGGATGAAGTGATTCATACGATCATGAAAAACTTCCCACTGAATGTCATGTATTGGGTAAAAGGCGACGACGGAAATTTCGACGTACTGGACGGTCAGCAGCGCACTATCAGCATTTGCCAATACGTTATAGGCGATTTTTCCATCAACCACATGGGATTTGATAACTTGACGCGGACGGAGCAAGAGCAGATTCTGGACTATCCGCTGATGATTTATATCTGTGAGGGTACGGACAAGGAAAAGTTGGACTGGTTTAAGATTATTAATATCGCGGGCGAACAACTGACTGCGCAGGAATTGCGCAATGCCATTTATACCGGCGAATGGCTTACGGAAGCAAAGAAGTATTTCAGCAAAACATCCTGCCCTGCGTATCATATTGCGGGCGATTATATGAACGGTTCGGCCATCCGTCAAAATTACCTTGAAACGGCGCTTAAGTGGATCTCTGCCCGCGACGGTATCGAAATTGAAGATTACATGGCGCAACATCAGCATGATAGCAACTGCAATGAATTGTGGTTGTATTTCCAAACGGTTTTCAACTGGGTAAAGGTTGTATTTCCCAAATATCGCAAAGAAATGAAGGGGCTTGAATGGGGCTTGCTTTATAATAAATACAGAATGGGAAATTATGACCCTAAACAATTGGAATCCCGTATAGTTGAGCTTATGGAGGATGAGGATGTTACAAAGAACTCCGGCATATATGAATACCTTCTGAGCGGTAATGAAAAGCACTTGCACATTCGAGCATTTACACCGAAAATGGCGAGGGCGGCCTATGAGCGCCAGAAGGGCATTTGTCCGAAGTGCAAAAAGTATTTTGAAATAGGTGAAATGCAAGCTGACCATATTACTCCGTGGAGCAAGGGTGGAAGAACGAGTTCAGATAATTGCCAGATGCTATGCGCCGATTGCAATAGGCGAAAAAGTGATATATGAATACGCATGGCGTGGGCGCAGATGTCCACGCCTTTCCTTATTGCTAAAATATCGTTGTGCATCGTGTGTATTTTTCTTTCGTGCAGTGCTGATTTAAGCGACAAATAAGCGACAAACCACATATAAAGCAAGCCGAAAACCCTGATATATCAAGGCTTTCGGCTGTTCAGATATAGCCTACCACAGAACAAGAGGTATTTGCAACATGAAGTCACGACAAAATTGTATGCAAATAAAAAACGCGCGCTCATATTGCCGCAGCGCCGCAGGCGTGGTATAATCAATTCAGCATAATAAACTGAAAGGATGGTATTTACATGGACGGCATTCTGGGTTTGGCGCATGTGGGCGTATTTGTGAGAGATCTGGAGGTCTCCAAGAAGTTCTACCGCGATATTCTGGGCTTTGAGATCATTTGGGAATGCGAAGTAGGCACGGATCATGTGGCGTTTGCGAAGAAGGGCGATCTGTGTCTGGAGCTGGTCATGCTGGCGAACGCGCCCTGCCGCGGCGACGGCGTGGTAGACCACATCGCGATGCGCGTGAAGAACATCGAGGCCGTACGCGACGCGCTGCTGGCCAAGGGCATCGTGTTCGAAACCGACGACGTCGTATTCAACGACCGCGTTTTCCCGAACGGCTCCAAGTGGATCCTGTTCCGCGGTCCGGACGGCGAGCATCTGGAGCTGACCGAGGTTCTGTAAGCTCAATCGCGGCGCTGCGTTTAACAGCGCACAGCTTGCGCCCCAAGGCTGAACGTGCTAGAATGATGCATTGCTTCGCCTGCGGGCGCATCTTTTTGAAGTGCAGGGACTGGCAAAGCCGGGGCTTTGCGGGTCGGCGGGTTCCAATCGCGGAGCGCCAATCGCTGTCAGGCGGCGCCTCCGGCGCGTAACGGCGCACGCCGGCAATTCTTCCCAGGTGAAAATAGGAGGGTCAAACGTCATGTCGCTTCTGGAGCTGTTCTTACTGGCCGTGGGGCTTTCGATGGACGCCTTTGCGGTATCCGTGTGCAAGGGACTTTCGGTGGATCGCATCCGTCCGCGCCACGCGCTGATCTGCGGCGCGTACTTCGGCGTGTTCCAGGCGCTGATGCCGCTGCTCGGCTATCTGCTGGGCGTGCGCTTTCAGGGACTGATCCAGCAGGTGGACCACTGGATCGCATTCGTGCTGCTGACGCTGATCGGCGTGAACATGCTGCGCGAAGCCTTTGGCAAGGATGAGGCTGAGAGCGTGGACGCTTCGTTCGGGTTTAAGACGATGCTGATGCTGGCCGTCGCCACCTCCATTGACGCGCTGGCCGTGGGCGTGACGTTCGCATTTTTGCAGGTCGCCATCGTGCCCGCCGTAAGCTTCATCGGCGCAACCACCTTCGTAATCTCCGCCATCGGCGTAAAGATCGGCAACGTGTTCGGCCTGCGCTGGCGCAAGCCTGCGGAGATCGCCGGCGGCGTGATCCTGATCGCCATCGGCCTGAAAATACTGATTGAGCACCTGCTGGGCGCGTAAAAAAAGGAGAGGCATCCATGCTTCACGAAAATATGATGAACTGTATGACGGTGATCGTGGGCAAGGCCGTGTCCGAAAGTGGGCGCGTGCTCGTTGCTCACAATGAGGATGATCCGGGACACGCGATCACGCGGCATGTACTCGTGCCTGCGGCGAAGCATCCGGCAGGCGAGCTAATCCCCGCAGAAAAGGGACTGGCGCGCATCCCGCAGCTGGCACACACGCTGGGCTATTACTGGGTGGAATATGTGGCGGATGAGGGCGGCCTGACCGCTGCGGACGCCTACCTGAATGAATGCGGCGTGGTCATCACATCAAATTCGATGGGCAGATCCAAAGAAAACGACGATGACCCGAGCGTCGTCAAGGACGGCGGCCTCGGCTATGTGCTGCGCCGCGCGCTGGCGGAGCGCGCGCACACGGCGCGCGAGGGCGCGCAGATATTGATGGCGCTGATCGACGAATGGGGCTACGCGCCCTCCGGACGCGCCTACACCATCGCCGACAAGGACGAGGCGTTTATGTTCCAGCTGGTTCGCGGGCATCAGTATGTCGGCGCGCGCGTGCCGGATGACGCGGTGGTGGTCATGCCCAATCACTACACCTTTCACACGCTGCACGACTGCCCCGAAATGTTCTATTCGAAGGACGTCGTGCGCTGCGCCATTGAAAAGGGCTGGTATGTACCCAAAACCGACGATTATTCCGATTTCGACTTTGCCGCGGCCTACCAGGGCGAGAAGACCTGGAAGAGCCCGATGAACATGCCGCGCCAGAGGCACGGACAGCGCATCGTGCTCGGCCGTGACTGGGATCTCGAGCGGGAGGGCACGCCGTTTTGCGTGTACCCGAAAAAGACGATCGGCCTGGAAACGCTGGCGGATGTAATGCGCACGCACTATGAGGGCACGGCGGATGACAACGATTTCTTCGGCCCCGGCCGTTCTCCGCACTACGCGCCCGCCTCGCGCCGCATCTGCACGGGCGAAACGCTGGAAAGCGAGCTCTGGGAAATTGCCGAAAGGCCGGAGGATACCTGCGTGTACACGGCGCTTGGCCGCCCGTGCCAGCTGCCGTACCTGCCGCTGCACCCGCTGATGGGACTGCCCGCGAGCCTGCAGCCCGGCGCGGACGGCACGAAGCTGATGGCGCGGCATCTCGAGCGCCAGAGCGGCGCGACCTGCGCCGGCGACAGCGCGTTTGACCGTTTCCGCTGGCTGAGCGGCGCCGAGGAAATGCTGCACTGCGACGTGCATGGCAGCATGCAGCCGCTGCTGCATGAAATGCTCGCCGAAGCCCGCAGGGAAAGTGCCGAAGCGCTGAAATTCCGCGACGCGGCAGCGCGCGACGAGGCATTTTTACAGTCGGCGCTCAAAAGGCTGGAGGTGCACGCGGCGCAGCACTTCAATATGGTCGAGATCAGACAGGTATCTGCGATATGCCTCAGCGCGGAGGCCGCGTCCGTTTCCGTAGAGTTCACCGCGGATGAAGCGCCGCTGGAAGAAACGCTGCGCTTCGGCGTGGAATTTACGCACATGGTCGACTACTTTGCGCCCGCGCGCGAAGGCTCGCTGCGCTGCGCAGGTGAAAGGCGCTGGATCGCCGAATTCGATCTTGAGCCGATGAAGAAGGTGCTGCCCTGCCCGGGACGCCAGATGTTCTTCCTCGGCGGCAGACTCGAGCACGGCGCGGCGTTTGCCGGCTGCATCGCCGTGGAGGTTCAGGCATAAATACCGCATATCACTATAAAACGAGCTGCGGCACAGGCGTTCATCGCCCTGCGCCGCAGTTTATTTAGAATATTATCGGTTCGACAGCGGCCGCAGTGCCTTCGGTATTTAGCGGAACACGCCGATGATCCCTTATGTCTCGGCGGAAAGCGCTTCATGGATTACGCCTCCCCTTGTCAGTTCAGGACCAGCAGAGTTCTCTTCAGCATATCAGTTTACCTCCTGGATCAGGCTGCGCCCCCATGCCACGATCTCGTCCTCATCCGCATAGGAAGAGAAGCGCTCGCCCTCCAGCCACTCGCCGGTACCTGCCATTTCCGCCAGCAGCTCGCCGCTCTGACCAATGCCGGAGCTGGCGGAGGTGCAGAAGGGGATCACCGTCTTGCCCGTGAAATCGTTGCCGGATACAAACTGGTTGACCGGCCACGCCGCGATGCCCCACCAGATGGGATAGCCAATGAACACGGTATCATATTCATCCCAGTTATCGGGCGTGATCTGCTTCAGCGCCACCGCGCTCTGCGCTTCGGGATGCTCATGTTCGTATACGACGCGGCTGTCACTGTTCGTCCAGTTCAGGTCGTCATCGGTATAGGGCTGCACGGGCTCCAGTTCAAAAACATCTGCATCGATCTTCTCCGCCATGATGCTGGCGATGCGCTCGGTGCTGCCCGTGGCAGAATAGTAAACGATCAGCGTTTTGCCGGTTTCAGGCGTTTCCGCGAAGGCTGCGGCGGCGGTCAGCGCAAAGATCAGAGTCAATACGAATGCGATCAGCTTTTTCATAATTGATTTCTCCTTTCGACTCATTCAGTCGGCTCTCAACCCGACGCTTGCATTATAAGGCCGAATCAGCCGCGGCGGAAGTCTCCATTTGTTTATGAGTATATACCCAAAGGTTATAATATTTACCGCAGGTACTTGCGAGAAGCCTGCGCCTCGGGTACAATATAAATAGGAACAGAGAAAGGGAGCGTGAACCGCCGTGTACAATCCGCAGCTTGAAACCTTCACGCGCGTGGCCGACGCGGGCAGCTTCAGCAAAGCCGCCGAGGAAGCGTATATCACCCCGACTGCCGTCATCAAGCAGATCAACCTGCTGGAAGCGTCGCTTGGGCGGTATTTTTGATGAGACCATGCTGGCGCTGCGCGGCTGCGCGGGGCTGCATCTGGTGCGCGCCCTTTGAATGCGCAGTGTCCATCCACCATCGGCTGGCGCTCATGGATAAGCTGCACTTCTCCGATCTCTACGGTGAAAACCTGATGCTGATGCACCGCGGCTGGAGCCACTATGTCGATCAGCTGCGCGATGAGCTCTGGCAGCACCATCCGCAGATTCATATCGTGGATTTTGAGTTTTACAACATGGATGTGTTCAATCGCTGCGAAAGCGCCAACAATGTGCTGCTGTCGATCTCCGGCTGGGCAAGCGTTCATCCGCTGCTCAAGAGCATTCCCGTGGAATGGGATCACAGCATTCCCTACGGCATCCTGCATTCGCCCGATCCGTCGCCCATCGTGCAGCGCTTTCTGGATGTGGCAAAAGCGGTTGGCAAGGAGCTGTACGGTTAATATAACCCAAAGGTATATACCCATGAACAAAGCGAGACTTCTCAGGAGGTCTCGCTTTATTTATAATAGAGGCGAACACAAGGGGGATGCAAGCATGAAGAAGAAAACGAAAATTCTGCTGGCCTCGCTGGCAGCGAATGCAGCGGTGCTGACCGACAACGCGCTCTCGATCAACGGCAATCGCGTGAATGGCGCAGAAAAGACGGTAAAATCATGGGCGTCCTCCGTGATCGGGTGAGTCATGAACCGCGCGCCGAAATCATCCGGCACGTCAGCACAGCGACGAATTTTGAAAGGAAGCGCAAGCTATGAATAACTTCATTTTCGAGAACAAGACCAAAGTATATTTCGGCAGGGGCGGCGTGAAGGAATATCTGGGCTGCCTGCTCAAAAAGTACGGCCCGACGGTGATGCTGGCCTACGGCGGCGGCTCCATAAAGCGCAACGGCGTGTACGACGAAGTGATGGGCATCCTGAACGCGCAGGGCAAGACGGTGATCGAGCTTCCGGCATCATGCCCAACCCCACCTATAAAAAGGTGCAGGAGGGCGCGCTTCTGGCGCGGGAGAACCGCGTCGATCTGATTCTCGCCGTGGGCGGTGGCTCGGTGTCCGACTGCTGCAAGATCGTCTCCGCGCAGGCGAAGCTGGACGAGGACATCTGGGACATGGAGATGGTCAAGCACACCTTTCCCAGCCAGTTTATCCCGCTGGGCACCATCGTGACGGTGTTCGGCACCGGCTCCGAGATGAACGCGGGCGCAGTGATTACCCACGAGGAAAAGAAGCTCAAGTCCGGCATCTTCGGCGCGCAGGCGGATTTCGCCTTCCTCGATCCGACGTACACGCTGTCCGTGCCCTTCGGTCAGGTGATCTCCGGCGCGTTCGACATGCTGAGCCACGCGATGGAAACCTATTTCGGCAAGCCGAACGAGAACAACCTGTCGGACGACATCAATGAAGCCGTGATGCGCAGCGTCATCCGCAACATCCGCGCGCTGATGCGGGATCACGACAATTATGAAGCCCGCAGCGAGCTGGCGTAGGCGTCGGCCATGGCGGAAAACGGCGTGCTGAAGATCGGCAAGGTCACGGGTTTCCAGGCGCATCAGATCGAGCATCAGCTGGGCGCGTACACCAATTGCAACCACGGCAAGGGTCTGGCGGTGATTCATCCCGTGCTGTACCGCCATCTCTATAAGGCGGACGCGGCGCGCTTTGCGCGCTTTGCCCAAAACGTCTGGGGCATTGCGCCCAGGGGCTGCGACGAAGCCACGGCGCTGGCGGGCGTTGAAGCGCTGGCGGCGTTCATCAAGGAGATCGGCCTGCCGACGACCTTTACCGAGCTGGGCCTTCCCGAGGGCACCGATCTGCGCGCCGTGGCAGATTCCACGAATATCACCGCGGGCTGCTGCAAAAAGCTGACCCACGATGAGATCTATGAAATCTTGCTGGAGTGCAGGTAAATTAAAAATCAGGAGGAAAACGATCATGAGCATTCTGTTTATCAATGGCAGCCCCAACCGGCACGGCAATACCGCCGCTCTGGCGGCAGCGCTTCTCAAGGGCAGGGACTATGAGACCCTAAGCCTGACCGACTATACCATCGGCGCCTACGGCCAGCAGCTTCCAGGCGACGGGTTGAACGCCGTTATCGCCGCCATGGAAACGGCGGACACCATCGTCATCGGTTCGCCGCTGTACTGGCACAATATCTGCGGCAGCATCCGCAATGTCCTCGACCGCTTCTACGGAAAGGTGGAAAACGGCGGGCTGTCTGGCCGCAGGCTGTATTTCGTGTTCCAGGGCGCCGCACCGGAAAAGTGGATGCTGGAAGCGGGTGAATACACCATGAAGCGCTTCGCCGCGCTATATGGCATGCGCTATGAGGGCATGGCGACCAACAAGGCGGAAGCCGAAAAGCTAAACAAAACGATCTGAGGAGGCATCATTATGGAATATGTAACCTTGAATAACGGCGTCAAAATGCCCATGGCGGGCATCGGAACCTTTCTGCTGACTCCGGACGAAGCGGAGGCCTCCGTTCTCTCCGCGCTGCAAGGCGGCTATCGCCTGATCGACACGGCGAACGCCTACGTCAATGAAAAGGCGGTGGGCCGCGCGATGAAGAAGTCCGGCCTGCCCCGCGAGGAAATCTTCCTCGAAACCAAGCTGTGGCCTGCGTTCTACGAGCAGCCCGACGCGGTGGAAAAGACGCTTGCGCGGCTGGATACCGACTATATCGACCTTTTGCTGATCCATCAGCCCGCAGGCAATTATCTGGCGGGCTATCGCCTGATGGAACAGGCCTGCGAGGCAGGCAAGGTGCGCACCATCGGCCTTTCCAACTTCAATGCAGATCAGATTAAGGAGATCATGAACGTCTGCCGGGTGCGTCCCACCGTTTTGCAGACCGAGCTGCACCCCTACAATCAGGAGCCGGAGCTGAAAAAGCTGTTGAAAGAAAACGGCATCGTACCGCAGGCGTGGTACCCGCTGGGACACGGCGATAAGGCGCTGCTGAACGAGCCGCTGTTTGCCGAGCTGGGCAAAAAGTACGGCAAGTCTGCCGCGCAGATCATCCTGCGCTGGCACATGCAGGACGGCAACATCGTCATTCCCGGCTCGAAGAACCCCGATCACATCAAGGCGAACTTCGACCTGTTCGATTTTGCCCTGACGAATGATGAAATGGCGCGCATCGCGGCACTCAATCAGGATAAGCGCTATTACACCAGCACGCCGAAGCTGCTTAAGAAGTACGCCCAGATGGTGCCGCCTGTGGACGCGCAGAAATAAGCGCTATTCCCCCCTTTCTTTGCTTCATACCCGATTTTTTACGCCGGACGGCTTTACATCCGCCCGCAAAATGGCTATAATGTTAAAATGAATTATCTGAAAGGGGGACGTTTTTTATGAAGCATTATCTGGTGCGTGAGCTTTACACCAATATGCCGGCGAGCGATCTGCCGGAGGTGAAGGTGAACGGCTGGGTGCGCACGATGCGCGAAAGCAAGGCGTTTGCCTTCGTTGAACTGAACGATGGCAGCTATTTCCGGAATCTTCAGATCATTCTGGAGGAGAGCAAGCTGAATAATTATCGGGAAGCGACGCGCGCCATCGGCGTGGGCGCGGCCATCGAGGTGACGGGCACGCTGGTGCTCACCCCCGATATGAAGCAGCCCTTCGAGCTGAAGGCGGACAGCGTGACCGTGGTGGGCGAGAGCCCCTCGGACTACCCGCTGCAGAAAAAGCGCCATACGCTGGAATACATGCGCACGATACAGCATCTGCGTCCGCGCGCGAATTTGTTCCAGTGCGCGTTCCGCGTGCGCAGCGTCGCCGCGCAGGCCATTCACCGCTTCTTCCACGATAAGGGCTATGTCTATGTACATACCCCGCTGATCACCGGCAGCGACTGCGAGGGCGCGGGCGAAATGTTCCGCGTGACCACGCTGGATGCGAACGCTCAGCCGCTGAACGACGACGGCACTGTGGATTTCACGAAGGATTTCTTCGGCAAGCCCGTATCGCTCACCGTTTCCGGCCAGCTGAACGCCGAGACCTTCGCCATGGCCTTCCGCAATGTGTATACCTTTGGCCCGACCTTCCGCGCCGAGGAATCCTACACGCCGCGCCACGCCGCAGAATTCTGGATGATCGAGCCGGAAATCGCGTTCGCGACGCTGAAGGAGGACATGGATCTGCAGGAGGAAATGGTGAAATACATCATTTCCGCCGTGCTGGAGGAATGCCCCGAGGAAATGAATTTCCTGAACAGCTTCGTGGACAAGGGGCTGATCGACCGGCTAAAGTTCGTGCGCGATTCCGAATTCGTGCGCTGCAGCTATACGGAGGCCATTCGCATTCTGGAAAACTGCGGCGAGAAGTTCGAATACCCCATCTTCTGGGGCAGCGACCTGCAGACCGAGCATGAGCGCTACCTGACCGAGAAGCACTTCGGCAAGCCCGTATTCGTGACCGACTGGCCGAAGGAGATCAAAGCGTTCTACATGCGCATGAATGACGACGGCAAGACCGTGGCGGCGGCTGACCTGCTGGTGCCCGCCGTGGGCGAGCTGTGCGGCGGCTCTCAGCGCGAGGAGCGCTATGATGTGCTCAAGGCGCGCATCGAGGAGCTGGGCATGAACCCCGAGGATTACTGGTGGTATCTGGAGCTGCGTAAATACGGCACCGCAGAGCACGCGGGCTTTGGCATGGGCTTTGAGCGCATGATTATGTATCTAACGGGCATCGCCAACATTCGCGACGTACTGCCCTTCCCCCGCACCACCGGCAACGCGGATTTCTAAACGATAAAACGATTCATACTTGCATGAGCTGCCCTGCAATAAGGGCAGCTCTTTCTTATGAAATGCAGAAATAAAACAGCAGCCGCGCCCTGCCAGGGACGGGCTGCGCCAGCTGCCGAAAAAATCCCCCGGATCTCTACGGAGCGCCGCTTAAACACGCGAGTCGGCGTCTAAATGCACAAAACGCACATACGATTCTTGTTACATGTGCGCTTCAAGGCAACATAAAACACTTTTAAAGCTGCAAACGCAGTTTATCCCTTGACGTTCCGCATTAAAGCTGATATGATGTATACGTTAACATCTGGGTGATAAGGCATACTGGAAGCCATTCTAAATTACTTTTCGAGGAGGTCTGTTTATCATGAAGAATATCCCTCAGGTCAAGCTGGGCATCGTGGCCGTGAGCCGCGACTGTTTCCCCATTGCGCTGTCCGAAAAGCGCCGCAAGGCCATCGTTGAAGTGCTGAAGGCGCGCAACGTTGCCATTCACGAGTGTCCGGTCATCGTTGAGGGCGGCATCGACAAGGACGTCGAGGCGGCCTACGCCGATCTGCAGGCGGCCGGCGTGAACACGCTGGTCATGTTCCTGGGCAATTTCGGTCCGGAATATCCAGAAACGCTTCTGGCGAAAAAGTTCGGCGGCCCCGTGATGTTCGTGGCGGCGGCGGAAGAAAACATCGGCGTGCTCTCCTCCGAGCGCGGCGACGCCTATTGCGGCATGCTCAACGCCAGCTACAACCTGAAGCTGATGGGCGTGAACGCCTATATTCCGGAATATCCGGTGGGCACCGCTGAGGAATGCGCAGACATGATCGAGGAATTCGTGCCCGTGGCCAGAACGCTGCTGGGTCTCAAGAGCCTGAAGATCATTTCCTTCGGTCCGCGTCCGTGGGACTTCCTGGCGTGCAACGCGCCGATCGCGCCGCTGTACAAGCTGGGCGTGAACATTCAGGAAAATTCCGAGCTGGATCTGCTCAAGGCCTACCACGAGCACGCGAACGACGCGCGCATCCCCGCCAAGATCAAGGAAATGGAAGACGAGCTGGGCGAAGGCAACAAGATGCCCGGCATTCTGCCGAAGCTGGCGCAGTATGAGCTGACGCTGCTGGACTGGATCGAGGCCAACCGCGGTTCCTCCGAATATGTGGTGCTGGCGAACAAGTGCTGGCCCGCGTTCCAGACGGAATTCGGCTTCGTGCCCTGCTATGTCAACAGCCGTCTGACCGCGATGGGCTACTGCACCGCCTGCGAGGTGGACATCTACGGCGCGCTGAGCGAGTACATCGGCACCTGCGTGACCGGCGAAGCGGTCACGCTGCTGGACATCAACAACTCCGTGCCCGCCGATATGTATAAGCAGTCCATCGAGGGCAAGTTCGACTATCGCCACAACGAGACCTTCATGGGCTTCCACTGCGGCAATACGCCGATGTGCCGCCTGGTGAAGGGCAAGATGAGCTATCAGCTGATTATGAACCGCGGCCTCGAGCACGGCGGCGAGCCGGACATCACCCGCGGCACGCTGGAAGGCGACATCATCCCCGGCGACATCACCTTCTACCGCCTGCAGGGCAACAAGGACAGCCAGCTTCAGGCCTACATCGCGCAGGGTGAGGTTCTGCCGGTGGCCACGCAGTCGTTCGGCGGCATCGGCGTGTTCGCCATCAAGGAAATGAACCGCTTCTACCGCCATGTGCTGATCGCGGACGGCTATCCGCATCACGGCGCAGTAGCGTTCGGCAAGGCTGGCAAGGCGCTCTTCAGCGTGATGAAGCTGCTGGGCATCGAAAACGTGAAGTTCAACCAGCCCGCGCACATGCTCTATAAGGATGAGAATCCCTTTGCATAATCTATAACTGAAATCTTTCCAGCCCGCCCGCCGCAACTGCGGCGGGCGGGCCTATTTTTGTACTTCCTTTTTAACATGAAAAGAATGGAATATGGCGCCGCTTCTGTACTACAATGAAAGAACCTGAGTTTGACAAAGTGAGGAAACGCGCCCATGAAGCTAAAGCTGGCGGCGCTGCTGGCCGCGCTGGCACTGTTGCTGTGCGCCTGCAGCTATATGGTGGAGGATCGGCCGGTCCAGGTGGGCGAGCACGTGATCCGTATCACGCCGGAGCCCGCGCGTTGACCCCACGCTATTTCATATTATTTATTACCATTGACGAGGTGTATCCATGCTGCGCAAATATCTAAGCCTGATGCTGCTGATCGCAATACTTGCTTCCTGCCTGCCGGCCATGGCCGAAACGGCGGCGCTGCCCACCGCGAGCGCTGAGGAAGCGGCCGAAATGGCCGCTGCCGAGGACGGCGCGGAGGATGGCGACATCTATGGCGACAGTACCGGTGAAGCGCTGACCACGCTCAAGCGCGGCGACCGCGACGGCGAGGATTCCACCGCCATCGTCCGCCTGCAGCTCCGTCTGGCAGAGCTGGGCTACCTGAAGGAAGAGGCCGACGGCGTGTTCGGCAAGAATACCGAGGACGCCATTTCCGCGCTCCAGCGCGCGAACGAGCTGACCGAGACCGGCGAGGCCGACCCTGCGCTGCAGAGCTTGCTCTTCTCCGGCGCGGAGCTGGTGACCGCCGCCAATTCCATGGATCCCGAAAGCGTGGCCTACCGTACGCAGGAAAAGCTGATGATCTGGGGCTTCCTGGCGGATCAGCCCGACGGCAAGGCGGGCTCGGCGACCGGCGCCGCCGTGAGCAGCTTCAAGAGCTATCTGCACATCTACCTGCGCAGCCACCCCACCCCGAGCCCCGAACCCGTGAACACGCCTACGCCCACCGTCGGTCTGGGGCTGGACGACGCGCCCATCGCCGAGGACGTGCCGCTGGAGGCGGACGATCTGACCGCCATTACCGACGATGTGCTCGCCTTCGTGGATGGACAGTATGCCTTCGACGTGTACGCACAGACCGTCGCCAGCGGCGACAGCGGCGTGGAGGTCGAGCGCGTGCAGCGCCGCCTGCATACACTGAACTATCTGGCCATCGTGGACGGCGAATTTGACCAGGCGACCAGCCGCGCCCTGCTGTATTTCCAGAAAAAGAACAACCTGGCGCAGACCGCCATCGCCGATGAGGCCACGCAGCGCCGCCTGTTCGCCGCGGACGCCGTGCCCTCCGAGGAATTCGTCAATCCCTACAAGCTGGTGATCAACGTGACGGATCAGCGCGTCTATGTCTACCAGTGGGACGGCTCCGGCTACAACACCTATCTGGGCGAAATGATCTGCTCCACGGGATTGAAGGGCGCCGAAACGGAAACGCCGCTGGGCACCTATCAGTCGATCGGCCCCTCCGGCACCGGAGAATGGTACTATTTCAAAAAGTTCGACTGCTACGCCAAGTGGGGCTACCATATCGTGGGCGGCATCATGTTCCACTCGGTGGTCTACTCCCGCGGCAAGGTGCTGAACAAGACCTCCGTGCGCAAGCTCGGCCGCCGTGCCAGCCACGGCTGCATCCGTCTGAAGGTAGAGCACGCCAAGTGGATCTACGAAAACTGCCCAAAGGGCACGACCGTGGTCATCACGGAATAATCTGATTTCTGTACAGCTATTCACTGTCAACAGACTGAGGGGGCTCCGCCGCGCGGCGGAGCCCCCCTCTTCTACATTCATAGTACTTGCTTAGTTTTTCCGAATCACGATTTCCTTCGTACGGCTCAGCTCCTCGCCCTCGGATGCGACCTGCGCCACGCACACGCGCCCGCCGAGCTCGCTCTGCGCCTCGTCGTCGAGCTTCGCGGCGATGTGGCGGCTGTCGATGAACACCGTATCCAGCTGCTCATCGCCGGAGATGATCGTACTGAACTGCGTGAAGTTCTCGCCGGTCACCAGCAGGCGGCCATATTCCAGCACGGCGCTGTCGGCCACGATGGGCGTAATGCCCATTTGCAGATTGGTGGGCTGATAGGAGCCCGCCTCGCCGTAGGCGCCCTGATCGCCGTAGAGCATGTCGTATTCCAGCATGCGCAGCTTTTCCAGATAATCGTCGCCCTCTTCATCCACAGGATAGGTCTGATGGAATTTGTTGAGCACGCCGCCGGAAATGCCCAGCTGGCGCGTCAGCTCCGCGCTGAGGCGATAGGCCTGCATGTCCGGCGCTTCGAATTCTGCGCCGTAGTTGTTCCAGATCAGGTAGTGGCTGGCGTAGAAATCGCCGGTATCCAGCATATCGGATGAGAGCCCCAGCCCCGGCAGATGATCGCCGTAGAGCACCAGCACGACCGGTTCGTCGTAATTTTCGAGCGCGTCCACCAGCTGCGATATGAACAGATCCACATCCGGTATGGTGTTGACATAATTCTGGAAGGGCGCGAGATACGCATCCTCCGGCAGCGCGAGGATCTGCACATCGCCCTTGCGGTATTCGTAGGTATCGCCATACTTGCCGTGCGACTCCACCGTAATGGCGAACACCAGATCGCGGCTGTCGGTGCTGTCCAGCGCGCGGAGTATCTCGTCCGTCAGCACCACGTCGCGCGCCCAGCCCACGCGGGTATACTTCGGCCCCTGCATGTATTCCAGCGAATCGAAGCGATCAAAGCCCAGGTTCGCATAGACTGCGTTTCGGGTGAAAAACACGCCGGTGTTGTTGTGCAGCGCCGTCGAGGTATAGCCATAGTCTTTCAGAATGTAGGGCAGCGTCTCGCAGGTGACCTCCTGCATGATGGTGTTGTAGGGCGTCTCACCCGCGCCGAAGAAATCCATGTCCATGCCGCTCATCACTTCGAACTCCACGTTGGCCGTGCCGCCGCCGATCGTGGGCACATACAGCCTGCCGTTCGGCCACTGCTCCAGCAGCGCGTGGTAATTCGGCGTGGGATCGCGGCTGAACTGCGCGTCGGTCACGCTGTTGACGTCGAAGAAGGATTCCAGCTGCACGAACACCAGGTTCGGCCGGCTCACGTCGCTCTCGCTGAAGCGCGCGGCGGTCGCCTGCTCCTGCTGCGGCACGTCGATCTCGTCCAGTATCTCTTCCACAGATTCCTGCGAATACGCATCGGGCTTGTTGATGCCGTGCTCGCCAAAGCTGAACACGAAGCAGGTGGAGAAGCCATATTCGCGGTAATTGTTCACGCGCTCGGTATAGCGCTCGGGCAGGGCGTCGCCCTTGACCGCCAGCATATTGATGCACATCGTCAGCAGCACCAGCGCCGCGCAGCCACCCACCGCCGTGGCGTAGTTCACGCGCTTGCGCCTGGGCAGGCGGGAGAACATCGCGATCAGCCCGATCACCAGCCCCAGCGCCGCCAGAAAGCCGCCGATGATCTGCGGCCAGGTGAAATAGACCGTCACCAGCTCCAGCGAGCCCTTGGGCAGAATCAGATCCGCACCCACCAGCGGCAGCGTGCGGTTGTGGCAGACCATATAATTGGAAAAGCCCAGAATGATCCATATGGCGCTCAGCGTAATCAGCATGGCGCGGCGGCGCTTAAACAGCTCCGCCACCGACAACGCGGTGAGCACCACCAGATAATTCAGCGCGAAATACGCCGTATGGTGCGCGAGGTAATCCAACATTCGGCTCACGCTGGCCTGATTAAAGCCCTCCACCACCAGCGTCACGCCCAGCGCCGCAAGCGCCAGCTCCAGCAGGCGGCGCAGAAAGCCGGAATGGTCGGTGCGCACGCGGTGATGACGCCTGTTTTTCGTTTTTTCAGCCTGCTTCATGGGAATTCAGCCTCCTGAAACAATTGAGAAAATGATCTGAGAATTATCGGCGCGCTTCCTTACGCACCGGCGACGCAGCCCAAATGGCAGCCGTGCCGCTGAACCAGCTCCCCCCAAAGCGGGATTTTGCCGATCCCTGCATTTAAGAAACGATTTCCGCGCTCAGAACACATTTAAGCGCGGAAATGCCGTATGGCCTATGAAATTTTCCGCAATCACCACTGATCGCTGCCGTCCTCGGGGATCACGCGCTTCATCGCGGCGATCGCGCATTCGATCATGCTGTCGTCCGGCTCGCGGGTGGTAATATGCTGCAGCGCCAGACCGGGCGCAGAAATAAAGCGCGTGAACGCATTGTTTTTCCGCCCTGCCAGCTTGATCAGCTCGTAGCCCACGCCCACGACCACCGGGAAGGTCAGCAGCTTCACCAGCATGCGCAGCGGCAGGAAGCTGATGCGGATAAACATGGAAATCACGATGCCCACAATCAGCACCAGCATCAGAAACGACGTGCCGCAGCGCGGATGCTCGCGCTTCTGAATGCGCACATTCTCCACCGTCAGCGGCAGCTCCGCCTCGTAGCAGAAGATGGTCTTGTGCTCCGCGCCGTGGTACATATAGGTGCGGCGAATGTCCTTCATCAGGCTGGTGAGCCACACATAGGCGATGAACACGATTATGCGCAGCACGCCCTCAAAGCAGGCGCGCAGCGCGTAATTGTCCGCCGCGGCGCTGCCGGCAGTGATCCACTGCCACAGCTTCATCGGCAGATACATGAACAAGCCCAGCGCCAGCGCCACGGCCAGCACCGTGGCGATGGGCATCAGCAGCTTGTCAAACAGCTTGTCCCAGCGCGACGGCTTCTTGTTCGCCTTCTTCTGCTCTTCCTCCGCGTCCAGACCGGAAAGCTCCGCCGAGCGCATCAGGCACTTGTAGCCGAAGCGCAGCGAATCGTACATATTGAATATGCCGCGAATGAAGGGCAGCTTGCATATTTTCGGGCGATCCTTGCCCGCAGTATCGTATATTTCCTCCACGATCTCGCCAGAGGTATTGCGAACGGCCATCGCGGTCTTCTCCGGGCCGCGCATCATAACGCCCTCGATCAGCGCCTGTCCGCCGATGCTGGTCATCTTTGCCATTGAAATTGTCCTTTCCGCGCATATGCACTTCATATATACACCCATAATGTATTATACACGTTTTTCCCCCGTTGTCAAATCGGCGCGCGCTTGACATCTGCGGCCCACAGATGATATAATCAGGTTGAGCAGATATTAAATGCAAATTATCAGTCTGATCGAGCGAAGGATGCGGAGGATTATTTTGATACGCATCGCGTATGGAACTGATGCGCCGCAGCCAAACATTTGTGCATAATAGCGCTTGAAGCCGTGCGGCTCCGGCGATATAATGATAGTACTTCTTAAAATGCGAAAGGTGAACTCAATATGAAAATACTCAACTTTGGCTCTCTGAATATTGATATGGTATACCAGATGCCGCACTTCGTCCGCGCGGGCGAAACGCTGTCCTCCACGAGCTTTACGCGCAATGTAGGCGGCAAGGGACTGAACCAGTCAGTCGCGCTGGCGCGCGCGGGCGCGGAGGTGTATCATGCCGGTCTGGTCGGCCCCGACGGCGAGCTGCTGCGCAGCTTCCTGAATGAAAACGGCGTGGACACCTGCCTTGTGCGCACCGTAGACACGCCCAGCGGCAACGCCATCATTCAGGTCGAACCCGCGGGCAACAACTGTATCCTGCTCTACGGCGGCGCAAATCAATGCGTGACCGAGGACTTCATCCGCGAGGCGCTCGAACCCTTTGCGCCCGGCGACCTGCTGATCCTGCAAAACGAGATCAACCTCATCGACCGCATCATCGAGCAGGCGCATCAGAAGGGCATGCAGGTCGTGCTGAACCCCTCGCCCATCGCGGACAATCTGAAGGCGCTGCCGCTCGAAAAGATCGACTGGTTCATCTTAAACGAGATCGAGGGCGCGGCGCTCTCCGGCGCAGAGGACACCGAAGGCATGGCCGAGCGGCTGGCCGAGCACTTCCCCGGCGCAAAGATCGTGCTCACACTCGGCGGCGACGGCAGCGTCTGCGCGCATGACGGCCGCATCGAACGCCAGAACGCCTACACCGTGCGTGCGGTAGACACCACCGCCGCGGGCGATACCTTCACCGGCTTCTTCTTCGCCGCCATTTCCCGCGGCGAAGCCATTGCCCGCGCGCTGAAAATCGCCAGCCGTGCGGCAGCTATTTCCGTCACCCGTCCGGGCGCGGCGGCCTCCATCCCCGCGCTGAACGAGGTACTTGCGGTGCTGGACTGATTTCATGCCTTGTTTAAAGGTGGGCGCTTCACCGGCGCCCACCTTCCCTTTTTTATAGTAGCTTTCCCAGCCTCCGCAGCAGCTCGCGGTCTGCGGGGCAAAGGGCGTATTTATTGATCTCGTCATCCCGTATCCAGGCAATGGCGCTGTGCTCGAGCAGCACCGGCGCGCCATGCTCGATCTCCGCAGCGTAGAGCGACAGGTGGATCTCGCCGTGCATCGCATCCGCCAGCAGCGCGCCCACGCAGATCTCCATGCCCAGCTCCTCGCGAATCTCGCGGCGCAGCGCCGCCTGCGGCGTTTCATTCGGCTCGAGCTTGCCGCCCGGGAACTCCCATAGTCCAGCATTGGCCTTGCCCGCCGGACGCCGGCAGATCATGAATCGCCCGCCGTGCGTGGTCATTGCCGCTACCACTTCAATCATTCCTGTTTCCTCCGCCCACATTTTTTTGCAGAACCATTGTAGCGCAGAGCGCGCGGCAAAGTCAATGGCGGGATGCAGGCGATCCGCCCGCGCAATCTGTATTTTTACAAATAGATGTCCCCTCATATTAACCCTGGTATAATCTGCATGGGTTATAATGGCATACAGCTCAATGAACAAATGGGCAGCCATATTCGGAGGTAAACCAAAGCATGAAGAAACTGATCGTAATCCTGTTGGTTCTGGCACTGCTGCCGGTCGCGGCGCTGGCTGAAACAGAAGAGAGCAGCTGGCAGAACATCCTTTTGCTGGGCTGCGACGCGCACGCCCAGGACGGCTACGACCGCTCGGATTCGATGATCGTGGTTTCCGTAAATTCGAAAACCAATCAGGTCAAAATGACCAGCCTGATGCGCGACATGTGGGTACATATCCAGGGGCATGGCAACCAGAAGCTCAATGCCGCCACGGTATTCGGCGGCCCCGAGCTGGCCATGAGCACCATCAACGAATATTTCGGCCTCGATATCGACAAATACGTCATGGTCAACGTCGCCGGTCTGGTCGAGCTGATCGACATGCTGGGCGGCTTGGATCTGGAGATCACCGAGGAAGAGCGCCAATACATCAATCAGAACGCGAAGGAAACCGCGCAGTATACCGGTGCAAACGCCGATCCGGGCGAGAATCTTACCAACGCGGGCCTGGTGCACCTGACCGGCGCGCAGGCCGTTTGCCACGCGCGCAACCGCACCAATGGCCACGGCGACTATTCCCGCACGGATCGCCAGCGCAGCGTGCTGATGGCGATTGCCAACAAGCTCAAGCAGGAAAACTCGCTGCTGACCTTGATGGCCGTGGGCAAGCAGCTGCTGGATCAGGTGGAGACCAACCTGTCGCTGGATGATCTGATGCTGCTGGCGACTGTGGGCATGAACGTCGATCTGAACGACGTAAAGCAGCTGCGCCTGCCCGCAGAGGGAACCTATAGCACCGGCTACGTCGGGGAATACTGGTGCATCCAGCCCAATTACGAGAAAAATGCGGCGCTGCTGCACGATTTCATCTACGGCGAATAAAATACGGAAATAAATAATTATAAGGCGTTCATCCATTTTGCAGAGTGGATGAACGCCTTTTGTCTTTATTATTTTAAATTCGTCCGGCAGGGCAGGAGGGGATTGTGAGGGGGGGAAAATTGCAGGAGATTTGGGAAAGCGCCCTGCCGGACGCGGCTCGCATGGGAGTCGCAGTATGGAAAAATACGCTTTCAGTGCGGCGGTCAGCTCTGCCGATAGCCGTTCATGATGCTTTGAAACAGCACCTTGGTGGACGGTGGCGTATAGCTGATGGCGTTTGCGCCGGCCGCGATGGTGGGCTCCACCGATTCATCCGTCGGACCGCCGGTAGCGATGATGGGCACATCCGGAAAATCCTTTCGAATGTCGCGTACCAGCTCCGGCGTGCGCTCGGCCGCGGAAACGTTCAATATCGCCGCACCCGCCGACAACCGCGCTTCGATGTCCATGCTCCGGTTTACCACCGTGGCGATGACCGGCACGTCGATGGTCGCCTTCATGCGGGCGATGGCGTCGTTCGTAATCGGCACGTTCACCACCACGCCGTATGCGCCCAGCCCCTCGGCAGCGCGCGCCAGCATGACGGAACGCTCGCCGTTTGTCACGCCGCCGCCCACGCCGCAGAACACCGGAATGCTCGATGATGTGACGATGGCGTTGGCGATGCGCGGCTGCGGCGTAAACGGATACACCGCCAGCACCGCATCGGCATTGCAATTGCTGATGATAGCGATGTCCGTGGAAAACAACAGCGACTTGATGCGCCTGCCCATCACCACGATGCCGCTGGCGCGAAAGATCGCCTCGGGCACGGTGACGATATGCTTGCGAAGCTCGCCGGTAATTACGGGACGCACCTGTTCCATGCCGTTCACCTCCTGAAATCGATCGCAATGATATGCTCTGCATGATTCTATGTACTATTTGTATCATATCTTTATAAACGCAATATGAATTACGGTTCGCATACGCTGCCCTTAAAAATGCAGATATGAACAAATTGTGAACGTTAGCACTCACCTCTTGACAGTGCTAGCAAAACGACTATAATAATAATCGTTCCGAAGGGAAGGGCGTATGAAGCCCGAACGGACGGGGCAAACCTAAAAGAGCATAGCGGTATTCCGGGCGCAGCGCCCAGGAAACCACGGCAATAGAGAAAGGGAGTTTGACTTATGTTGCCTATGATGTTCAGTGAAAATTTGTTTGATGATCTGTTCAATGATGCCTTTGGACGGGATATGTGGAATATGGATAAGACGCTCTACGGCAAGAACGCCGCGCGTATCATGAAGACCGACGTGCATGAGACCGAGGAAGGCTATGAGCTGGATGTTGACCTGCCGGGCTTCAAGAAGGATGAGATCGGCATTGAGCTGAAGGACGGCTATCTGACCATTACCGCATCCAAGGGGCTGGACAAGGATGAAAAGGAAAAGAATACCCGCAGGGTCATCCGGCAGGAGCGCTATGTGGGCACCAGCCAGCGCACCTTCTACGTCGGCGATGTGCGGCCGGAGGAAGTCAAGTGCAAGTATGAATCCGGTGTGCTGACCATCAACGTGCCGAAGGCTGACGCGCGCAGGATCGAAAGCCCGCACACGATCATGATCGAGGGCTGATGTGGAACATGAATAAGGGGCTGAGGTAGGACGCGAATAAGCGTCGCCGAAACCGCAAAACTGAGAGCTCCAGCAGTGCAGGCTGCTGGAGCTTGCTTCTGTTGAGAAAACAGGAGAGTTCGAGAGGGCCGAAGCCCTCTCGACCCTCCAATCGCGCCCAGCGGCGTGTACGGTGGGCGCGGGGCGATTTTTGCGGCGGGAAATCCCATTTTCCAGAGCAAAAATCGTTTCCTTGCAGTTTTTGCGCCCGAAAATCTGAAAAGATTTTAGCAAAAACTGGAGAGGGTGTCAGTGGCGGGGGAGCTCCTTCCCCGTCCACCAGCTTGTCAAAAACCTTTTTGACAAGCTGAGTGCTCCAGCAGCGCAGGCTGCTGGAGCTTGCTTCTGTTTTGGCTATGTGGTAATATGGAAGCGGAAAAGGCACGCGCATTTGGGGAGATTCATATCTCAGATCGCGGTATGAGGTAGTCCGATGAACATAACGATCCGTAAAATGCAAAGCAGCGACGCCGATGCGCTGTATTGCCTGCTGTCCGATCCAGAGGTCATGCGTTACCTGGAGCCGCCCTATGACAGAGCTCAGGCCGAGGCGTTTCTGCATCATGCGGGATTGGCCGCTCAGCCGCTCGTATACGCCGCTGAAGCGGACAACAGCTTCATCGGCTATGTGATCTATCACGCATACGATGAAGAAAGCGTGGAGATCGGCTGGGTGATCCTTCCGGAGCACTGGGGACGCGGATATGCTTCGGTGCTGACCGATCAGCTTATCTGCCGGGCAAGGCAGGCGCAAAAGGACGTTGTTATAGAATGCGTTCCGGCACAGCAGGCAACGATACGAATCGCAATAAAAAAGGGATTTCACCATTGCGGAACCCGTGATGGATTGGCGATATACCGGCTCGCGCATTAAATCGAATTTGCGGAGGTGCTTGTCTATGGTTTTGTGCTTTTCGGGAACCGGAAACAGCCGCTATATCGCAGGGCGGATTGCAGAAGCACTGCAGGACGAAATTGTGGATTTGAATGCGAAAATCCGGGCAATGGATTGCTCGCCGTTGCAGGCGGGGCGCAATATAATCGTCGCAGCCCCAACTTATGCGTGGCGCATTCCACGAATTGTATCGGAATGGCTTTCCAAAACGGAATTGCTCTCTGCGGAGCGCATCTGGTTTGTGATGGACTGCGGCAGCGAGATTGGCAATGCGGCAAAATACAATCGGCGGCTTGCGGAGCAAAAGCGCTTGCGTTATATGGGCACCGCGCAAATTGTCATGCCGGAAAACTATATCGCCATGTTCGGCGTGCCAGGGACGGCGGAAGCGCGGAAAATTGTGGAGGCTGCCGAGCCTGCTATTGCCGATGCTATCGCTTGCATTCAGGCGGAGCAGCCCTTCCCCGTGCCGCGAAACAAGCTCTATGACCGCTTCATGAGCGGCCCGGTGAACCCGATTTTCTATCAATTCTTCGTGAAGGCCGCTGCGTTTCAAGCGAGTGACGCCTGCATCGGCTGTGGCAAATGCGTTAAGAACTGCCCGATGAACAACATTACCCTCATGGATGGAAAGCCGGCATGGGGAAAGCAATGCACCCATTGCATGGCCTGTATTTGCTATTGTCCCACAGAAGCGATCGAGTACGGCAAAAAAAGCATCGGAAAGCCGCGCTATCATTTTGAGCAATTAAAGATTCGCCAGCTCATAAATCGGAATTTATTTAATTCTCTGTGTTCTTAATTGTAATTGTTCAACTTCTATTTTTGCTTTATTGCCATCTTCCTTTTGGAAATTTTCTATTTCCGAATTCCGAATAGTCAAAATAATTTCATCACCAACCTGTAAATCATCAAAAAATATTCTTACAACATTTTGCGTATCAAAGTTACAATACATCATAGGAATTTTGGAACAATCAATAAGACAGGCATCCCCTAAAACACCTTCTTCTCCGCTATCTTTTGTGGTTATGATTTTATTTGTTTCATCAATTTCTGTTATTATCGCATTGATGCCCAAAGTAAGAGGTTCGTTTGTTTGTTGTCCAGAACACGCAATTAAAGTAAACGCACAAATGAACACGCATAATGTCATTATCACTTTTTTCATCAAAAAACCTCCAGATCCCAATTTTGCTGATTCCTATTCTTCAACAGGCAGTCCGTACAGAAAACACCTGTCCGGACTGCCTCAGCCTGTCAAAGGTTTTTTGACAACCCTGTGGACGGGGAAGCAAGCTCCCCCGCCGCTGCTATCTTCTCCAGTCTTTGCGGAAATCCTTCGAGTTTTCAGGCGCAAAAACTGCAGGGAAACGTCTTACAGCTCGCCCTTTTTGCGGCTTTCCAGCTCCGCCACGGCGGCGGCAATGATGCCCGCCGCGCCGTCGGTGCCGAATTCGCCGGTGTCCACGATCAGCGAATAGTTGCCGATGCTGCCCCAGTCGCGGCCGGTATGCGCGTTGTAATACTTGGCGCGGATCTTATCCGTCTTCAGCACGCCCTTGCGCGCCTCGGCCTCGCTGACCTGATAGATACGCATGGCGCGCTGCACGCGCTTTTCCAGATCAGCACGGATGAACACGGATACAACGTCAACCACGTTTGCGCACTCGCCCAGCACATAGTCGGCGCAGCGGCCCACCATCACGCAGGAACCGCGCCCCGCAAAGCGGCGAATGGCGTCGCACTGGGCAGTGTAGATGCGGGCATGCACGGGCAGCACCAGCGTGGGATCCTCCCGATAGAAGCTGGGAACGTAGCCCTCGCCCCTGCGCGCGCCCTTTTCTTCATTTTCCTCCACGATCTCGCGGCTCAGATTGGTGATCTCCACCGCATGATCCACGATATCGCGATCATAATACGGCACGCCCAGCCGCTCAGACAGCTTCTGAGCCACCTCAAGACCACCGCTGCAAAATTCACGTCCGATCGTTACAACCCAATTCTTTTTCATGCTGCACGCCTCCCACCGTTTCCAATATGTTTGTTTTTCGATATTATGCGCCCCTGCGCCGCATATGCGCGCCGAGCGGAGCCTAAAACACCGCCGACAATTCTCTGCCGGCGGCGATATGAAGCTATATAATTATCTGGTTGAACAAAACCGCTTTGCCCCGGCGCTGTTGTTTCCGATAAACCGGTTATTTTACCCTTCTCCGCTGTCGCTCGATACGCTGTTTCAGGCTCGGGCTACAATCTGTTCCGGACAAATCCCTCATGTTCTGCCAGATCCTTCTGCAATTCCGGATTCCATTTTCGAGTCTATCGCGGATAAAGCATCCTGCCGATCTTTTCTGCATCCTGAAACGCGGCTGAACAGAATTTCCGATGAATACATCCTGGACGGCGGAGTGTGAAGCCGACGCTGCTTATACTATACAGCGTCCGAGGCAAAGCGCACAAACCCCTTGGCCGTTTCAGACTGGTTCATTGGACTCGCCCCCTTCGCACACTTTGGCAAAATTCGTCGTGAAAGATGAGACTGGCCTTCCTTAACTAAGTCCTCCCACTTGTCGGTCGTTTCCACCCTGGTTGCGACTTCAGGCCTTGGGGTTTTGAAAGATCCGGCAGCGCCCTGCGCTTCGGTCTTCGCTATCCTCTTTTCTCAACTTCCCTTTCGCACCTTTATGATATCATGTTTCGTTTTCGTTGTCAACCCATATTTAATATTTTTCGGGAATTTTTTTGAGCGCTTCGCCGCCGATGCGTTCAAATATATATCCGATATGTCAAAGGCGTTATTTTAATTATCACCCCATGCCGCGTCCAACCGCACGCAGCGGCCATGCTCCATTTTCTGCACGCTGTCGCAGAGCGCCTGAATATCCAGCGGATTGTGGCTGGCCAGCAACATCGTCGCGCCGCCATCCCTGAGCTCGGCAAACAGCGCGCGCATGTCCCTTACGCCCTCATCGTCCAGCCCGTTCATCGGCTCGTCCAGCAGCAGCAGCTTCGGCTTTTCCATGATCGCCTGCGCGATGCCCAGCCGCTGGCGCATGCCCAGGCTGTACGCCGACACATGCTTCTTCAGCGCCGGATCCAGCCCCACGCGCTCCATTGCCGCCCAGATCTCCCGTTTGCCAATCCGCCCGCGAATATCGGCCAGCAGCTTCAAATTCGCATAGCCGGACGCGCCGGGCAGAAAGCCGGGCGTTTCGATGATCGCGCCCATGCGCGGCGGAATCTCTACATCGCAGCCAACCTCCCTGCCGCGCACCCAGATGTGCCCCGAGGCCAGCGGGCACAGCCCCGCGATGCACTTGAGAAGCACCGTTTTGCCCGAGCCGTTGCGGCCGATCAGCCCGTGAATGCCGCCCTTTTCAAAGCGCAGGCTCACGTCATCCAGCACCGTGCTCCTGCCGTAGCGCTTGACCGCATTTTCGATCCGTATCATAATCCCTGCGCCCCCTTACATTTTCAGCTCGCGCCGCCGCGCACCGCGCACGAACGCCGCAATGCACAGCCCCAGCAGCAGTGAGAGCGCCAGCGCGCCGAACCATACCGGCGGACGCCCCATGCGGTCGCCGTAATCCAGCCCCGACAGCTTGCTCAGCGACAGCGGCGACAGATAATACGCCTCCACGCCGAAATATTCCTCCAGCATCAGGTCAAAACCGATCGGCAGCGCGACCAGCACGAAGCTCAGCCGCCGATCCAGCAGCAGGTTCGCCAGCATCATCAGCATGCACAGCAGCGAAAGCGACAGCACATGCAGCGCGCCGCCGATGAGCCAGGCGGGTATCGGCGCATACGCGCGCGGGATCCACACGTCGTAATTCAGATCACTGCCGTAGGCCTCCCACTGGAAATCCTCCACCAGCGCACGCATGCCGCTGCCCCAATCGGCGCTCAGCTCGATATAGGGCAGGAGCATCAGCCACGCCAGCACCGTGACCAGCAGCAGGTAGACCATTACCGTCAAGAGCATGTACGCGGCCTGACCCAGCGCCCAGGATCTGCGCCCCGTGCGCAATATCAGGTAGCGCTGCAGCTCATCCGTACACGGCGCATCGAACATCAGCGCCAGGCACGCCAGCGCCAGAAACGCCGTAACGACGGTATCGTTGAGCAGAAAGGCCATCAGCCCCATGGGGTTCACCGTAAGCCCTTCCGCCGCCAGCATGGCGCGCACCGGCGCGAGCGTTTTTTGCAAATACAGCCCCGTAACGATCAGTACCACCCAGCTGCGCGGCGTGGCGATCAGCCGTGCAAAGCAGCCCCGACAAACGGGAAGCCATCTGTTTTTCATGTGAATCGACCTCCGAGCAGCCTGCGCCGCGCACCCAGCGTAAAGACCAGCGCCGCCAGCGCCCCGCCGCAGCCGTATACGCCCAGCGCCGCCAGCAGTGTCGGCCCCGTTTTCAGTCCCACGTTGCCCAGCTGGAGCAGAAACGGCGACAGCCACACCGGCTCCAGCACGGCCATTTCCTCAAACAGCCGATACAGGATCAGCGGCGCGCACAGCGTCAGCGAAATATTGGGCAGCCACGCTGAAACCGCCAGCGCCACCAGCGCCCAGAACGCGCCCGCCATGAACTGCAGCGCCGCCGCGGAGGCATAGTAACCCGTCAGCCCCAGCGCGGTAACACCCGCAGAGAAATCATAGTAACAGAAATCGCTTATCATCTGCGCATAGCCGGCGTAATCCTGCGAAAACCACAGGTTGACCGCCAGTGTGAACAGGATATTGCCGATCGCCAGCGCCAGTCCGCCGCTGAGCGCACAGCAGAATATTTTCGACCGCAAAAAGCGCCCGCGCCCGCTGCGCACCTGCATGGAGACCGCCATGCCGCTGTTTATATCGCGCACAAAGCCCGTGGAAAATGGAATGGCCGCTACCAGCGGCGAAAGCAGCATGACCGGCGTGATCGCGCCGCAGAACATATATACGATCAGCGCGTTCTGGCTCCGGTCGGCAAGGTCATGGCTGATGTCCGCCAGCATCAGCGCAAAAAACAGCGCCGCAGCCGCAGCCAGCCACGGCCCGAACGCGCGCCTTCGATCCGCAGTCAGCATGCGCATCCCTCCCCCGTCTCCGCAATGAAGCGTGATTCCATATTATTGTATTTCCGCCGTCCGACAGGCGCAAGCGCCGCAGCGTAAAGCCCTGCGGACGGCTTTATGACATCTGAAGTGCCGCCCATGGATCATTCCACATAATACATGCCGTCGCTTTGCACCAGCAGCTCGCCATAGAACTCAAAGGTCGCCGCGCGGCTGCCGTCGGGCGCGTAGCAGGTGTAGAGCTCGGTATTGCCCGTCACGCCGGTCGCATTCGCCTTGCCGCTCACCTGTCCGTCGACGATGAAATCCGGCGCGCTTTCCAGTGCAGTTTCTTCGCCCGCGCCGGTCTCGCAATCCAGATAGGCGATCGTCCAGCGGCCGCCCGCGAGCTTATCGGCATCGACGCCGCAGAAAGCCGCCACGGAGGTTCTTGCAAAGCCCGTCGGCCCCATATCCGCCTCGCCCATAAAGCTGGTCACATCGGGAAACAGCTGCCGCAGCCGCAGGTACAGCGCCTGCGCATCGGGCGCAGTGTTTTCGCACCATTCGTCGCCGGAGCCGCCCAGCAGCAGCGCCGCGCCCTCCCGCACGGCGTAGCTCGCCTCAAGCCCCGCGTCGCACGCCGCGCTCCGCCACTGCGGCTGGAATTCGGGAACGCCCTGAATCAGCCCGCTTATATCCGAAAGCGCCCTTGCAGACAGGCTTCCCAGGCTTTCGGCATCCGCGCGCGAGAGCATCCACGCCTGCTGCTTTTCGCTGTCATCCGGCCAGCCGGCTTCCTTCGCACTGCCCGTCCAGCGCCACATTTCGCCCGCGCTGTCCACCCAGCCGAGCTGCATTTCGTGGGTCCAGTCCGACTGGTAGCGGGTATAGATCAGGATCGTCCTCTCGGGCGCTGCCAGCGCCGTCAGGCTCAACAGCAGCGCTGCGGCCAGCGTCAGCAGAAAAATGCGCTTCATCATCCATGGAACACTCCCTTGCGATTTGCTATATAAACCATAGACGAAAAACGCGGCGCTTTGGTTGCCATGATTTGAGAGGAATTGTCGGCGTCTCCTTACTGGAGCCGCCGACCCGCAAAACTCTGGTTTTGCTAATTCCTCCCCCTTTCGAATTGTCGGCGTCTCCTTACTGGAGCCGCCGACCCGCAAAACTCTGGTTTTGCTAATTCCTCCCCCTTTCGAATTGTCGGCGTCTCCTTACTGGAGCCGCCGACCCGCAAAACTCTGGTTTTGCTCAGTCTGTCGAAAAAACCCTGAGAGCTCGAGAGGGCCAAAGCCCTCTCGAACTTCCAATCGTGCCCAGCGGCGTGTACGGTGGGCGCGGGACGATTTTTGCGGCGGAAAATCCCATTTTCCAGAGCAAAAATCGTTTCC
>CAKUOX010000004.1 GCA_934670175.1 uncultured Clostridia bacterium | reverse complement strand
CGAACAGATGCTCCTCGCCGTCGATCTCGCATCCACACGCCTCGCCCAGAATCCTGTAGAACAGCCCTTCCTTCATATGAACGCGCAGATCGGCGCTGCCATCGTTCATGTTCAGCTGATCCTGCTGCGCGCTTTCCACATATTCGTTATCGCGCATCGCCTGTACCGCCGCTGCGCCGTCGCGCATATGATGTATGGATTTTGCCGCCGTCCGGATCGATTCCAGCACCGATCCGCCCAGCCAGTGATCCGCATCCAGTCCGGCGACCCAGCCCGGCGCTTCGATACGAAGCTCGCGCAGCGGGAATTCCATTAAGATATCCGAAAGCAGGCTCTGCATATCCTCCGCGCGCATATGCGCAACGTCCGCCGCCATCACGGGCACATCGTACCTGCGCTGCAATTCATCGCGCAGATCGATGGTAGAACCCGCCTGCGGATGCGTGGAATTGAGCAGCACCGCAAACGGCTTGCCCAACTGCTTCAGTTCCGCAATCGTGCGCGCCTCGGCGCGCGCATACGCATCGCGCGGCAGATCCAGTATGCTTCCGTCCGTGGTCACCACCACGCCGATCGTGGAATGATCCTCGATCACGCGGCGCGTGCCGGTTTCCGCCGCTTCATCAAAGGGAATCGGCCGATCCGACCACGGCGCGGACACCATCCGCGCTTCGCCGTTTTCATCCGCGCCCAGCGCGCCGTCCACCATATAGCCCACGCAGTCCACCAGCCGCACGCGCGCGCTGCCGGAATCGGGCAAGGCGAGCGTAACCGCCTCGTTCGGCACAAAGCGAATCTGATTCGTCATCACCATGCGCCCGTCCCCGCTCTGCGGCAGTTCATCCCGCATTCGATCCAGATTGCCGCCGCTTTCAATGCCGGGCAGAACCATAAGCTCCATGAACCGCCGAATGAAGCTAGATTTGCCCGTTCGCACAGGACCGACGACGCCGATGTAAATATCGCCATCGCATCGGCCCGCTATGTCCCGATAAAGTGCATACTGATCCATGGAACCGCCTCCCAATGCTTCTTCACGAAAACCTTATGAGATCGCGGGCGATGGTATTCATGGAATTACCTGCATCTTGCAATCGGCGGCGAAAGGCTATATAATGGTATGGAACGATGAAAAAAGCGAGGTGATCGGGCATGGTACGCCGCAAAGCGGGATTTTTCCACAGACTGCTGCGCCGGTACAAAAAAATACCGAAGCAGCTGCGCAGTTCCAATGTGCATCAGCGCAGCCGCGCCCAACGGCTGATCACCTTAACGATCTGCATTCCCGTGATGCTGTACTGCATCGGCTACATCTGCTGGAACACGGCAAACCGCCGCAGGATCGAAGCGGAAAACCGCGAATATCAGGCGCTGTACGCAGCGCCCGAACCGACGATCATCCCCACCGCCGCGCCGACAATCGCGCCGACGCCGACCCCCGCGCCCACCGAAGCGCCGACGATCGCGCCGACGCCGACGATCGAACCGACCGCGGCGCCGCAGGTGATTCTGCAGATTCACACGCAGGAGGACGCGCGCTGGTCGCCGGAGGCAACGCAGCTTTCCCCCATGGATACGCCCACATTCGCCGTGGCGATGGATGATCCGATCTTCCGGCAGGCGGAGGATGAACCGATCGCAGCGGCAGAACCGACGGCGATTTCCACGCCTTCGCCGACCCCCGCGCCAACCCCGACCCCCGTGCCCACGCCCAGCCCCACGCCGCGCGCTACGGCGGACGCGGATACGCTGGTATACGCGCTGGAAACGCCGCCGCCCGTACAGGAATCCTTTCAGGCGCTGCTCGCCCGCAACCCTGAAACGGTCGGCTACATCCGCATCGGCGAGGAAATTTCTCTGCCCGTGGTGCAGCGCAAAAACGACAACGATTATTATCTGAATCACAATTTTGACGGCGAGGACAGCAACGGCGGAACGCTGTTTCTGGATGGATCGAACCTGCTGGTTCCGGAAGATATGAACCTGATCGTGTACGGTCACAACATGAAGAACGGCACGATGTTCCGTCCGCTGACCCAGTACGCCGATATGGATTTTCTGAAGACCCACGGCACGGTATACTTCGATACGATCTATCAGAACCGCGCCTACGTGCCCTTTGCGGTGCTGACCGCATCCATGGAGCCGGACAGCGACAGCTATATCAATATCCGTAAGTTTCTGTTCGAGCCGGATGAATTCGACGCCTACGTGCGCAGGCTTCAGGCGCTTTCCATCTATGATATGGAGGTGGACGTGCGCTACGGCGATTCGATCCTGCTGCTGGTCACCTGCGAATACACGCACAACAGCGGCCGGTTCATGGTGGCGCTGCGCGCCGTGCGCGATGATGAAACCGAGATTCAAATGAACGAATTATCGCGGTATGCAAAACGAAAATAACGCAAATCAGCGGTTTTCTCCAAAAGTACGCCGATCAACATCAAACCCCTGCTTTCCTCTGATGAGAAAGGCAGGGATTCGTGCTTTTTTGGCTCCCTCTGATGAGAAAAACATGGATCCGCGCTTTTTGGCTCCCTCTGACGAGGGAGCTGGCATCGGCATTTGCCGATGTCTGAGGGAGAGAACCCCTGCCACAGAACCTGCAGGAATTCGCAAGGCACGTTATCTCTCCCCCAGTCAGCTTCGCTGACAGCCCCCTCGTCAGAGGTGGCCAGTTTTTTGCTTTCCTATCCCCGAATCGTTCCGCCGCCGAGGACGATATCCCCGTCATACAGCACCGCCGCCTGACCGGGCGTTACGGCGCGCTGCGGATCATCGAACGAAATGTGTACATCATGTTCGCCGCACGGCGTGACGGTCGCCCACTGTTCCGCCTGACGATAGCGGATTTTTACCTTGCAACGAATCGCCTGTTTCAGGCTTTCGCCGCTGATCCAGTTAAAATCCGCAGCATCGGCTTCGGTGCTGAACAGATCTTCATTTCTGCCGAGCACGACGGTATTGCTCTGCGGGCAGATTCTGCATACGTACAGCGGTTCGCCGGCGGCGATCCCCAGCCCCTTCCGCTGGCCGATCGTATAATGAATCACACCCCGATGCGTTCCCAGCACGTTTCCGCATCGATCCATAAAATTGCCCGCCGCGGCCTTGCAGCCGGTTTGCAGTTCGATGATATGCGCATAATCGCCGTTTGGCACAAAGCAGATGTCCTGGCTGTCCGGCTTATCCGCGTTGACGAAGCCGTTCTGTTCCGCCAGCGCGCGAACGTGCGTCTTGCACAGATCGCCGAGCGGAAAGCGCGTGTGCGCCAGCTGATCCTGCGTCATGGCATACAGCACATAGCTTTGATCCTTGGTCGCATCGATCGCCTTTTTCAGTACATAGCGCCCGTCCTGTTCCTCGATTCTGGCATAATGACCGGTGACCACACAATCGCAATCCAGAATCTTCGCCCGATCAAACAGCTTGCCGAACTTCATATAGCGGTTGCAATCGATGCAGGGATTCGGCGTAATCCCGTTCTGATAGCTTTCCACGAAGCTGCGAATCACCGTGTTTCGAAAATCATCCGTGAAATTGAACACGTAGAATCGCATGCCAAGTTCATCGGCGACGCTGCGCGCATCCTCCACGTCCTCCAGCGAACAGCAGGTGCGCGATCGTTCCAGCCCCGCATCCTCATTATGAAACAGCCGCATAGTACAGCCGATGCATTCATATCCATCATCCTGCATCAGTTTCGCCGCCAGCGAGGAATCCACACCCCCGCTCATTGCAATCAGCGCTCTTTTCATCGTTTTATTCCTATCATTCCTATTGTGTTGATAGGAATGATTATAGCTGCAGAGTTTTGCATTGTCAAGCGCGCTCCATAGAAAAAAGCACCGGAAACGATACGTTTCCGATGCTTTTTATGGTCTTTCGCTTATTCCGCTGCGGCTTCCGTCTTGGGATAGATGCTGACCTGCTTGCGGGTCTTGCCCAGACGTTCGAACTTCACGATACCATCGATCTTTGCGTACAGGGTATCGTCATCACCGATGCCTACATTGTGGCCCGGATGGATTTTCGTTCCGCGCTGGCGAACGAGAATGTTTCCCGCCAGAACGAACTGACCATCGCTGCGCTTGGTGCCCAGGCGCTGCGCATGGCTGTCGCGGCCGTTACGGGAAGAACCCATTCCCTTCTTATGAGCGAAGAGCTGAAGATTCATTCTGAACATTTGCTTTACCTCCGTTCCTTGAAGATAATCCGAAGATTGCGAGGGTATTCCCTCTGGATTGCCTGAAGACCTTCCTGAAGCGTGAGCAGCAGAAGCTGTGCCTGCCGGATCGTAGCTTCTTCGGCTTCGGGCGTCAAGCTGACTTCAATGAACGCTCCATCTTCATCAACATCGAACATCACGGGCGCTTTCAGGATGTTTTTCAATCCGTTCAGCGTGCTTTGCGTCAGCGCTGAAATCGCCGCGCAGACGATATCGCTGCCCGCTTCGGCATAACCTGTGTGTCCGCTGGAAGAATAGCCGATCAGAGCGCCGTCGGACCGTTTATAGAATGTAACGGTCGTGCCAAAGGTTTTCATCAGCCGTTGATAGCGGTGATTTCAACCTTGGTGTAGGGCTGACGATGACCCTGCTTTTTGCGCTCGTTCTTCTTGGCCTTATACTTATAGACGACGATCTTCTTGCTCTTCACCTGAGCCAGAACCTTGCCCTCGACCTTGGCGCCCTCTACCACGGGCGTGCCGATCTTGCTGGCGTCGCCATCGCTAACGAGCAGCACCTCATCAAAAGTAACCGCTTCGTCTGCCTGTGCGTCGATCTTTTCAACGAAAATAACGTCGCCCTGCTGAACACGGTACTGCTTGCCACCGGTCTTAATGACTGCGTACACGCGTTGCACCTCCTATACATTAATCTCGCCGGAGTTTGGCAGCATTTGCATGCTTTAGAAGCCGACTCCGAGCGGCTTACCGATTAATTATATACGTTTGTAACCCGTTTGTCAATCGAAAGTGCCATTCCATCGCGCATTCAACGAAAAAATAACGTAATTCCGGCGCGCGTGTCAGCGTTCGAAATAGGCACATAAGCCCTCTACCATGCCCTCGACCAGAAGAGACTGATAATCAGGGTCATTCAGCTTCTCATCCTCGTCAGGATTGGACATATAGCCCATCTCCACCAGAATGCAGGGCACGACCGACCAGTTGTTCATGGTATAGGTATCGCGCAGGAACACGCCGCGCGCCTTCGCGCCGGTCGCCTCGCTCATCTTTTCCAGCAGCACCTGCGCCGCGGCCTCGCTTTCCTCCTGCTTTTCGCCGGTCTTGCGCACGAACATGCCGATGCCGTTGGCGCTGCGGTCAGTGCTGCCGTCACAGTGCAGCCTGAGCACTATGTCACAGCCGTACTCGTTCATCATTTCCGCACGTTCGAGATTGGAAATATCCACATCTGCCGTATCGTGCGTCATATAAACGGTGCAGCCCTCGTCAAGCAGCGCGTCGCGCAGCTTGAGCGCGATCTCAAGATCCGTTTCGTATTCGGGAATGCCCGTGCTCACACCGGACGTACCAGAAGCGACCTTGGCCTTTTTTTCGCTGCTGCCGGGCGCGATCGGCTCCTTGTCGCTGTTGGCATGCGCCTGATGCCCGGGATCAATGCCGATAATCAGCCCCTCCAGGCGCCCCTGCGGCATCGGTTCCGACTTCAGTGAGGCGCGCGCCATGGCCATGTCCACCTCGTCTGCTTCGGAAATGGCGGGCGTGGGCTGCGCTGCGGGCGCCTGTGCGCTCGTCACTGCGCCCACGATCTCGATTTGCTCGGCCAGCGCCGCAGAACACGGCAGTGCAAGCGCCAATGCGATCAGAAGAATCAGCGACACTTTTCGTTGGAAACCACCGACCCGCAAAGCTCTGTTTTTGCCGGCCACTGCACTGCAAATAATACGCTTCATAGAATTATGCCTCCGCGATCAATTTAAGCTCAACGGCTGTTTGACGAAATGCGTCCAGCAATTGTTCCACATCAAACAGGATGATACTGCCAAATCGTGCGCCGGACAGCGCCTCCATGCTTTCGCGATAGGCATCCAGCAGATCCATGATCTCGATCACACATTCAGGATCGTCGCGGCCTGCGGCCAGAATGCGGCACGTCTCGTCGTTCACGTCGTAGCCCAGCATCAGCATAAGCCGCCCCAGCCGTCCGGGATTGCGGATGAAAAAACTGCCGTCCGCCACGCCTTCGCGCAGCACCGCGTCCACCATCGGGTTCAACTCGTCCGTCATAAAGCGGCGCAGCTGATCGCAAAAGCGCACGTCGCCGTCGATATAGCCGGTTTTCAGCACCAGCGCGGTGTAGCGCGGCTCGCTGCGGGCAAAGATATTCAGCGCACCGAGCAGACGGTTGAGCTTCTGCGTAGGCGTCAGCTTGCCCATGAGCAGCTCCGCGCGGATGCGCTCGATGTCTGCGGCGCTGCGCCTGCGGCAGATCGCCTCCAGCAGAGCGCCCTTGGAATCAAAATAATGATAGAAGCCGCCCTTGGAAATTCCCATGGCGTCCAGAATGTCCTGAATGGACGTATCATCGTAACCCTTATTAAAAAAGAGCTGCTCCGCCGTATTCAATATGGAATCTCTGCGCAATTCGCCCTTCTTCACGGCAATCCACCCCGCCCTCGGCTATAATCGGAGCGACGCTGCACGGTCAGCCCCATTCCATTATAGCAATACAGACCGCAGTCTGTCAATCATCTTCGGCGTTCTTTTCCAGACCTTGGTTTGTTTTTACTGTTCTGAGCCTCTCTGGACGATTCCCGTCCGCCCCTTTTACTGTTTTGAGTTCCTCTGGATGATCCCTGTCTGTTCCTTTCATTGCCGGATCCGCGCCGCTTATCCCGCGCATTTTCCCCTTCTGCGCCGTGTGCCCGCGCACTGCGGGCATCCGCGCCGCCCGCGGCCTTCCTTTCGCAAACATACGGCGGAATCAGGCAGCCGCGTTCCCAGCCGATCAGATCCTCGCGCCCAGCGCGCCGCAGCGCCTCCAGCACCAGCCTGTGGTTCGTCGGGATGTAATACTGCATCAGCGCGCGCTGCATCGCCTTTTCATGCGGATCGCGCGCCACATACACCGGCTCCATGCTGCGCGTGTCGAGTCCCGTATAGAACATGGCGGTGGACATCGTGCCGGGCGTGGGATAAAAGTCCTGCACCTGCTCTGGACGCAGGCCGCTCTTTTTCAGGTATTCCGCCAGCATCACCGCATCCTGAAGCGTGCTGCCCGGATGGCTGGACATGAAATACGGCACCAGATACTGATCCATGTGCGCGTTTTCATTCGCCTGCTTATAGCGGCGCACGAAATCCTCAAAAACAGACGGCTCAGGCTTGCCCATGCACGTCAGCACATTCGGACTGACATGCTCGGGCGCAACCTTCAGCTGTCCAGACACATGGTAGCGCACCAATTCATTCAAAAAGCCCGAGCTGCTGTCCTTCAACAGGTAATCAAAGCGTATGCCCGAACGGATAAACACCTTTTTCACGTCCGGCAATGCCCGCAGCGCCCGCAGTATCTCCATATATTCCCGATGCTCCGCCTTCATATTCGGACAGGGATGCGGAAACAGGCATTGCCGATGGGCGCATGCGCCGCATTTGATCTGCTTGTCGCAGGCCGGCCGCCTGAAATTCGCCGTGGGACCGCCGACATCGTGGATATAGCCCTTGAAGCCCGGCAGCTTCGTCAACAGCTTCGCCTCAGCCAGTATGGATTCGCGGCTGCGGCTGGTCACGATGCGCCCCTGATGAAAGGTCAGCGCACAAAAATTGCATGCGCCAAAGCAGCCGCGTACATGCGTTATGGAAAACTGCACCTCCGCCAGCGCGGGCACGCCGCCCAGCTTGTCGTACATTGGGTGCCAGGCGCGCTGATACGGCAGCGCGTACACGCGATCCATTTCCGCGCGGGTCAGCGGCATATCCGGCTTATTCTGAAGCAAATAACGCCGCCCGTGCTTCTGCGCCAGCGGCTTGCCGCGCACAGGATCCTGCTGGTCGTACTGAATTTTGAACGCCTCAGCATAGGCGCGCTTATCCTTCGCCACGACCTCCTGCGCCGGAATCTCAATGAAGCCCTCGGGCACCTCGGAGGCCATTACGCATGTGCCTGGAATGCGCATTTCAGAAATCGGCCGTCCCGAGTCGATCCATTCCGCCACGCGCAGTATGCTCCTTTCGCCCATGCCGAACATCAGCACATCGGCGCAGCTGTCCACCAGCATGGAATTGCGCACGCGGTTATCCCAATAATCATAGTGCGCGAAGCGGCGCAGCGACGCTTCGACCCCGCCAATGGCGATCGGCACCGCACCGTAGGCCTCGCGGATGCGGTTGGCGTACACGGCCGTAGCGCGGTCAGGACGCTTGCCGACCGCACCGCCGGGTGAATAGACGTCCTCTCCGCGCGGCTTTCTGGCCACCGTATAGCGGTTCACCATCGAATCGATCACGCCCGCCGTCACCAGAAAGCCCAGCCGCGGCCGCCCGAAGCGCTTGAAATCCTCGCAGGAATGCCAGTCGGGCTGCGGCAGCATCGCCACGCGATAACCGGCGGCCTCGAGCACGCGCGATATAATGGCAAGCCCGAACGACGGATGATCGACGTAGGCGTCGCCCGTGACGTACACAAAATCAGGTGCATCCCAGCCGCGCGCGCGCATTTCCTCGCGCGTGACTGGCAGAAAGCGCTCAGCCATCGGCATTCTCCTTTGCTTCGCCCGTTTGGTATTCCTTAACCACGTCCTCCATGGCGCTGACCGCGCCCTTGAGCAATTCCTCGGCATCCTTACCGCGCTTGAAATACACCAGCGTCGGCGGATTGCCGCCCTGCACGCGCAGGCACTGCGGCTGCTTTTTAGTCGCCACCAGCACGCGCATGAGATCAATATCAGCGGCAATGGAAAAGCGCATCCACAGCTCGTCGCCCTTGGCGCACACATAGTCGATGCCGATCTGCCCGCACAATGCTTTCAGGCTGGCGATCTCGATCAGATTCATTACCGGACGCTTCGGGTCGCCGAAGCGGTCGATCAGCTCTTCGATCAGATCCTCACGCGTATCTCGATTGCGAATGGACGCGATCTTTTTATACATCTCCACGCGCAGCAGATCATCCTGCACATACTCGCCGGGCAGATAAGCGTCCACCTTCAGATCAACGCGCGTCTCAATATCGCCCAGCGACGCATCGCCGCGCATTTCGCGCACGGTGTCCTCGATCATCTTTACATACAGATCGTAGCCCACGGACGCCATAAAGCCGCTCTGCTCGCTGCCGAGCAGGTTGCCCGCGCCGCGGATTTCCAGATCCCGCATTGCCACGCGGAAGCCCGCGCCGAATTCCGTGAATTCGCGTATGGCGTTCAGGCGCTTGTCCGCCGCCTCCGTAAGCACCTTGCTCGGACTGAAGGTCAGATAGGCATAGGCCAGCCGATTGCTGCGCCCCACGCGCCCGCGCAGCTGATACAGCTGTGACAGGCCGAACTGATCCGCATTGCACACGATCAGCGTATTCGCGCGCTGCACATCGAGCCCCGCCTCAATGATCGTGGTACAGAGCAGCACGTCGAACTTGCCGTCGTAGAAGTCCAGCATCACGTCCTCGAGCGCATGCTCGCGCATCTGGCCGTGACCCACGACAATGCGCGCCTCCGGCACCAGCCGCTTCAGTCGCGCGTACATCACCTCGATGGTCTGCACGCGGTTATACAGCACATATACCTGGCCGCCGCGCGCCAGCTCGCGCAGGATCGCGTCGCGCACCAGGCCGTCGGAATACTCCACCACATAGGTCTGCACCGGATAGCGCTCCTCCGGCGGCGATTGCAGCAGGCTCATATCGCGTATGCCCACCATGGACATGTGCAGCGTGCGCGGAATCGGCGTGGCGGAGAGCGTCAACACATCGATGTTTCCCTTGAGCTTCTTGATGGCCTCCTTATGCGCCACGCCGAAGCGCTGCTCCTCGTCCACCACCAGCAACCCCAGATCCTTAAATTCAACATCCTTGGCCAGCAGCCGGTGCGTGCCCACGATCACATCTATGGCGCCATCCTTGAGCTGCTGCAATATCTGCTTTTGCTCCGCCGCGGTCTTGAAGCGGCTCAGCACCTCCACGCGCACTGGAAAGCCACTGAAGCGGTTGAGCATGGTGGCGTAGTGCTGCTGCACCAATATCGTCGTCGGCGCGAGCATCGCGGCCTGCTTGCCGCCCATCACGGCCTTGAAGATGGCGCGCAGCGCCACCTCCGTCTTGCCATAGCCCACGTCTCCGCACAGCAGCCTGTCCATCGGGCGCGGCCGTTCCATGTCGCGCTTGATCTCCTCGATGGCGGCCAGCTGATCCGGCGTTTCCTCATAGGGAAAATTGTCTTCAAATTCGCGCTGCCATGGCGTATCGCGATCAAAGGCGTGTCCCGGCGCGGCCTCGCGCTGTGCATAGAGCTTCAGCAGGTCGCCCGCAATGTCCTGGATTGACTGGCGCACCTTGGCCTTCTGGCGCTGCCATTCGCCGCCGGACAGGCGGTTCAAACGCGGCGCCTCGCCCTCGGAACCAATGTATTTCTGTACGCGATCCAGCTGATCCGTGGGCACATAGAGCTTGTCCGTGCCCTGATAGCGAATATGCAGAAAATCGCGATAGGTACCCTCGCTTGCCAGACGCACCACGCCCATGAATTGACCGACGCCGTGGTTCTCATGAACCACATAATCGCCGACCTTCAGGTCTGTAAACGCGGCAATCTTTTCGCCGGAGCGCGCGCGGGCGCGCTTCTTCTGACGGCTGACGCCGTAGATATCCGATTCGGAAACGACGACAAACCGAATCTCCGGATAGACAAAGCCGCGGTTGAGCGCCAGCGGCAGGATCACCGGCCTGCCCTGCGCAATGCGCTTCGGGGGCTGCTCCGGCAAATCCGCCGCGCATTCCAGGCTTTCCAGCGCGCCCAGCAGGCGCTCGCTGCGCGCCTTGCCGCCCGCCAGCAGCGCGATCTGCCAGCCATCCTTGCGCCACTTGTCGATATCCAGCTTCAATTCCTGAATATTGGCCTGATAGCCTGCGGCGTTTCGCCCCTCGATCTGCACCAGCGCCTGCGGTTTGAAATCCGGATCCGAGCGCAAAAACGGATTGGTGATAATCATGCTCCGGCCGTCCATGCGCGCCAGCAGCTGTTCGTAGGTCAGCAGCAGCTGCGCCTGCATGCTCAGCGCATCGCCGTGCTCGAGGGCGGCGGTAAACATTTCCTTGAATTCCAGAAAACGGTTTTCGGCGCGCTCGCGCACCCTTTCGGGCTGATCGAGCACCAGAACCGGATCCTCAAAATAATCCAGCAGCGTCGCGTTATGATCCATCAGCACCGGCAGAATGCCGTCCGCCCCGTCAAAGCAGCGCCCCGTCTCCAGCGCGTCGATCATCTGTGCAAAGCCGCGATCCCGCCTCGGGACAGGCGCGGACGCTTCCCGTGCTTCCTCGGGTTTTTCCGCCTCGGCGGCCTTCAAAAATTCTTCAAAGGGCATGAGCCCGAATTCGCTTTCCAGCCTGCGCTGGCGCACGGTATGATCGCCGCGCTGCTCGCGGCGCTCCAATTCGTAGCGCAGCCGCGCCGCTGCCGCGTGTGCTTCCTCCCGGCTGGGCAAAAATTCACCTGCCGGATAGATGCACACCTCGCTTCGGGGCGATATGGAGCGCTGGGTCATCACGTCGAAGGAACGGATGGAGTCGATCTCATCGTCGAAAAACTCGATGCGCAGCGCATTTGGGCCGCCCACCGGATAAATATCCACAATGCCGCCGCGCAGCGCGCACTGGCCGCGCGCTTCCACCAGCTGCACGCGCTCGTAGCCCGCTTCGGCAAGCCGCGCCATCAGCTCCGCCGGTTCCATGCGGTCGGTCTCACTGATGCGCAGTATCCTGTCCTTAAAGCGCTGCGGCGGCGCCATGCGGTTCATCGCGGCGTCCACCGCAGCCACCAGCACCTGCGCGCCGCCCGTCAGGCACACGCCCAGCACCTCGATGCGCCGCATGGAAAGCTCGCGGCTCGACGCAGACGATTTCACAAACGAAATGTCCCGCGCGGGCAGAAAGCGCGCGCCGCCGTCCAGCAGCACGTTCAGGTCATCCGCCATGCGCATGGCCAGCACCTCGTTTGCCGCCAGAACGACCATTTTCCGGCCCGTTTTGCGGGCAATACCCGCCAGCACATGCGCGCGCTGGGAATCGTCCGGTCCATAAACCGAACACAGCTTTCCCGCGTTTACCGCATCCAGCAGAGTGTTGAAGCTCTCCAGACGCTCAAGCGGTTCAAACAGACAGTTCATGCGCTCCAAGGATGTGCTCATATTTCCCCCAATACACTTAACCGTTCAGCTTGCCCATCAACTGCCGCGCAGGCTCAACGCCCTTTTCGACCCACTCCGCGATCACGTCCGCCGCGTTCATATAGGCGTCGAACATGGTTTTGCGCTGCTCGGTGGTGCGATAGCCGCTCAGCACCCAGTCCTTCATGTCCCAGCCCTCGTCCGGCCTGCCAATGCCCACCCGCACGCGCGGGAAATTATCCCGCCCAAGCAGGTAGATGATGTTGCGCATGCCGTTGTGCGTGCCTGCGCTGCCGGACGGGCGAAAGCGGATGCGCCCTTCAGGCAGATCCACATCGTCGTAGGCCACCAGCAGGTGATCCTCCTCTGGCTTATACCAGTTCAGCAGCTGAACCACCGATTCACCGCTCAGGTTCATGAACGTCTGGGGCTGCGCCAGCACCACGCGCTGGCCGCGGATCATACCCTCGCCCACCACCGCCTTGCACCGGAGCTTCAGCAGCGGAATATCGTATTTCTGCGAGAGGATCTCGACCACATCAAAGCCCACGTTATGGCGCGTATGTTCATATTTTTTGCCCGGATTGCCCAGACCGACGATAATGTACATCCTGTAATCCCCCCAAATTCCGAATCATTTCATTATATAAGCGATTTTGCCGCATTGTCAAGCCATTTCATATGAAGAATCGCCCGTTTGCGAATTTGCCGCCGGCTGATCCAAAAGAAGCGGTTGACTTTATTTCGCCATGCGCGTATAATAATTCACATAGTATAATTTAGCATGTGTATGGGATTCTACCTGTTGCAGGCTGACAATTTGCTGCGTTTATTATCTTGCGCAGATGTTTGGATTCAATTTCGGCATGACAGTTATTTGATTTGCCGTTTTGCGTTCTTTGCCACCATTTACCCGACCGTCAAATTGAAAGGATGAGGAGCTCTATGAAAAAGACCCTGACCTTCAGGGAGACCCTTTCTGTGACCAGCATGCTCTTTGGCATGTTCTTCGGCGCAGGCAACCTGATCTTCCCCGCGCTGATGGGACAGCTGGCGGGGCGCAATGTGTGGATCGCCGTCATCGGCTTCTGCGTCACGGCGGTAGGTCTGCCGCTGCTGGGCGTCGCGGCACTCGGCATCAGCCGCAGCGACGGTCTGCAGTCGCTGAGCAGCAAGGTCGGCAAGGGCTACGGATATTTCTTTACCTGTGCGCTGTATTTGAGCATCGGCCCCTTCTTTGCCATTCCCCGCTGCGCCACCGTGCCCTTTTCCATCGGTATCGAGCCGCTGCTGGGCAGTGGTTCCACGGCGCTGGCGCTGGTAATCTTCACGGTCGTGTTCTTCGCGCTGGTGCTGTTCTTCTCGCTCTTCCCGAACGGCATCATGACCTGGATCGGCAAGATCCTCAACCCCATCTTTCTGGTGCTGCTGGGCGTGCTGGTGATCCGCGCGCTGATCTCGCCGATGGGCGATATTCAGGCGATTGAGGCGACCGGCGAATACATCACGCAGCCCTTCTTCAAGGGCTTCCTGGAGGGCTATAATACGATGGACGCGCTGGCGGCGCTGGCGTTCGGCATCGTAGTCGTCAACGTAATCAAGCGCCTTGGCATCAGCGATCCCGGCGCTGTCGCGCGCAATACCGCGAGCGCGGGCATTTTTAGCTGCCTGCTGATGGCGCTGATCTATCTGGCCGTCACCATCGTCGGCACGCAGAGCCGCGCGCTGTACGAAGCGGGCGCGAATGGCGGCGAGGTGCTGGCCATCATCGCCAAGCACTATTTTGGCACCGCCGGTACGATCGTTCTGGCCGCCATCGCGACCTTTGCCTGCCTGAAAACAGCGATCGGCCTGATCACGAGCTGCGCCGAGACCTTTGAAAAGATGTTCAAAAATGGACCGAGCTACCGCGTGTGGGCGATACTGTTCTGCATCGTATCGCTGCTGATCGCCAACATGGGACTTTCGGCCATCATCGCCTATTCCGTGCCGATGCTGATGCTGCTGTACCCGCTGGCGATCACGCTGATCCTGCTGGCGTTGTTCGGTCGCTTCTTCAACCACAGCCGCACCGTATACGCCTGGGTCACGGGACTTACGCTGATCGCGGCGGTCGTCGATTTCATGGGCGCGCTGCCGACCTCCGTCTATGAAGCGCTGCATCTGGACGTCATTGTGCACGCCGTAAACCGCGTGCTGCCCTTCTCCGGAATCGGCCTTGGCTGGATCTGTCCGGCGCTGCTGGGTCTGGCGATCGGCATTGCGTCCTATATAGCGAGCGGCAAACGCCAGCGCAAGGCTGCCTGATCCCATGTTGTAGCTTTAACTGCAAGGCCCGCGGTTCGATTGCGAATCGCGGGCCGCTTTTATGCTCCCGCCCCCACTGTAATACTTTTGATACAAAACCGCAAATATGAAACCATACATGCGAAGCCGCAATGCCACGGTGCATTTACGGCGATCGATGTACGACGTGCCCACCATACAGGCTGCCGGGCGCGACTAAAAGCTCGAGAGGATTGAAGTCTACTTGAGCCCTTCTGGATTTTGGGCAAGCTGAAGCCCGCAGTGCGTGCGCGCTGCGGGCCATTTGATGTATTGCCGTCAGATCATCTTCCGACGAGCGGGATATTGCGCATGGCAGCCGGAACATAGAACGTAATGTCCGCCGGCGCATCTCCATAGAATTTGCCGCCGAGCGAACCGTTGGCTACCTTTCTCTTTGTATCGTTCGTAAGCCACCGGCCATAATCAGACGTATAATTGAAGCATTCGCTGATTGTGACCACGTTGTCTCCATTGCTGTCCGCCTGCAGCGCAACGCTCGTATTGAGCTGCTGCACGCCCAGGCCGTAGCAGAGCGCATAGGTCATCATTTCCACAGTACTCGCCGAAATGGCAGAGCTGGAATTGCTCTTGGAAACATCCGGCTTGGCGATATAGTAGCAGCCGCGCTTCCCCGCCGCCTGAGCAGTAATGACCGCGATATTGCCCGCGCTGCTGAGTGCGCCCGTATTCTGGCTGATGAAGCCGCCGCTGTGACAGCTGTCCAGAATCAGTACGACGTTGCCGGGAATCTGCCTGAGCCAGCCCATCAGCTCGGACGCCCGCACATAGCTGCTCGGATTGGATGCGGAATACTTCGGCAGGCCGAAATGATAGCCGCCCTGTGCGGATTTGTTGTAGCCGTGGGCAACGATATAGATCACGGAAACGTCATCCTCGTCCGCATCTGCAAATCCGGTGGTAATGGCGCTCTGGATCGAAGCCTTCGAAGGATTGTTGTACATCTTCCGGATGCTGGCATAGCCCTCGCCGTCGATCTGCGCCCTGCTGAGCGCATTGTTAACCGTGGTCACATTATTATTTGCAAATTTCAGGTCATTCGACGCGCCGCTGCGATTGAACTCAGCGATGATCAGCGCGCGATATACGGGCTTGATCCGCACCGTGACCAGACACTTGACATCCTTGCCAAAGGTATGGCAGATGATCTCAGCCACGCCCTCAGTGCCCGTCGCGTAGACATAGCCCTCTTCGCGGCGATATTCGACCGCGCCGCTACCCTCCACGTCCACCGTTTCCACTGAATAGGTACCTACCAGGTTGGCGGGCTCGACCGTCAGCACGAGCGCTTCGCGCACCGTGCCGGGCGCAGTCTTCGAGCTGATCATCAGTTCGATCGCTTCCGCAGAGAATGTCACCTCCGCGCTTTCAATCACGTCGATGCTGCAGGTGTACTGCTCTTCCGACTGTGCTTCGCCTTCTTCGGCGTTCACGCTGAGCGTCAGCGTCACGCCCTGGGCGATTTCGAGCGCCGTGATCATATCGTCCGTTACCTGCACGGCGTTTGGATCGCTGCTGGTGATGGTATAGCCGCGCTCAAAGGCCGCCTTGTTTAGCACCAGCGGCAGCAGCGCAATGTCGCCCTTGACGATGCTCGCATCGCTCCACGCGAAGGATACCTCTGAAACCGTGCCCGCCGCGCCGACGTGCACCTGGCAGACGGCGGTCAGGCCGTTGACCGTGGTTGCGGTTATAAGGGCCTCGCCCATGGCGACGGCCGTAATCGTGCCATCCTTCGTCGCCGTCGCTACGGCGGGATTATCGCTCTCATAGCGCACGGTCTTGCAGGGCTTTGCGCTGCCCTTAAAGGTGAGCAGGGGCGTGAGCACGACGCTCTCGCCGGGCGTCAGATTCAACCCAGAAGCGTTCAGCTTAATGGAGAGCGGCGCCTCCAGCACCTCAACATCCACATACGCGGTCAGCGACAGCTGCCCCGTGGCCGTAATGCGCGCACTGCCGGCGGCAAGCGCCTTCAGAACGCCGTTTTCATCCACGGTAACGACCTTCGGATTCGAGGACGTATAGCTGAGCCGCGCGCCGCTGCCCACGGGTTCAAATGCGGGCTCAAGCGCATAGCTCTCGCCGGCGCCCAGTTCGAGACAATCATCCTCAAGGCCAAAGCTGAACGACGAGCTCAGCAGCAGCGCATGAACCGGATAGCTATCCGTTTTGGAGCCATTCTTCGCCGTGATCACGGTCTCGCCGGCGCTGCGCGCCACGATGTCGACCTTATAGACGATGCCATCCGTACCGGACTGATCCGGCAGCTGGGCATAATCCACGACCTCGACCGCGTCCGGATTGCTTGACTGCACATTCAGTGAAGCGTAGCTCAGCCCCGTGCCGCCGACGGTCACATACAGGCTGGTGCTCTCCTGATAATCCGCACCGTTGGTATACAGCGTCGCGCTTTCATTCGCCGTCTGGCGCGTAAAGCGCACGCCCGTAATGCCCTTCTTGGTTACCTCTACCTTGATCGTAGTGGTCTTGCCATTGTGCGAGGTCGCCTGCACCGTGGCGGTGCCGGCCTTGACGCCCTGAATGTAATTGCCATTTACGATCTTGACGTACTTGCTGTTTGACGATTTATACTTGTAGCTCGCCGGGCACACCGTGCCCGCCACATCGCGGGCGATCGGTTCGGGCATCTGCACCGTATCGCCATAGGCGATCACGATCTTGCCGACCGCATAGCTGATGCTGTCCGGCACGTTGCTGCAAACGATCGTGCAGTTCTTTTGAGACACGATGCTGTTCTTGCCGTTCGTGGCCGTGACCTGCACGCGCACCGAACCCTTGGCCAGCGCCGTGATCACGCCGTTTGCATCGATGCTTGCAGAGGCGGTATTGCCGCCGACGATGCTGAAGCTGAGCTCCGCCATCGTGCCATCGTCATATTCGACGCAGGTGTTCAGATCGAGCTTCATGCCGCCGGACAGCTCATAGGAATCCTGCTTGAAGCCAACCGACGTGGGCGCGGGCAGGACGTGAACGACCGCCGTATTGCGCTTGCCGTTGGTGGTTTCGACTGTAAGGAGCGTATCCCCCGCCGCGACTGCGGTGATCGCGCCGTTTGCATCCACAGTGGCGATCTCCGGATCGGCTATGGAATAGCTGCACAGGCTGTACGCGCTGCTTGCGGGCGTGAATTTCACTGCCGTCCGCGCGCTCATGCCAATGCCCAGCGTGTAGCTGCCCTGCGCAAAGGCGACGCCCTTGGGCTTATCGTACACCTTTACAGTCAGCACAGCCGTCTTGCCGTTGTGCGACGTGGCCGTGATCTTCGCACTGCCCTTCTTCACGCCCTTGATGACGCCAGCGGCTGTTACGGATACATAGCCCTTGTTGCTCGTCTTGAAGGTATAACCCGCTGCGGAATCCGCAGGCGTGCAGACGATATACCCGTTCTGCGACAGATCCAGCGTGTCCCCCACGCCGATCTTCAACGTCGTTCCTGCAAACGCAATGCTCTCCGGCTTGAGCCGCACATCCACGATGCAGTCCACATAGGCCGCGCTGTTGCTGGAGCGCACGCGCACGGTTGACTGTCCGACCGCCTTCGTCGTGATTGCGCCGGTAGTCTTGTCGATCGTGATCGTATCGCCAGAAATAACCTCGTATGTGAAGTCGCACGCCGTACCTGCCGGATACGCGCCGACTACCTTCGCGCCCTTCTGATCCATGCCGACGATCACACGTTCCTGCTGAACCGTAATCTGCTCCGGCCCCGGCAGCACCGTCAGCGTCGCCTCGGCCTTCTTGCCGTTCTGCGTCGTAACGTAGATCTGCGTGCTGCCCACCTGCAGCGCCGTAATCGCGCCCTGCTGGTCGATGGCCGCAATTTCAGAATTCGCCACGGAATAGCTGCACAGGCTGTACGCGCCGCTCGCGGGCGTGAATTTCACTGCCGGCCGCGCACTCATGCCAACGCCCAGCTCATAATTGCCCTGTGCGAAGGAAACGCCGGTGGGCTTGCTGTTGACCTGCACGGTCAGCACAGCCGTCTTGCCGTTGTGCGACGTGGCTGTAATCTTCGCACTGCCCTTCTTCACGCCCTTGATGACGCCCGCAGCTGTCACGGATACATAGCGCTTGTTGCTCGTCTTGAAGGTATAGCCCGCCGCGGAATCCGCAGGTGTGCAGACGATATATCCGTTCTGCGACAGATCCAGCGTGTCGCCCACGCCTATCTTCAATGTCGTTCCCGCAAATGCAATGCTTTCCGGCTTGAGCCGCACATCCACGATGCAGTCCACATAGGCCGCACTGTTGCTGGAGCGCACGCGCACGGTCGACTGTCCGACCGCCTTCGTCGTGATCGCGCCGGTAGCCTTGTCGATCGTGATCGTATCGCCGGAAACAACCTCGTATGTGAAGTCGCACGCCGTACCTGCCGGATACACGCCGACTACCTTCGCGCCCGTCTGATCCATGCCGACGATCACGCGCTCCTGCTGAACCGTGATCTGCTCCGGCCCCGGCAGCACCGTCAGCGTCGCCTCGGCCTTCTTGCCGTTCTGCGTTGTAACGTAGATCTGCGTGCTGCCCACCTGCAGTGCCGTAATCGCGCCCTGCTGGTCGATGGCCGCAATTTCAGAATTCGCCACGGAATAGCTGCACAGGCTGTACGCGCCGCTCGCGGGCGTGAATTTCACTGCCGGCCGCGTGCTCATGCCAACGCCCAGCTCATAATTGCCCTGTGCGAAGGAAACGCCGGTGGGCTTACTGTTGACCTGCACGGTCAATACAGCCGTCTTGCCGTTGTGCGACGTGGCCGTGATCTTCGCGCTGCCCTTCTTCACGCCCTTGATAACGCCGGCGGCGGTTACGGATACATAGACCTTGTTGCTCGTCTTGAAGGTATAGCCCGCTGCGGAATCCGCAGGCGTGCAGACGATATATCCGTTCTGCGACAGATCCAGCGTATCGCCCACGCCGATCTTCAACGTCGTTCCCGCAAACGCGATGCTCTCCGGCGCAGGCTTGACCTCGACCGTGCACTCCGCAGCAGCGCTGCTGTTGGAAGCGGTGATGCGTACGACGCTCCGTCCCGCCTCGCGCGTCGTAATCTCACCGGTTGTTTCGTTGATGGCGATGCTGCTGCCGGAAACGACCGCGTATTTGAAACCGCATGCCGTGCCCTCCGGATATACGCCAGCCACCTTCGCGCCCGTCTGTCCCTTGCCGATCAGCATCTGTGACTGTCTGGCAGAGATTTCGGACGGTGCAGGCAAAAGCTGCACATCGAGCGCGGCCTCAAGCGCCGCATTGTTGCTGGGCACCAGACGGATATGCGCCACGGCTGCTTCAGATACGTCGTTTGCGGTAAAGGGTACCGTATCGGTGACCACCTGTTGCTTACTGTTGTAGCTGCTGCGACGCTTGCTCAGGTCGAACGTGACCAGCGCATCGTTGACATAGAGGTCATACTGCGCGTAGTATTTCTTCGGGAAGGCGATCTTGATCTCACCGCTCATGCCGCTGCCGATCTTGCCGTCGGCAGGCGCAAGAAGCGTCAGCTTCGGCATCTTGCTCGCGGTAAGCGCATTGCTGACGGAAACCGAGAACTTGATGGTGCGGTTATTGTGGGTGGTAATGGTGATGGTCGCCGAGCCGTAGCTCTTGCCGGTCACGATACCGGCAGCGTTCACCGCCGCAATCTTTGTATTGCTGGATTTAAAGCTGTATGCAGCGTGGCTGTCCGCAGGCGTCAGCGTAATGATGCCATCGAGCAGATCGATGGTATCGCCCTTGCCGATGCGCGCGCTCGTCTGCGTAAGGCCGATGTTTTCCGGCTGACGCACGACGCCAACGATACATACGGTGCTCGCGTCGCTGTTGAGCGAACGCACGGTAATGGCCACATCCTCGCGCGTGTCGGCGTTGACCGTCAGTTCGCCCGTTTCGGCATTGACGCTCAGCACGCCGGGCTTGGAGGATGTGTAGCTGAAGGCGCACATCGTGTCCGCATCGTCTGCCACGCCTTCTACCTTCACATTGCGCTCGCCATAGGAGATCAGCAGGTTCGGCTGCTTCACGCTGATCTTTTCCGGCCCGGGCAATACGCGAATCTGCGTACTGCCCGCCCATTTGCCGTTATTGGCAGTCACGGTGACCGTAACGTCCACGGGGGCGTCCACGCTCTGCGCGATGTAGCGGATAATGTCCGTATTCGCAAGGCCGGTATTGACGCTGCCCAGGTCAAAATTCAGCACGCCCTCGGGCTGTGCGCTGAGCGTGTATGCGCCGTAGGTATCCTTGGGAAATACGATGCTGATCAGGCCCGACATCTGAGCGCCGATCCTGTCGGACGATGACTTCACCGTGGCCGATTTGGCCGCAGCGAGCACCTGCACCGTGATCTTCTTAGTGGCCTTGGGGTTGTTGTTCAGACCGACGGTAATGGTCGCGCTGCCCTTCTTGACACCGCGCACCACGCCGTCCGCCGAAACGGTAGCGATCGATTTATTAGAGGTCTTGTAGGTAAGTATGCCGGCGTAGCCCTCCTGGGGCGCGTAATCGAGCGTACACGCCTGAACCAGATTCAGGCTGTCGCCCACGCCCACGCGCACCTTCGTCTTGCTGGCGGTCACGCTGGTAGGCGCATCCAGAACGTAGAGCCTGCATGTGGCGTGGACGGACGAATTGTTGTCCGGCGTAATGTAAATGGTAACATATTTCTGGGTTCCAGTGGGTGCGCTGGCGTTGATCAGGCCGGTCTTACCGTTGATGCTGGCATACCACTGATCGTTTGCCGAAATCATGTATGTAAAGCCGCCGCACATCGTCCCTTCGGCACAGCTGGCGGAAAGGACGCGCGTCTTATCTCCGAAGCCGACGGATATTTCCTTTTCAACGATAATATCCTTAGCCTCCGGTGCGGGCAGCAGCTGGAGCTCGCAGCTGTCCAGCAGCGCGCCGTCCGCAGCCAGAAGGCGCACCACAGCGGCGGACGCGCTCTTGATCGTGCCCGCGGTGATCGTGGCCGTCGCGTTCATTCCGGAAACGTGCGGCTGACTGATCGTAATATCCTTGCTGTCCGTCTCAAGCTTGAATTCCTGCATGCTCTTTCCGGCAGCAGGCGCGACGGTCAGCGTCGTGACCATGGATGAGCCGATGGCAGCACTGGCGATGCTCAGCTGCATCTCGCCGGGGCGGGGCGCCTGAACGGCGGCCACAGCCGCCTTTGCTGCGATTGTCTCTCCGGCCGGCTCGTCTTCCACATAGCTGCATTCGAGGGGCAGCAGCGGATATTTGCCTTCATGCAGCAGCATTTCTTCGTCTTTAGCTGCGCTCTCAGCAAATTTGGGCGATTCCGTTTCGGGATTCATCGGGCGCGCACGATCCGCGTCGATCCAGCCCTTCGCCAGCGCGTCGCTGCCGTCGTTAAATACGATCTGAAGCCGATCCGGTTCCTTCGCAGAGCGCTTCACCGCGTAGGCGACGCCACCGTTCAGGCGCGCGATCTCATCATCGGACGCCGCAGCGCCTTCGTATACGATCACCGCACTTTTCAGCTGAACATAACCGCTCTCAAAGGCAGGGTTCTTATCCGCATCCAGCGTATAATCGATGGGAAGCGGCATTACCTCGGACGTTACTTCGGACGTTACTTCGGACGTTACTTCGGACGTTACTTCGGACGTTACTTCGGACGTTGCCTCGGGCGTTTCCGTCGCTTCGGGCGCCTGGGTCTCCTGCGGCGCATCCGTTTCTGCGGGCGCCTCCGTAACCTCCGGCGCATCCGTTTCGGCAGGTGCCTCCGTGATCTCCGGCGCCTGAGTTGCTTTCGGAGCATCCGTAGCCGCCGGCGCTTCCGCCTGCGGTTCAGCCGTTGTCTGCTGCACCTCATCCTCCGCCAATGCCGTTATGGCCGGCATAAATGCGGACACATCCGGCACAGCCGTCAACAAAAGCGCGCAGCAGAGCAGCAATGATAGCGTTCTGAAAGCCCTTTTCATCTTCAAACTCCTCCATATCTGTATTACGGTTCTATATCGTTTGGCAATTTGGTCATCTTATAGTTAGACATATGTAGTATACCACATATTCTCACTTTTGTAAACCATTTCACAAATTTGTATCATTTCGGCGATCTGTGACGCTATATGACGCTTCATTATATATAGACGCAGCAATGCGGCAAAATGTTATAATTCTTGTCTATAAAAACAAAATTTAACATTTGCCGCATTGCCGCGAGCTTCAATCATTCAGATCTGCGATCATTTTTGCAGTCACACCTGCCGCACCGGCCGCATGCGCCGCCCGCACAGCCGTTCCCGCGGCGGCGCCCACACGCGCCGCCGCAGCCGCAGCCGCAGCCACGATGCCGCACCATGTAGACCACCGCCAGCACGAACCACAGCGCTACCAGCACCAGCAGCAGAATCGACAGAAGATCCATACCATGCCCCCATTTGCTACATCATGCCCACAGCGCGCAATATCGCGGCCATCAGGAAGCTGAATATCCATGCGATGGCACACTGACTGACCACCAGCGCGAACGCCCACCGCCTGCCCAGCTCGCGCTTAACGGCAGCGATGGCCGCCACGCAGGGCGTATACAGCAGCGAGAACACCAGAAACACCAGCGCCGTACCTGCCGTGAACAGGCCTGAAAGCGACGCCATGGAACCGCCCAACAGCACCTTGAAGGTGCTGACCACGCTTTCCTTGGCGGTAAAGCCGGTGATCAGCGCGGTAGAAATGCGCCAGTCGCCAAGTCCCAGCGGCGCAAACAGCGGCGCGATCAGTCCGCCCAGCAGCGCCATCAGGCTCGCCGAGGAATCGGTCACGACGTTCAACCGCGTGTCAAAGGTCTGCAGGAACCAGATAATCACCGTGGCGACCAGTATGACGGTAAACGCCTTGGTCACAAAATCCTTCGCCTTTTCGCCGATCAGCTGAAGCACGTTTTTCGGCGTAGGCATGCGATAATTTGGCAGCTCCATCACGAACGGCACCGGCTCGCCCTTAAACGCGGTCTGCTTGAGCGCCAGCGCATACAGTATGCCCACCAGTATGCCGCCAAAATACAGGCCGAGCATGACCAGCGTGCCGTTTTTCGGAAAAAACGCCGCCGTGAACAGCGCGTATATTGGCAGCTTGGCGCTGCACGACATAAACGGCGTGAGCAATATCGTCATCTTCCGGTCGCGGTCGGACGGCAGCGTGCGCGTGGCCATGATGGCGGGCACGGAGCAGCCGAAGCCGATCAGCATCGGCACCACGCTGCGCCCCGACAGGCCGATCCGGCGCAGCAGCTTGTCCATCACAAACGCCACGCGCGCCATATAGCCGCTGTCCTCCAGCATGGACAGGAAGAAAAACAGTACCACGATGACCGGCAGGAAGCTCAGCACGCTGCCGACGCCCGCAAATACGCCGTCGATCACCAGCGAATGCACCACGGGATTGATGCCATAGGCAGTAAGTCCGGCGTCGCAGATCTGCGTCAGCGCGTCGATGCCCAGCGACATCAAATCAGAAAGGAATGCGCCAATCAAACCGAACGTCAAATAAAACACCAGCGCCATTATGCCGATAAACGCGGGAATCGCGGTGTATTTTCCGGTAAGTATCCTGTCGATTTTGCGGCTGCGCGCACGTTCGCGGCTCTCGCGCGGGTGCACCACCGTCTGCGCGCACAGCGCGCTGATGAAGCGAAAGCGCATATCCGCCAGCGCCGCCATGCGATCTTGACCGCTCTCCTCCTCCATCTGCTTTACGATATGCTCCAGCATTTCCACTTCGTTCGCATCCAGCTTCAGCTGCTCCAGAATCAGGCCATCGCCCTCAATGGCCTTGGTCGCGGCAAAGCGCGCGGGCACCTGGCAGCGGCGCGCATGGTCGTCGATCAGGTGGATAACGGCGTGGATACAGCGATGCACCGCGCCGTCCGCATCGCCGCCGTCATCGCAGAAATCCATGCGCCTCGGCCGCACGTCGTAGCGCACCACATGAATGGCGTGCTCGATCAGCTCGTCAATGCCCTCGTTTTTGGAAGCCGAGATCGGCACCACTGGAATGCCCAGCGCCGCCTCCAGCGCATTTACATCAATCGTGCCGCCGTTCAGGCGTACCTCGTCCATCATATTCAGCGCCAGCACCATCGGCATGTTCAGCTCAATCAGCTGTATCGTGAGGTACAGGTTGCGCTCGATATTGGAGGCGTCCAATATATTGATGATGCCATTGGGACGCTGTTTGAGCAGAAATTCGCGGGTCACGATCTCCTCGCTGGTATAGGGTGAAAGCGAATAAATGCCCGGAAGATCCGTTACGGTCGCCTCGGCATGGCCGCGGATCACGCCGTCCTTCCGATCGACCGTCACGCCCGGAAAATTGCCGACGTGCTGGTTGGAGCCGGTCAGCTGATTAAAAAGCGTGGTTTTGCCACAATTCTGATTTCCGGCCAGCGCAAAGCTGATCTTTTCGTCCGCAGGAATGACCTCGCGCAGCCGTGCGTTGAGCTTCAAATCTTCCTCGCCCACGCCCGGATGCGGTATCACCGTGCGCAGACGCGATTCATGCCGTATCTCATGCGCCTCGTGAATATCGGTAAGCTCAATGCGCGCGGCGTCCGCCTTGCGCAGCGTCAGTTCATAGCCGCGCGTGCGTATTTCAAGCGGATCGCCCAGCGGCGCGGCCTTGATCATGGTCACTTCCGTGCCGGGCGTCAGCCCCATATCCAGTATGTGCTTGCGCAGCGCAATCTCATCGCAGTCTACGCTGTATATGATCGCGTCCTTGCCAGGCGTAAGACGGTCAAGCGTCATCTAATCCGCTCCTTTCCGTGTTCACATCCATTCTATCATTTAAGTTAGCTATATGCAACTTATTTCCGCGCAAAAAAAGCTGCTTTTTTGTGCAAAGCCGCACCCCACTTGATTTTCGCTATGGGCTATGCTATTCTTTACGTTGTCTGGGCATACTCAGAAGAAATGGATTTATCGGAGCGATCTATGCTATGAAGGATACGATACTTGAGATTCTGCGCGCCGCCGGCCGGCCGCTTTCCCTAAATGAGCTCTGCGTCCAGTGCGGCAATAGCGCTGAAAATGTGCAGGCCGCAGTGAATGCGCTGATGCGCGACGGCCGCGCCGCCAGAACGCGCAAGGGTAAATTCGCGCTTCCGGAGCTGCTGGGGCTCATTCGCGGCACTGCGGTCTTCACCCACAGCGGCGCGCCCATGCTGCTTGCCGACACTTCGGCACTTCGGCTGCGCATCATCGAAAACCGCCTGAAGCCGCTGCCGGACGACGTACTCCTGTGCCGCCCGCTGGGCGAAGCGGATTGCGAGATCGAGCAGATCTGCGCCCGTAAAATGATCGCCATCTGCGGCTGCGTGCGCTTCGACCGCGACCGCCGCCGCAGAGCTCAGCGCGATCTCGAGCGCGTGCGCGCAACCGCCGCGCCCTGCGACCCGCGCATTCCCTATGCCATTTCGCTGGACGGCGACCTGAGCTTTGTGCGCAACAACGAGCTGGCGCTGATCGCCATAGACGCCTACCCTGAGGGCAGCGCGCCGATACGCGGACATGTGGAGCGCATTCTGGGCAACGCCTCCAGCATGCTGGCGCGCATGCGCGCCGTAGCCGAAACGCATGGCTTTCCGGACGTCTTTCCGGAAAACGTTGAAGGCGAAGCGCTGCCGGACATGCCTGAAATCGGTACGCGGCGCATCGATCTGCGAAATATGCTGATCTTCACCATCGACGGCGCGTCCTCGCGCGATTTTGACGACGCTGTTTCCATCGAAGCACTGCCGGACAGCTGGCGGCTCGGCGTGCACATCGCGGACGTATCGCATTACGTTCGTCCCGGCTCCGCCACCGATCAGGAGGCGCTCCGACGCGGCACGTCGCTGTATCTGCCGGGGCTCACCGTGCCGATGCTGCCCGAGGCACTTTCCAACGACCTGTGCTCGCTGCTGCCGGACGCAGACCGCGCGGCGATGAGCCTGATAATGGATATTTCAGCCGACGGCCGCGTGACCGACCACCATTTGAGCCGCTCGCTGATCCGCTCCCGCGCGCGGCTGACCTATGACGGCGTGAACCGCCTGTTTGAAGGCGCCAGCGAGGGCATCGCCGCCGACGTCCGGCAGGCGCTTAAACAAATGCGGGTGCTCAACGGCGTGCTGACTGCGCGGCGCAGCGCGCGGGGTGGCCTCGATCTGGACATGCCCGAGGCCGAATTTGTGCTGAACGAGCGCTGCGAACCCACCGAGATACTCTGCCGTCCGCGCGGCGAGGCCGAGCGCATGATCGAGAGCTTCATGCTGGCAGCCAACGAATGCGTGGCGCGGCTGGCGCGCGACGCCGGCCTGCCCTTTGTGTACCGCGTGCACGAAGCGCCGGATCCGGAGCGCATGCAGGCGCTGGAGGCGTTTCTGAACCTGAACGGCCAGCGCGCGCATTTGGGCGATCATCCGCATCCGGGCATGCTTCAAAGGGTGCTGGCCGACTGTGCGGATGCGCCGGAGCACGACAGCATCCGCCGCATGGTGCTCCGCTCGCTCAAAAAGGCGCGCTATGCTGCGCAGCCGCTGGGACATTATGCCCTGGCCATGGCCGATTACTGCCATTTTACCTCGCCTATCCGCCGCTATCCGGACTTGATGGTACACCGCATGCTCAAACTGCTGTTGGACGGCGACTCAGCGCGCATTGCGCCGTGGGAGGCGCGCATGCTGGAGATCTCCGCGCTCTCCTCGCTGCGCGAGCAGGCGGGCGTGCAGGCCGAACGCGAGGCCGACGATATGATGAAGGCCGCGTGGATGTCGCATCAGCTCGGGCGCAAATTCTACGGCGTCGTTTCCGGCGCGACGGCCTGGGGCGCGTATGTAACGCTTGAAAACACGGTGGAAGGACTGATTCATGTCGCCGATCTGGACGATTATTATGCCTTCGATCCGGAGCGCGGCCAGCTGACCGCCGCCATGACGGGCGCGGTGCTGAAGCTGGGCGTTCGTGTGCGCGTGCGTGCGATCGCCGCCAGCGTCGAGCGCGGCGAGATCAGCTTTGAGCTGCTGGAAATCTTAAATGGAGATAAATAAAGAATCGCCGGCGCGTCCCGCTGCGCACTCAAGGCCCGCATTGCAGGTCTTGAGCAACGCGCCGTAGAGATTCGAAGCGCCTTCGGCGACTTTTTGCTGGTTTTTTGCGCTTCAACAAAGCATGCCGCAGGGGTCAGACGTTTTGTCCGAGCCCTGCGGCATACATATTTTCCGCTTATTCTTCTTCCAACGCGCTCCGTATTTCATCCAGCGTTGCGCCGCTCTGCTCCGCCGCGCGTACCAGTGAATCAAATTCCGGCTTACGCTTGACAACATCGCCGAATCGGGCGGTCTTTATTTCGATCTCGCCGTAGGGCGTATGCCGCGTTTCACTGCCGCGCTCAAGCGTTCGGCGCGCGAAGCGCTGCATGCGCACGCCCAGCGTGGTGGTATGGCGCAGCATGGCGTCTGAGACCGCCGCTTCATCCTGCGGCCGACAGATCGCACTCAGCTTCACGGCGGGGCGGTTCTTCTTCATCTGAATGGGCGTGAAATACGCATCCAGTGCGCCCGCATCGAACAGCTTTTCCATGGCGTAGCCCAACGCCTCGCCAGTCATATCGTCCAAATTGCAGGAAAGCTCCACGACCTCGTCCGCGCCCGCGTCCACATCGCCCAGCAATGCCCGCACACAATTGGCCGTATCAAATTCCTTCATGCCCATGCCGCAGCCGATGGCGCGCACGCGCATCATCGGGCGCTGCTCAAAGGCATCGGCAAAATGGCGAATCAGCGCCGCGCCGGTAGGCGTGAGCAGCTCGCCGCGCACGCGCCCCGCATAGCTGGGCAGATCGCGCAGCAGCCACGCCGTGGCGGGCGTGGGCACCGGCAGTATGCCGTGCATGCAGTGCACCTCGCCGTAGCCCGTGCACAGCGGCGACGCGACCACGCGATCCGGCGCAAGCATGTGCATCAGCAGGCACACGCCGCAGATGTCGGCGATGGCATCCATCATGCCAAGCTCATGGAAATGGATGGATTCCACATCGCTGCCGTGAGCGTACGCTTCGGCCTCGGCCACCAGACCGTACACCGCCATAACGTCCGCCTTTACGCTGTCGGGCAGCGTGGTCTGCATCACGATCCGGCGAACATCCTCGAGTCCAGCATGATGGTGGGGGTGATGATGCTCATGCTCGTGCTCGTGCGCATGCTCGTGTTCATGCACATGCTCGTGCACTTGTTCGTGGTCATGCTCCATCTCGCCGGGGCGCACGTCGTGCACGACCTCCTCCTCGCCGTTGATCCTCACGGAAATATGCGTGCCGCGAATGCCGCAGCTCGTCCTCTCCTCGCGGCGCACTTCAAGGCCCGGAATGCCGCAGGCGTTCATCTGCGCAATAAACGCCTCCGGATCCGGCAGCAGCTCGCACAGCGCTGCGGTCAGCATATCTCCCGCCGCGCCCATATTGCATTCAAGATAGAGCAGCTTCATTTTATAGTTTCCTCCATATTTATAATTATAGTGTCTCCAACGGTACATGCCCGGCCAGGCTGTGGTTGGAATATGCCCGATCGCCGGTCAGCTCACGCACCACGCAGAGCCAGTCCGGCAGACAGACCGGCTGCGTCTCGCTTTCGAGCTCGATCTCGAGCGTCGCGCGATCCTGCCAGAAATCGTACAGATCAATTTCGAGCAGCTGCCCGTGCCACGGCACGCGCAGCCGGCGCTTTTTCACCGTCCGCAGCCGCGTATCTGCTTCCAGCAGAAGCGCTTCGAATTCCGATTCGGAGATCTCGCGCTCGCGCTCCTCGCAGCTCATGGCGTCGATGCGCCGCTTCTGCGTATAATAGTATTTCACGCCGCCGTTCTCGCACACGCGGCGCACGCGCCGCGCCTCGCCCGGAACGCCGCTTTGCAGGTAGGTCTGCTCGATCTGCCATACCTGGCAGCCAGGCAGCGCGCGCACAAACGCCTCGTCCGGCATGCGGATCAGATATTTGCGCTCGATCTCAAGTCCGTTCATGCGCCCTCGACCGCGCGCGAAAGCGCGGTGGTATCCGGCATCTGCGTGTGCGCAAGCATGTTCCAGCCGATGATGGACAGCGCAGCATAGCCCGCGCGGCAGATATTCAGGTCGGAATCCGCCTGCGTTTCGGGCAGCAGCTCCGGCCCGTAGCACAGCACATAACCGTCGCCCTCGCGCGCGTATTTCGGCGCGAATATGTATTCATTGGAAACGCTGGCGGAGCGAATGCCGCGCACCGCGCCATCCGGCACGTTCAGGTTGTATACCTCGCCCAGCGGCAGCAGGTTGAGCATCATCCATTCGGCGAGCTTCACGCCCAGGCGCGCGGCGGTCTCATAGCCATCGTCCCGATGCGCGCAGAGCGAGACCGCAGCGGCGGGCAGGCCGCAGAGCGCGCCCTCCATCGCCGAGCCGACCGTGCCCGAATACAGTATGGCCGCGCCACGATTGGGGCCGCGATTGATGCCCGTGAGCACGCAATCCGGCTTCTCCCCCATCAGATACAGCCCCAGCCGCACGCAGTCGGCGGGCGTACCATCCACGCTGTAAGCCTCGATATTGCCGTCAAACGCCACTCTTTTGGGATGAAGCGGCGCTTCGATCGTGGCCGAATGCCCTGCGGCGCTGCGCTGCCTGTCCGGCGCGAACACCGTCACGCGGTGTCCCGCCGCCTGCGCGGCCAGCGCGAGCGCGCGTATCCCGGGTGCAAAAATCCCATCGTCATTTGAAATCAGAATGTGCATGGCCGTCATTCCTCTCAATTGTATATGGTATTATTATACCGCAGCGCCGTTCTCCGGTAAAGCAATTCATTGTTATATGCTTTGGCAGCCGCACTCGGACAAACGTGGGACTTGCCGTGCAGAAAAAAGAATGCTATAATGAAGTAGCTTAAAAATGCTGTTTCAGGAAGCGGGAGATGGAAATTGAAGCGAGTCAACATCGGCCTTGAAGCGCACGAGGGCGGACAGGTACACGGCCAGCTGATGCTCGGCGACGCCGTGGAGCGCATTCAGGCGCTAAGTCAGACCCATGCCGGACAGATCAAGCTGATCTATCTGGATCCGCCGTTTCAGACGGGCGACAGATTCTATATGCGCGTGCGCGTCGGCGAAAGCGAGTGGCACAGCGGGCGCGGCAGTCTGAATCTGGAGACCTTTTCAGATACGCACACCCGCGAGGAGTTTCTGGATATGATGCGTCGGGTGCTCGAGCTCTGCCGCCTGCTGCTGCGCGACGACGGCATGATTTTCGTGCACATCGATTACCGCACCCATCCCTATCTTCGGCTGATGATGGACGAGATCTTCGGCGAGGACAATTTCCTGAACGAGATCATCTGGGTTTACCAGTCCGGCGGACGCAGCCTGAAGCATTTCAGCCGCAAGCACGACGTCATTCTGTTCTACCGCCGCTCTGCGCGCTACGATTTCAATGTGGAAGAGATCATGGTGCCGCCCGCGGAGCCCAAGCGCAATCACATGCGCCGCCATGTGGATCCGGATGGCCGCGTTTATCGTTCCATCCGTGCCAACGGGCGCATATATACCTATTACGACGACGATCCCGTGGCGCCCACGGACGTGTGGAACGACCTTTCACACCTGCAGCAGCGCGACCCTGAGCGTACCGGCTACGACACGCAAAAGCCTCTGTCGCTGCTGGAGCGCATCGTAAAATGCGGTTCGCGCGCGGGCGATACGGTGCTGGATCCCTTCTGCGGAAGCGGCACGACACTGGAAGCGGCCAAGCGCTGCGGGCGCAATTTCATCGGCATCGACCGCTGTCCGCTGACGCTGAACATCGCCCGCCGCCGCCTGCAGGGCGCGCGGTACACGCTGAGCTACCCGCCCTTTAGCGGTGCGCCCGTGGTACACGCAACAGCCATGCCGGGCATCGGCTTCTATCATGTGACGCTGGACACCTTCCAATTGGAGGATGGGATCTGTGCGCGCGCGTTTGAATCTCTGGATGCGGTGGATAACTGGTCGGTGGGCTATATTCGCGGCGATGAATACATTGCCATGGCCGAGAGCCTGCGCACCCGCCGCGCGCCGAAGCTGGCCGCCGCGCTGGACGCGCCGGTTTATTCCGGCCAGCTGGCGCTTTGCGTCAGCGATGTGACCGGCCGAACGTTTATTTACGAGATCGAAGCCTGACGCGCCGCATTTCGCGGCAATTTGTTGTCAGTTCATACTGGCTTAACAAGCAAAGGCTATAATAATTCGCATCATGAGAACGGAGGTCTGCGGCATGCTGCTGGGCAACGGCGATCTGGTGAAAATGCGCAAGGCGCATCCCTGCGGAAACGACCTGTGGCGGATCACCTATGTGGGCGCAGACATCAAGATCAAGTGTGAAAAGTGCGGCCGCATCGTGATGCTGGATCGGCCGACGTTCGAAAAGCGCGTAAAGAAGATCGTTGAACAGGCGCAGTCCGAGGAAGCATGAGGCGCGCGCCGAAGGCTGCCATCGCGCTGATAATCGCGCTTGCCGTTTTCCTGCTCGTGCACACCTTCGTGTTTCACACCTCGCGCGTGGAGGGCAGCTCCATGGAAGCGACGCTTCGAAGCGGCGACGTGGTGCTGGTAACGCGGTTCGATTACTGCTTTGGCCATACGCCTGCGCGCGGCGATATTGTGGAATGCCGCTTTCCCGGGCGCAGCGGCGTGTATATCAAGCGCGTGATCGGTTTGCCGGGCGACGAGGTCGTCTATCAGGACGGGCACGGCTACATCAACGGTTCAGCGCTTTCCGAGCCCTACGCGACCGGCCCGTTTGAGGATTACAGCGCTGTGCTCGGGGAAGACGAATATCTGGTTCTGGGCGATAATCGCGGCGAAAGCTACGACAGCCGCGCGGAAGACATGGGCTTTCTGAGCGCAGATTGCTTCCTTGGCCGCGTGCGCTGTGTGCTCTGGCCGTTCAGGTGGATTGAATAAACATCGAATCGAGGTACTTTGACCTATGGAAGAGAAAAATAGCATGAACGCCGAGCAGGAGAATACCACTTTGGAGAATGCCGCTCAGGAAAACGTCGATGAAAATCGCGTGAATCCGGAAAACACCGCCCAGGAAAGCGCCGATCCGGAAGCCGAGATCATCAAAAATGCGGCGCAGGCCGGCGCGCAAAAACCCAGGAAAGACTGGAAAAAGGAAGCGCGCGACTGGGTAATGTCCATCGCAGCGGCATTGCTGATCGTATTCGTGATCCGCACCTTCCTGTTCCAGATCATCCGCGTAGACGGCGATTCCATGTATGACACGCTGTTGAACAACGAGCGCCTGTTCGTCTCCGTGCTGGATGTGCGTCTGGGCGATGTGGAGCGCGGCGATGTAGTGATCTGCCACTACCCGAACCGCGGCAGCACGAATTTCGTCAAGCGCGCGGTGGCCGTGCCGGGCGACACGGTGTATCGCGAAAACTGCGTGACGCACGTCGTTTATGAAACGATCGATGAAAACGGCGAAACGGTGGTCGTAGACGAAATGCTGGATGAGGGCTTCTACAAAAAGCCCCTGCTCAACACGCTGGATGAGGACTACGCGCCCTACACGCTGGGCGAAAACGAATACTTTGTCGTGGGCGACAACCGCTATAACAGCCACGATTCGCGCGACTGGAACGACAACCACTCTGCCAACGACGTCGGCCCGATCACCGGCGATATGCTGGTGGGCAAGGTGCGCGCCGTGATCTTCCCGTTCTCGGATATCCGCTGCGTCGAGTGATTTTCCCAATGGAAGGAGCGCACGAATGAAGAAGCAACAAAAGCGCACCGTACGCCTGATCGCCATTGTGCTGGCTGTGCTGCTGGCGGCGGGTGCGGTGGTTTCCGCAGTGCTGTCGCTGGCCTACGCCGAAGAGGCCGTGCCGTCTGCACCGGTGCAATGCACGCTGAAAATGGAATATCTTGCCGAAGAACAAGCGCTGCGCATATTGCAGCGCCTTCTCTATACCAACACATCGGATGCGGCGCTCGACCGCGTGGTCTTCTACGCGCCTGCAAACATGCTTCGCCGCGAAAGCGCGCTGATGTACGACGCCGAGCACATCGAGGCTGCCTTTGCCTACGGCTACGCGCCGGGCGGTATCGAGCTGCTGAGCGTGCGTGCGGACGGCGAGACCGCGGAGTATGGCTTTCAGGGCGAGGATGAAATCTACCTGCGCGTCGCCTGCGATATTCCCGCCGGCGAGAGCCGTGCCATCGAGTTTGAATACTACCTGCTCTTTACTGAGAACAACGCCTTTCTGGGCTGCGGCGCGCTGGATGTGCGCCTGAGCGATTTTTGCTTTATCCCTGCGCGGCTGGATGCTGAGAATCACGATTTTGCACTGCATACGCCGCTGCCCTTCACGCGCTATATCGACGCGCCCCAGATGGACGTATGCGCCGAGATCGCGCTGCCGGACACATTTACGCTGGCGGGCACGGGCGTGGAGCAGGCCGAGGATTCCGGTGCGCATATGCGGCTGTGGCGCATCAATGCGGAAAATGTGCATGATTTTGCGCTGAGCTTCGGCCGCCGCTGGCGCGAATATGTGCGCGAAACCGCCTCCGGCGTACAGATCCGCTGCCTGCTGAATGCACGCGGCAAGGCGAACACGGTGCTGGACATGGCCGAGGACGCCGTGAATACGCTGGAAACCTGGTTCGGCGCCCTGCCGTTTGAACAGATCGACATCGTACAGTCGGATTATGCTGTGGGCGCGCTGACGCACACCGGCTGCCTGTGGCTGAATGCGGAAACGCTTTCCGACCGTACAAGGCTGCGCCGCGAGCTGTACTATTTCTTTGCCCAGCAGTATTTCGGATGCAGTGCCTATGCCGAGCCCTCAGCGGACGCATGGCTCTCCGACGCGATCTCCGAATATCTCAGCTATCTGATTCTGGAGGAAATCGACGGTCATGACGCCTATCTGCGCGCGCTGAATGAAAATATCGTACCTGCGCTCCAGCTCACAATACCCGGCGGCGTGAACGTCGTAAGCGACGCGGCGCTCTTTGATGATGCGGATTACCGCATCGTCATCCGCGATCGCGGCGCAGCGGTGTTCCACGAGCTGCGCACCGCCATGGGACGCGATGAGCTTCTGGACGGATTGCGCCGCTTTTATGCGCTTGGGCAGCAGCGCGACGTGCTCACCGAAATGGATCTGCTGCATTCGCTGAACGACGCCAGCGGCCGCGACTGGGAGAATTTCCTGACCGACTGGGTGTTCAACATCGGCGATTATGTGAATCAGCAGATCGACTTTCTGGATTGAAGATCTGTTAGAAAAAGGACAGTGCAAAAACGCACTGTCCTTTTCAAGTGAATTCCGGCAGCATCCTGCCCTGCTTCTTGCGCAGAGGACGGCTGGCCGCGCCCGCCGCAGGCAGCAACGACGGTCCCTTTAAAACCGCTCCGGATAATACTTCACGTTTGCTTCCTGGATCCATTCCCCCACCTGCGCGTTATAGGCGCTGGTCTTCAATTCTACCGCATAGGTCTCGCGCAGCGTATCCTTCACGCTGTCAAACGATGCGACGCCTGCGGGCACGTCCGCCGCATAGCGCAGAATGCGATAGCCGGTATCGGTCTTCACCAGACCGGAAACATCGCCGATGCTCGACAGCGCCATGGCCGCATCGCGGAATTCGTCGCCGCAGAGCGTGCTCTGATCGGAAACGCAAATGCCAGCCTCGCCCGAGCCGCCGATCTCCGCCATCAGGCTTTCAAAGCGCTCGCCGGCGTTCAGGCGATCGAGCACTGCCTGCGCCTGCGGCTGCAGCGCGCTGTAAAGCGCGTCCAGTGCGGTCATCTGGTCGCTGTCGCCAAAGGCCAATGCGTCCTGAATGGCCGCGTATTCCTGGGTCTGGGCGTCATCAAAGGGAATCTCGATATACTGTATCCTGCGCACGCCCCCCGGGTTCCACACGGGGGTACGTCCGCCCTGCGTGTCCGCTTCATAGGCTGCAAAGTCCGCCGAATACTTTTCTTCATCGCTCGCCAGCTGGCTGTCGTAGAATTTGCGCAGCTGATCGTCCGACACGTCCAGATCGCGCGTCACTGCATCAAAGAGCTTTTCGCGCCACGCCTGCTGCTGCGCGTCCTGAAGCAGCGCTTCGTAGGCATAGCCGTTCTGGTCGAGATAATCGATCGTTTCCTGGCGGATCTCGTCCTCGGTCTTGTTCTCATCATAGCGGAACGCCATGTAGTACTCGACGTTCGCCTCATATTCGCTGCGGATATTTTCCTCGATCTCGGCCTCTTCCGCATCCGTCAGCTCGTAAACACCGGCTTCCTTCGCCTTGAGCTCCAGTATTTTCGTTTCGACCAGGCCGTCCAACACCTCCTGCTTGGCGCTGTCGGCATAATCGGCCTCGTTCATGCCTATCAGCTGATAGTAGGAAGCGATCGTCTGGTATTCGGCGGACGCCTCCGCCACCGTCACCACGCCGCCGTCAAACTCCGCCGCCGCGGCGGTCGGATCGGCGACCGCGGCAACCGCGTTCGAAACGCCCGTTTGGGAAGCCGCGGACAATTTATTGTATTTCACGGTAACGACCGCCGCCCATGCGCCCAGCGCCGCCGCCAGCACCGCCAGCGCTGCGCAGATCGCGGTCAGCCTTCTGATTTTGCGCATTGTTCTGTTCGTCATTTGATTCATTGCTTTCCACCTCCGGATCTACATGGAAAAAGCGCTTTCCGCACAGGAGAAATCGCAGACGTCTCCTTGCGGCCCGCTATTTCTGCAAATAGATAATAGCACAGAATTGTGTCTGTGCTATTACGAAAAATCAATGTCATTGAATTGTACGATTGTACGCTTTCATGCCTTGTTTTCGCCCACCAGCATGCACAGATAGGCCGCCGCGGCGTCGTAGCGGGCGTCGTGCGGATGATCGCCGCCGCCGTACCATTTCCGGCACTTGCCGGCGATAAATTCCTGCGACAGACCGAAATGCGCGCACAGCTCCTCCAGCTTCGGGGGCTTGAGCACCTTCGGATTCTGCTTGAGCGGAATGTGTGCTTCCTCGGTATAATGCCTGAGGGTGCAGAAAATGGGGTAATCCGGAAAGTGCACGCCGACGCGCGCAAATTCATTGCGGATATAGCGCAGGTCGCCGCCGACGTCGTGGCCGATCACCAGCTTGCAGCCCTGGAAATCGCGGTATACCTCATCGGCGCGATAGGCAAAAATGTCGCCCCCGGAAAGCTGCTTGAGCTGATATACGCCCAGCCCGTGCACGCGGCGGGCATAGCGATTGATGCTCTTGGCCTTGAAATAGAAATTTTTGCCGTGCACCCTGCGTCCCTCTATAATGAGATAGGACAGCTGAATGATGCGGCTGGGGCGATTGCCGTCCAGCTCCACGTCCACGGCGATCCATTTATCGGGCTTCCTGAAAAGATTTCTGATATTCAACACGGGTTCATGCTCCAAACATTCGTTCTATATTTTTCAGCGTCGCTTCTACATTGCGGCGCGGTGTGGCGAGGTTCATGCGGAAATAGCCGCGTCCGGCTTCGCCGTAGTCCGTGCCGGGGTTCAAGCCAACATGCGCCTTTTCCACCAGCATGCGCGCAAATTCCTCGGGCGAGGCGCCCACATCGCGGCAATCCAGCCACATTAAGTAGGTGCCCTCCTGCGGCGCGCATTTGATCTGCGGGATATGCGCCCGTATGTAATCCACGGCATAGTCGCGGTTTTCGCGGATATATTCGACCACCGCGTCCATCCATTGATCGCCGTAGGTATAGGCCGCCGTCTGTGCGATCGCGCCGAAAATATTCGGCGTGCCTGCATGGCCGCGCTCGATCTCATCGCGGATGCGTGCGCGCAGCTTTTCATTGCGCACAATGATCGACGACTGCCGCAGCCCCGCCAGGTTAAACGACTTTGTGGCCGAGGTCAGCATCACGCAATTGTCCGCGCCGTCCAAGCTCAGTATGCGCACATGCTTCGCAGCACCCAGGTTGAAATCGGCGTGGATCTCGTCCGCCACCACGATAACGCCCCAGCGGTTGGCCATATCCAGCACGCGCTGAAGCTCCTCGCGCCGCCATACGCGCCCCACGGGATTGTGCGGATTGCAAAGGATCATCATTTTAACGCCGCCCGCCAGCTGCTTCTCGAGCAGATCAAAATCCATCTGCCAGCTGCCATTTTCGCAGATCAGCCTGTTTTCCACCAGCGTGCGGTCAAACAGCTTCGCCGCCCGGAAAAACGGCCCGTATACCGGCGGCTGTATCAATATCCTGTCGCCAGGCTCGGTAAGACTGCGCACGCAGAAAAAGATGCTGTCCACCACGCCCGGGCTGTACATGATCCATTCAGGCGCAGCGTCCAGCGCATAGCGGCGCTTCAGCCAGCCGATCTCCGCCGCCTTTTCCTCCGCAGAATTTTCGGTATAGCCAAATATGGCATGCTGCGCGCGCGCCTGCAGCGCCTGAGCTACCTCCGGCACGGTCCTGAAATCCATATCCGCCACCCACATGGGAATAACGTCGTCCCGACCGAACACCGCCTTGCAGGCATCCCACTTCTCGCAATGCGTGCCCCTGCGGTCTACCTCGGCGTCCAGATACGCGCGAAAAAATGCGTCCATGCGCAAGCCTCCCCATCTTCTGTATATGTTTATTATACGCGCACAGCGGCAACATTGCAAGTCAAATTGCCGGCCAATGCGGGCTTTTTAAGCGCCGCGCGGCGCTTTTGACGGGTACATCTGCGGCTTTTATCCAAATTATTTGTTTATTTTTGTAATATATTCGTGACAAAACCGGCACAACGCCGCTGAACGCTTTGAATCGCGCGCTTCGTGTGGTATAATATAAGATAAGGGAAAATATCGATGCGCGCGCCTGCAAGGCGCAGCAGGATGATCTATATATCTGGAATGGAGACATATTTAATTATGAATCAGAATTCTTCCGCCCCGCGCCTGATCCTGGCCTCCGGCTCTCCACGCCGCCGCGAGCTTCTGGCAAAAATGGGCTATACCTTCGAAATCTGCGTGCCGGATGTGGACGAGCATGCAGTTGGTCATGCGCGCGACATCGTGGCCACTCTGTCGCAGCGCAAGGCGCGCGCCGCGGCCGAACACTATCGCGAGGGCACGGTGATCGCCTCCGATACGCTGGTCTCCTATCAGGGCGCGCCGCTGGGCAAGCCCGCAGACGCGGCGGACGCCTTCCGGATGCTGAAAATGCTCTCTGGCAATACGCACGAGGTCTTTACCGGCGTAACGCTTCTGGATGCGGCGAGCGGGCGGGCGCTGACGCGCGTGGTGCGCACGGGCGTGACGTTCAGGCCGCTCACCGACGCCGAAATCGACGCCTATATCGCCACGGGCGAGCCCATGGACAAGGCGGGCGCCTATGGCATACAGGGCGGCGCGGGCAAATTCGTGGTGCAGCTGGACGGCTCGTTTGAAAACGTGATGGGCTTTCCGGTAGACGATATTCAGGATATGCTTTCAGACTTTTCAAATGAAGCACAGCGGGAGGCAACATAACTATGGGCGTTTTTTCTTCCGGCGGCGTCGGCCTGGATCTGGGCTCCGCCAACCTTACGATATGTCTTGAAAACGAGGGCGTGGTACTGCGCGAGCCGAGCTATGTGCTCACGCTGCGCGACGATACGGACGAGGTGCTCGGCGTCGGGCGCGACGCGCGGCAGATGCTCGGCCGCACGCCGAAGGACGTGGCGCTCTCCTCGCCGATAATGGACGGCGCGGTGGCGGATGTCGAAATGGCGACGCTGCTGATGAAGGCGCTGTCCGAAAAGGCGCTGGGCAAGCGGCGCGCGCTGGAGAAAAACCGGCTGGTGGTCTCGCTGTCCACCGGCGCGACGCGCGTGGAATACGGTGCGGCGGCGGACGCCGTGCGCGGCGCGGGCGCGCGCAAATCGGCGCTGCTTCGAAGCTCCATAGCGGCGGCGCTGGGCGGCGGGCTCTCCATTGACGAGGCGCGCGGCATCATGGTGGTGCTGATCGGCGGCTCGACCACCGAGGTGGCCGTGATTTCCATGAACGGCGTGGTCGCCGCGCGCACGACGCGCACGGGCAGTCTGTCCATGGATGAAGCCATCATGCGCTATATCCGCCGCGAAAAGGGACTGATCATCGGTCAGCGCACGGCGGAGGATCTGAAGATCGACCTGGGCACCGCCATGGAGATCCCGATGGACAAGCTCGAAAACGTAACCCTGCGCGGGCGCGACGCAAAGACCGGCCGTCCCGCCACTGCGAGCATCAACCAGCTCGACGTGCAGCGCGCGATACTGCCCGCGCTGGATAACCTGCTGGAAAGCATCCGCGAGGCCTTTGAAAACACGCCTGCGGAGCTGGCGGAGGATCTGCTGGCCAACGGCGTGCACCTCTCCGGCGGCGGCGCGCTGCTGGACGGCCTGCGCGAGCGTCTTTCCGCGATGCTGAATATTCCCGTCTCCATTGGTGAAAACCCGCAGGACGAGGTGGCGCTCGGCGCATGCATCGCCGCTTCCGATGACAGAATCTACCGCAGGCTCGCCGAAAGCGGCGCCCTGCTGGAGCTGTGACGGCGCATATCCATTCCATTTTACAAGGCTAAGGAGCGCAAAAACAAATGGCAAAGAAAAAGGCAGCCGCCACCAAGCGGAGCAGCTATTCCACCAAAAAGACGAAGGGCGGGCGCAAAGCAAAGGCCGGCAGGCTCAAGCGCGTGCTGTTTTCCATACTGGTTCTTATCATCGTAGCCACGACGGTATATTTCCTTGCGGCGCGCGGCGACGGCAAGATCACGGTATTTGAAAACGGCATCGGTTCACTGATCACGCCGGTGCAGAATGCGTTTTCCACTGCGGCGAATAAGGTCAAGCTCTTCTTCACCAACTGGCACAATTACGGCGACCTTCAGGACGCCTACGATCAGCTTTCCATGGAAAACGATCAGCTGAAGCTGGAGCTGGTGAACGCCGAAGAGGCCCTGCAGGAAAACGAGCGGCTCAAGACGCAGCTGGATGCGCGCGACACCTATGAGGCGCTGGATCCGATCTACGCCAAGGTCATCGCGCGCGACGCGGGGCCCTGGTTCAAGACCTTTTCCGTTAACCGCGGCTCGAACCACGGCGTAAGCGCCGGCATGGCCGTGGTCAACGGCTCCGGCCTGATCGGCCGCGTATCGGAGGTCGGCCTGAATTACGCCAAGGTGATCTGCATCATCGACACGCGCAGCGCCGTGGCCTGCCTGCTGCAGCGCACGCGCGACAACGGCATCATGCGCGGCCAGGTTTCCGATTCGGACAGCAGCGCCGAATGCTATGTATACTATCTGCCGAACGTAAACAGCATCTCCCCCGGCGACGTCGTGGTGACCTCCGGTATGGACTCGCTCTATCCCAAGGGGCTAAAGGTCGGCACGGTGACCGCGCTGAGCCTGGACGGCGGCTCGGAGGGTTCCTACGCCGTGGTCACGCCCTCGGTCGATTTTCAGCGCATTGAAGAGGTATTCATACTGCGCACGGTCATTGAGACCGACAACGATGCGCTCGACCCGCTGCCCACGCAGACGGCCAGCTATCAGCAATCGGCCACGCCTGCGCCCAAAGCCAAGGAAACGCCCACGCCCGAACCCACCGGCGAAGCCAACTGGTCGCGTCCCACGCCTATGCCCGCAGCCACCGAGGATCCCTACGGCGGCTATAAGGTCGGCGATCTGATTGAGGACAGCTGGGCCAGCGACAATTAACGAACGGAGGCTAACAAACCTTGCTGAAAAGACTTGCGCCGCTGATCTGCGTACTGCTCGCCATGCTGCTGGACACGGCAGTTCTGCCCATATTCATGTATGGGCGTTATCTCGTGCCCGTTTCGCTGGCGGTGGTCATGGCGATCGGCATTACGCTTGGCCGCATGCGCGGCATGCTCTACGGCATGATCTCCGGCCTGCTGCTGGACATCAGCGCCGGCACGCTTGGCATGAAGCTGTTTCCATTCATCATTATCGGCTTCCTGATCGGCTTTTTGCTGGATCAGCAGCCGGAGATCAGCCGCACCATGGAAAAGCGGGAGCGCACGCAGCTGCTGGCTGTGCGCGCGATCTGGGCAGCCGTGCTGGTGGTTCTGTTTGAGATCGTTATGCTCGTATACCAGTACTTCTCCACTGCCATTCTGAAATGGAGCTATATTCGCGATTTGCTGGTGCGCACGCTCATCACCACCGCGCTGGTCATGCTGCTGACGCCGCTGATGAAACGGCTGAGCAGCGGCAAGGCCGTTCGCATCGGTAAAAAGCGCACCACTCAGGAGGTGAAAAAATTTTGAAGCCCTATAAACGGCGCATTATCTGGCTGTCCGTGATACTGCTGGCGGTTTTCGGCACGATGTTCGGACGACTGTACACCATGATGCTCAAAAGCAGCGATACCTATCAGACCCGCGCTTCCACCAAATCCACCAAGACCATCACGGTCTACGGCAAGCGCGGCACCATATACGACACCAACATGGTGCCTCTGGCCTACGATGAAACCAGCTACAACGTCACCTTTTACCGAGATCCCACGAAATCCTCGGAGCAGTACCGCGCCAATTATACGCAGGTGCTGATCAAGACGATACAGCTGATCGAATCCAACGGCAAATCCACCGTCAACGATTTCTGGCTCAAGCAGAGCGACGACGGCACCTGGCGCTTTGACTCCGGCTCCGGCAGCGCGTCGGTAGAAAGCTCCCGCGAAAGCCAGTGGCGCACGAATTTTTATGTGAAGCAGGTAGACGAAGCGAAGCTTTGGGACACGCTGCTCGAAAAATACTGCGTTCCAAGCGACCTGAGCGACGATATGAAGGTCAAGGTGCTGGCGCTGTGGCAGGAATCGCGCATGAACGCCTTTAACTCCATGCCCGTTACCATCGCCTACAATGTCGGCTTCGAAACGGTCTCGGAAATCGAAGCCCATTCCATGGAACTGGACGGCATCAGCATTGAGGAAAGCTCTACCCGTGTCTACCCGCAGGGCACGGCGGCCTGCCACGTTACCGGCTATATCAGCAAAATATCGGCCAAGCAGCTGGAAACCTACCAGAGCCAGGGCTACCCGAACAACGCCTTCATCGGCGCGGCGGGCATCGAATACTCGCTGGAGGATCAGCTCTCCCCCTACATTGAGTATCGCCAGGGCAAACGCGAGGTAGAGATCAACACCCGCGGCAAGGTCGTGCGCGAGCTGGACTATACGCCGCCGACGGACGGCAATTCCGTAGTACTGACCATCGACGTGGATCTGGAAAAGGTCATGACCGATGCGCTGGTGAGCACCATCACCGATATACGCACCGAGCAGGAACACCAGATGGGCAGAACCTACTGGCAGGACAAGTATGCTGATGTTCTCAAGCGCTACGAGGAAAACAATTGGGAGATCTCGCTGGCGGAATCCGGCGCAATGGTCGCCATGGATCCCAATTCCGGCAAGGTGCTGGGCATGATCAGCTATCCGGACTACGACCTGTCCATGTTCAACGGCGGTCAGGTGAACACCGCCATGTGGAATGAGTTGCTGGATCAGTACAATCCGCTGTACAACCGCGCCATTTCTACGCGCGATACGCCCGGCTCCATCTTCAAGCTGTGCACCGCGCTGGCCGGCCTGTCCGAGGGCGCGATCACGCTGGAAGAAACCATTACCGACATGGGCTCCTTTGCCAAGACCAACGCCTATAACCCCGCGAAATGTTGGATCGACAAGGATTCGCGCTATAAGCACGCCAACCAGACCATCATAGAGGCCATCAAGAATTCCTGCAACTACTATTTCTATGAACTCAGCTACCGACTGGGCGTAAACAAGCTCTATGAGTGGGCGGCGGCGCTGGGCCTTACCAGCAAGACGAACATCGAGCTGCCCGGCGAATCCACCAGCTTCGTCGGTAACCAGAACATGCTTTACGATCCGGAACGCTCGGTGGAGGATCAATACACCTCCAAGCCCCGGCTGACGGCGGAATCCATCCGCAACAAGCTGGTGCAGATCGGCATAGAGCGCAACACTGAATTCAGCGATGAGCTGCTGGACAAGGTGGTGCTGCAGCTGATGAAGATCGCCGTGAGCTACGACAAGAAGGACGAATGGGGACAGCCCATCCGCGAGACCCTGCAATACGATCTGGGTCTGCCCCGCAACTACATCTCCAACCACTATCTGGTCAATACCTTCACAACCTACCTCCAGGATATTTTCTGGACGCCGAACGAGACCATCATGGACGGCATCGGTCAGTCCATCACGCAGCTGACGCCCGTATGCGTCGCGCGCTATGTCAGCGCCATCTGCAACGGCGGCACGGTGTACGATGCGCAGATCGTGGATAAGATCATCTCCGCGGACGGACAGGTCGTGCTGGAAAAGCAGCCCGTGGTCGCCAACCAGATCAACACCGATCCTGCCTATTTTACCGCCATTCGTACCGGCATGGAAGACGTTACCTCCGCTGAGGACGGCGGTACTGCGGGTAAATACTTCAAGGACACGAAGTATAAGATCGCCGCCAAGACCGGTACATCGCAGCGCACCAAGCTGGACGTCGAAAACAACGCATGGCTGGTGGCATATGCGCCGGCGGATGACCCGCAGATCGTGGTTGTGGTCTACATTCAAAACGGCTACGCGGGCGCGCAGGCTTCCCCCGCCGCTGTAAAGGTCATTGAATACTATCTGGACAGCCTGGGCTATTCGGAGGATACCACCATCGGCATCGAATACAGCGTCGCCGACTAGAGTCTTTCCAAAGGAGCTAAGCATGTTTTCAAAAATCGTCTCATTCTTTAAGGGATTGCGCGTCGGTCATTTCAACCGCGACCTGATGCGCTATTTCGACTGGCCGCTGTTCCTGCTGGTCATCGCCATTTCACTCTTTGGCGTGGTCACCATCTTCAGCGCCACCAGCACGGAGGTCTCCAGCACACCCGCCACGGTCATGGAAATGCTCGAGACTCAGCCGCTGAATTATGCCCGCCTTCAGTTCGTGTGGATCATCGCGGGCATCGCGGCCATGTTTGTCATCATCTATTTCAATTATGATGTGTATGGCAAATATGCAAACACGATCTATGTAGCGAATCTGGGGCTATTGCTCTTTACGCTGCTGGTCGCGCGCGCCGGACGCGGCGGCATGACGGCCTTTCTGACCTGGGGATCAAATTCGGACCGCGGCTTTCAGACCTCGGAATTTGGCAAGGTGTTCATTATCATCGCGCTGGCAAAGGCATTTTCGGTGCGCATCAAGCCGGTCATGAAGCTGCGCGACATCATCCCGCTGGTGCTGTTTCTGGCACTGCCGATGGTGCTGGTGCTGGCGCAGCCGGACTTCGGAACCGCGCTGGTGTATCTGGCCATATTCTGCGTCATGGTGTTCGTTTCCGGCACAAACTGGAAGCTGATCGCCGGCGTGCTGGCCTGCGGCGTGCTGCTGGTAATCCCGCTCTGGTATTTCATGAACAACTCCAATTCAGAGAGCTTTCGCCTGACCCGCTTTCTGATCTGGCTCGATCCCGAATCTTATCCGGACGAGGCGCGCCAGGTCATCAACGGTCAGATCGCGCTGGGCTCCGGTGGACTCACCGGCAAGGGGCTGGTCTCTCCCGGCAGCTTCGCCTCGCTGGGTTATATTTCGGATGACCACACCGACTTCATCTTCTCCATCGTGGGCGAATCGTTCGGCTTCATCGGCGCGGGCGCGCTGCTGCTGGCCTATGTGCTGCTGATTGCCCGACTGATCTATCAAAGCACCAGGATCAGTGACCCCTTCGGCTCTTATCTGGTCATGGGCGTTATGGCGATGCTGCTGTTCCATGTGGTGGAAAACATCTGTATGGTCATCGGCCTGCTGCCGGTCACGGGCATACCACTGCCGTTCGTCAGCTACGGCGGCTCGAACATGCTCACGAACATGATGGCCCTCGGCCGTGCGGAAAACGTCATCATGCGCTCGCGCATGAAGGAGAGCCACCGCCGCGTGGTCGGCGTGCGCACGCGCGCGCTCTAAAGGATCCTACCATTTAAATAAAAGGCCGCGATCGCTTCGAGCGCGCGCACCTTCATCAACAAAATATCCCGCCCGTCTGCATAGGCTTTATGAGACAGGAGGGATGTTTTTTATGAGGTTTGCTTCCACGCTCTGGCGCATCCGTACTTCCGCGCGCACCAATGGCACTGCATTCAATTCTCAGCGCAGCGCAGCTCCAGCGCCCGATGTGCGCCTGCTGGTTCACACATCGCAAAAGCCAGAGGCCGCGCAGAGGGCCGATTCGGCCGCTGCCCCGCAGCTTCGCACGGTCAAAACGCGGGCACGCTCGAGCTTTCAGGACAGGCTGCTGCGCAAGAGCTTTATCGCCTGCGCCGTGCTGCTGGGCATACTGGCGCTGGGCAATATCCAGCGCCCCTGGGCGGTCAGCGCCTCCAGACACATCGAACAGGCGCTGACCATGAAGATCGATCTGGACGAATCGCTGGGCAGGCTCAGCTTCGTCCGGCGCATCATGCCGGAATCCGCGCGCGTATTCTTCAACCTTTCCGGCGATCACGAGCTGCAAGCGCCGGTTCAGGGCAAATGCACGCATGCCTACGAGCCCTCGCAGCCCTGGCTGATGTTTGAAGCCGAGGGCGGCGCCAGCGTATGCGCTGCGGCAGCCGGAACCGTGAGCGCGGTCAGCCAGCTTTCCGACGGCAGCTACGGCGTGCTCATCGACCACGGCAGCGGCAGTGAAAGCGTGACGGCATGTCTGGCCTCCACAACGGTGCACAACGGCGACGCCGTTCCGCGCGGCGCGACCATCGGCAGCGCGGCGGGCGCGGTCTATTTCGAGCTTCGGCAGGGCGGCGCGGCGTGCGACCCCACGGCGCAAATGGGGCTGTGATCCGCTTTCGCGCCTTTGGCGTTCACTTTTCCCTGCCGCTGCTCACGCTGATCGTACCGCTGCTCGCGCGCAGACTCGGCATGCGCGGCATGGGCGCGGAGCTGATGCTGGCGCTGGGTGTGCACGAGGGCGCGCACCTGCTCGCCGCACGCCTGTGCCGCGTGGAAATACTCGAGATCCGGCTGATGCCCTTCGGCGGCAGCGCGCGCATGGAAAACCCCTATCGCCTCTCCCCCGCCCAGCTGATTCCAGTAGCGCTCGCGGGGCCTGCGGCGAACCTGCTGCTCGCCTGCGCCGTGTCCGCACTGGCGCAGTGGCGGCTGATTTCCGCCGCAGCTGCGGGCGCGCACGCCGCCATCAATCTGGCGCTGATGCTGTTCAACCTCGCGCCCGTGCTGCCGCTGGATGGCGGGCGCGTGCTTTGCGCCGTGCTGAGCCGTTTCCTGGGCGAACGCCGCGCGCTCAGCGTCGGACTGCTGCTGGGCAGGCTGTGCGCGGCGGGGCTGTGCGTTGGCTTTATCGCTGCCGGTCTGGCAATGGGCATATGGAACATCAGCCTGCCGCTGGCCGCCGTCTTCCTGCTGTGTGCTGCGCCCGACGAGCAGCACGCGCTGACGGATGCGCATGCGCAGCGGCTCGAAGCGGCGCTGACCCGTCAGGATCGACCCATGCCCGCGCGGCTGTACCAGCTCAGCGCGGACAGCACCGTGGCCGAGGCCGTCCGGCTGCTGCGCCCAAGGGAGCGCAGTTGGTTTTTGTGCATGCGCGGCGATGCGCCGGACGGCGTGATCGACGGCGGCAGTCTGCTACGCTATCTGGTAAGCGGCGGCGTGCCGGACACGCCGCTTCACAGCCTGCCGCGCAGCCGTTTTATAATGGCGAAATGCGCTCAAAATGCGGCAGATCTGGCTTAGCGCACAGGAAAGCGGCAGCGAATCGCGCCAGGATGTTGACAAAGTCAACATCCTGACAGACGCTGAGAAACCCTGCAAGGCAAGGAAACGCGGGCTGCAAATGAGGGCGCATACTTAGGCGTATGTAACCGATTTTGCAGCCCGTGTTGACGATGCAAGCAGAAATTTCAACTTCATCAGAAGTTGTTCACGAAATTTCTGCGGTTGCGGGGTTTGGCAGTGGATTGAGCGCGCCTGCGCCCCTCGGGGCAGCAGACGCGCACTTTCGCTCTATTTACTTCTTTTTAACCGGTATCCAGATCTCGCAGTAGTATTTATCGTCCTGCGTACCCTTTTCATATTTGGAGGGATCGTCGTAGTATTCCACGCAGTAGCCTGCGGCAAATTCATATTCCTGCATGGCGGGCAGCCATTCTGTGAAGATGCGTTGGTTGACGCCCTGCAGCGCGTTGGGCAGCGCGCCGGTGCTGGGGAAGATTGCCCAGTTAAATGCGGGAATCTCGCGCACGCTAAAGCCCTCCGGAACCGCCGCGCCGGGCGTGTACGGATCGGCGATCAGGTATTCAAAGCGCTCCATGCCCATCCTTTCGTCGATATTGATGCCGTAGGTGCCCATCACCACCGTACCCTTGCCGCCGGCAAAGTGCTCCTGCCAGAATTGCGGCACGAGCGCCTGCGCGCCTTCATAGGGGAATTCCTTTGCGTTCGCGATCACCGTAAACGCCGCCTTGTGCTCGATTCTGTAATCCATAAGATAGCCTCCTTCAAGTGAAAACCTGATTTTCAGCGGCGCGAAGGATCTGAGCATGGCGCCGTCCCTGCGAACGGCGACGGGCGTCGCGCCGTGAAAGCGCGTGAACGCCCGGGTAAAGCTATCCGGCGAATCGTAGCCATATTTCAGGGCAAGATCGATGATCCGTTCATCCGTCGTCAGGAGCGCGTTTCCCGCCAGCGCCAGCCTGCGGTTACGAATGTATTCCGCCACTGTAAAGCCGCAGAGCATGGCAAAGCCCTTTTGAAAGTAGAAGGGTGAAACGTTCGCGGCGCGCGCGATACGCTCCACGGACAGCTCCTCCTCGATGTGCGCCTCGATATACTGAATCGAATTGCCGATGATTGCCATCCATTCCATGCTCTTTCTCCCTCGCTTGCTGTGACTCTATTCTAGCTGGATCGCGCCGAGATTTCTCGACAATATATGCTCAGTTTTGTCCGGAATGCGCTCAGCCCTGCAGCTTCCGACAGATTGCTTCATAAAACCGAACCGCGCCGTCGATCTCATTGCGGGTAGGATGTCCCTTGGCAATACCGCCGATCAGCTTGAACGGGCCGTAAGTATCAAAGCCCTTGCAGAAATAGACGCCCAGAACCGTGCAGCGCCTTTCATCGGCGATCGCCCTCGCTGCTGCGGCGTGCGTCTCGCGCGGGTCGCCCGCCGTGTGCATCAGGAACAGCGGCCTGCCCTCGGGCAGATTGTCGCGCATGAACGCGAGCAGCTGCGGATAGTATTTCCCGAAGGCGACGCCGGACGCAAAGCCGATCAGCTCATAATCGTCCAGCGCTGCGCGCCCGACCTGCGCCGCGTCGATCACATCCACCTGATCCGCCGAGGCGATGGCGTCTACCAGCTTTTTCGTGTTGCCGTGATGCTCGGAAACGTATACGATTGCCGTTTTCATGAATCCATATCCTCCATTGCTTATTCTATTTCCCTGAAGCGTCCCGTTTTGCATTGATAGCTGCGCAGCGCGGTGTGCGATATGCCCAGCAGATTGTCCATTTCCGCTGCTGCATTTTCATAGCGTCCGCGCGTGTGGTGCACCAGTATGTAATCGGCCTCCCTGATCTGTCCGGCGGCCATCCTGCAAAAGCGCCGAACGGGCGCGGCCAGCGCAAAGACCCATATGGGCGCGCAGATGGTGACGTGCGCATAGTCTGAAAGCCGCACGCCGATCGGCTCGATGGGCATTTCCCTGCGGTGCATGCCAAAGCGCCCGCACCACCAGAAGCCCAGCGTACCCTCGGTGCGCTCCGTGGCGCGGATCTCGTAGATCGCCGCACCGCTGCGGTTCGCCTCCGCGTAGGCCTGCCGCTTCACATAGCCCATGCGCGAAAAGTATACCACCAGCCGCTGCGGCGCCGCGCCGACGTTTGGGTAATCGGCAGGATCGACGATAAACGCCTCCTGCCGCGAAAACACCACCGCCGCATAGCCCGTCGCCACCTGACAAAATCCGAAGATAAAGTAGATCGTGGACATGAAATTCGGAGGAAACATATAGAACTGAATACATATCCACAGCATCAGCGTAACGCCGAAAACGCCGCCGAGCATTGCGCCCGACCGCTTTTTCCGCATCAGCAGCGCTGCCGCCGTCAAATTGGTCAGCCCGTTCACGATCAGCAGCGCGATGCCGGAAAACGTGAAATCCTGAAACAATACGTCTGCAAACGGCAGCACCTGAAAATACGGCAGCATCCCATCCATACCCATCAGGCTGCCGTCTGGGCATATCAGCATGCACAGCGCGCCGCCGACTGCGCCGATTCCAATAAACAGCGTCCAGAATATCAGTGCGCGCCGCGCAGCTTCGTATCTCGATTTTTGCCGAACGGCGGTCGCCTTTTCGGATCGTTCCATCGTATCCCTCTCCCAATCAGAATCCTCGCCTTTTCTTCAATACAGGAAAATGCAGGCTTCTATTCAAAAAGCATTATAATCCATCATTGTTTCAGTTTATTTACTAGTTGGATAACAGAGGTCATCAAAGCCGGCAGTTCAGCGGGTCTGCACTTGCGAAAAGCGCACGCAGATGCACAGCCGCCCCGCCTGATACTGCGCCGAGATCGTGCCGCCCATTTTCTCCGTGAGCATACGGGCGATGGACAGCCCCAGCCCCGTAGCGCCGCTGCCGGTCTGCACGGTGTAGAAACGGTCGAACAGCCGCTCCGCCTGCACGCGCGTCAGCCCGAGTGCGGAATTGGTAAATTCAACCGTGCCGTCCGCCGCGAGCGCAGCGTCAAGATCGCCGCCCGAATACTTGGCGGCGTTGCTCAGGATATTATCGAATATGCGCCGGAGCGCGCCGGCGTCCAGCATGCGCACGACCGGCCTTTCGGGGAAATGAATGACCGGCGCGATCTCCCGCGCGCTCAGCTCGGCGTAAAGCCCCGCCAGGCTCTGCTCGAGTATATCGTTCAGGCAGACTGGCGCGCACTTCATTTCCTCCGCCGCAGAGCTCAGCACGGAATATTGAAACAGCTCCTGCGTGAGCACGCGCATCGCGCCAGCGCGTTCGCGAACGATGGCGAGGTAGCGCGCGGCCTGCGGCGAGGCGTATTCCTGCGACAGCAGATCGAGATAGCCGCAGATGGCGGTCAGCGGCGTGCGCAGGTCGTGCGAAATATTGGCGACGGCGCTTTTCAGCGCCGCATCGCCATTTTGCAGCCGCAGCCGTTCGCGGCGGAGCGCCTGAAGCTGCGCGTTGATGCGCGCCGCCAGCGCATCGTAGGAAAGCAGCTCGCGTCCAACCGGCAACATATAGAATTCCTTCACCTGCGCCGCCGCCCTGCCGATACACCAGCACAGCAGCATGTTGAACTTCCTGCCGCGCCGCCGGCTTAGGCGCACGAGGCGCGAAACGTTCAGCGTCTTAAAAAATGTCACCATCGGGTTGGGCGCTTCCATCCACAGCGCATAGGCCTGCGCGCGCGCCGTCGCGCTGGGGTCAACTGCGACCGGCTTCACAGCGCCGCCTCCAGTGCCGCCACGTTTCCGGACTGAATATCTTCGATGCTGCGCGCGATCTTCTCCGCGTCCCAATCCCACCAGCGCAGCGCCTGAAGGCGGGCGATCACAGCATCGTCAAAGCGTTTGCGGATGGGTCTGGCCGGAACGCCGCCTACGATGGTGTACGGCGGCACATCGCGGGTGACTACGGCGCGCGCGCCGATAATCGCACCGTCGCCGATGGTCACACCCGAAAGGATCACGGCTTCATAGCCGATCCACACGTCGCTGCCGACCACGATGTCGCCGCGGTTATCCCATGCGCGGCATATCTGCTTCACATCCAGACCCCATTCCTCAAAGAATATCGGAAACGGATAGGTGGAAAGCGAACGCATCGCGTGGTTCGCACTGGTAAACAGGAATTTTGCGCCGCAGGCGATGGAGCAGAATTTGCCGATTTTCAGCCTGTCGCCGTTGATCGGATAGTGGTACAGCACATTGTTCCTTTCAAAGTCGCGCGGGTCGTGTACGAAATCATTATACATCGTATAATCGCCGATCTCAATATTCGCGCCATGCACGACGCTTTTCAGGTACACGGTCTGCGCGTCCGCCGCGCGCGGATATATCTTTTCCGGATCCATTTATTTGCCCTCCTCATATTTACCATACCACTCGAGCACGGCCGCCAGATTTCGCGCATCCACGCGGTCTACGCCGTCGCACAGCATGGCAAGCATACTGTTTTCCTCTGCCGTTCTGTCCTTTTTCTTTTCCAGCGCGCGAACCATCATTCGCATCAGCAGTCGGTACGCACCGCGCAGCCTCCGCAAATCGAAATTGCCCTGAAGCGTAAAAAGGGGGATCTCTGCAGGAACTCTCGTTTTTTGCCGCGTGACGCCGATCTGCGTACCGGTCTGCGTCATGCCCACGCCGCACACGGCGCGCACGCAAAAATGCTTTGCCGCCGCGGCATAGCCTTTGACACAGCTTGCCATGATCCAGCCGACATAAATGATCTCCGCCCCCTGCGCAAGGCCGCGCCGCGCCTCCGCAAGCGCGCAGACTGGCAGTCCCGTCGCCTGCGCGAGCATTTTGGCATAGCGCGCGGCGCTTCCCGCGTTGCTCGTATATACAATGGCCTGCAGCAAAAAACACACCTCCCGTATTCATATATAGCTAATGACCATTCGGATACCAATTATAGTAAGCGAATGGTCATTAGTCAAGTGCTGTCGCAAATATTTAATTAAAGGCGCTTATTCTTATTGCGCGGCCGCTTCCCATGTTCTGAGCGCACATGCCTCCCATGCGGCCAGAACCGCCAGCTGCCCGGGCGTATGGAACCAGTGCTCCCCGCCGTCCATGACCGTCAAACTGCACGCACCGTCCTTCGAGAAGCGCTCTACCGTTTCCCGCGGGATCACCGCATCGCCGCTGGCATAGAGTATGCCCGTATTTTTGCAGATCGGCTGCACCGGATGCCGGCGCACCCAGCAAAGATATTCCCAGGAAAGCAGCTGTCCGGCCTCGGTCGGGATCTCCCCTGCTGCCCTGAGCTGATCCTCGGTCACGCCCGCCTGCCCCATCATGCCGCGGATCATATTTTCCATATCCGTCAGCGGCGAATTGAGCAGGCACATTTCCAACTTCGCGCCCCCAAAGGCATGCAGCGAAAGCCACGCGCCAATGCTCGTGGCGCGCACTGCCAGCTGCGTCCAGCGCGCCTGCGCATAATTCAGCACCGCCTGAAGCTCCGGTATCGCCGTCCAGGGCAACAGCCTTACGCCATCCGCGCGTCCGCCGTGCTCGGGCAGATTCACGGCCAATACTTGCCAGCCGTGCGGCGCGACAATCTCCGCAAAGCGTAGGCCCTCCTCGGCGCTGCCGCACAGCCCGTGCACAAAAATAAACGCGCGCTGCGCCGCTTCGCCGTAGAGCGAAACGGTCATCTGCCCAATATTAAAAGCCTCGCGTTTCATCATATCACCCTCTGTATCGTTCATGCCTCTGGCGCACAGTGCTGCTCAGTGGTTTTTCTCCAAGCGGCGCATGCCCGCCGGTTCATCCAGCGCACTGTCGGTAGCGTACACGCTGCCGTTGTCGCCGACATAGACGTAGTCGTATTCGATCGGGATCTTCACATGCCTGCCATCGTCCAGCGTATAATCATCCTGTGAAAACAGGTAATCGGAAAAGCGCTCCGCGCTGTAATCCGAAGCGGAATCGGATAGCCCGCTCACGCTGCTGCGGCAGCTGTCCGCACCTACGGCCAGCGAACGGCTCTCGAGTACTGCAGTGCGGATCTGGTTTGAAAGCGCCAGACATGCCTCGTTAAAGCCGTCGCTGGCGGAGGTGTTGAGCACAAACAGGTCGAACGCCGCCCGTGCGGCCTCATATTCCGCTTCCGGCGCAATGAGCGCATAGACAAACGGAACCTCCCAGCTGATAAAGCACTCCTCCACGCTCAGGACGCCGCTGTCCATCCGCTGAGATAGCTGCATCGCATCCACGGCGGTCAGCAGCGTGGCTCGATAGGCCTCGCCGTCGCTTTCAAAGGTATAGCTGCGCTCGGCGACATCGAAAAACACGTCGTCCACGCTGGCCATCGGATCGCCCGCGAAAATCGCGTTCAGATCCTGATAGGACTGCTGCATGCGCTGATTGATGATCGCCTGCACCTCCGGCGTGATCTCAGCCTCATACGCCACAATGATCCGCACGCCGGGATACATGCTCGTGATCATATAATCGGCATAGCCCGCCGCATCCCGCAGCGTCAGCATGGGCGTCATGGTCGTCATATCGTACTGTCCGTCCTGCTGCACGGTGACCGTCTGGCCGTTCATTTTGGATTCGAGTATCTGCAGGTAGCTCGTCGCGCTGCAATAGGCGTAGGTCGTTCGCCCATCCGGCGTGCGCACATCGATGCTCAGCTGCATCGGATAGCCCAGGCTCTGCCCCGCGCCGCAGTATGAAACCGCACTGCTGAGCTCGCAGCCCTCCGGCACGGCGCAGCGGCCGACCGTGCCGCCGTCGCTCTGCACGGAAACAAGCTGCAGCTGTACGCCGCCCGCTTCGGCCAGCGCAGCGGAGGCCATTATCAGCGCAAGCAGCAATGTCAGTACGATAAACCGCCTTTTTTTCATGTGCTATATCCTCCGTTTATCACAGTCATACATGGAAGCGATCATATGCCTGATAGCAATCCAGGCAGAGCTTTTTGCCGTTTGATATACGGATCCAGTTCGCACCCGCCGTTTCACCGCAGCATTCGCAGCGATAGGAATCAAATATCCGCGCCGGCTCCGGCAGCGCACATGTCGCTTCCTTCACATCGAACATGTCTTTTGGTTCAAGGCGCTGATAATACGCGAAGGATTCCTCACGGGTCATATTCTCCGGCCGATCCTTCAACACCAGCCGCACGGAGCGGCCGCTGTCGCGCTCATAAAACGAATAGGCCTGCTTGCCGCGCATGTGAAACAGCAAATTGCCCTTGCCCACAGAGCAGCCCAGCACCACCTGAATGGCGTCCACGCTGCATGCGTCGTTTTCAGCGATGCAGACGACCTTTTCATCCTCTGAAAACTGAAGATCCAGCAGCTCGATGGCGTAGAGCGCCGCCTTATAGCCAATGGTCAGCCCACCGCAGGCGTGGCCGTGAAACGCCACGCATTTTTCCCAAAGATCCATACGCATATCCTCCATTTTCATCAGCCCGCGAGCACGACCCGTTTGCCGTTAACATTCACCACGTCCGCCTGAATGCGGTAGACCTTATCGATCGACTGCCGGCTCACGATCTCCGGCCCGCCGTAGAAGCAGATCTCACCGTCGCGCATCATCAGAAAGCGGTCGCAGTAGCGCAGCGCAAGATTCAGATCGTGAATGATGACCAGCGCCGTAATGCCCGTTTCCTCGCAGATTCTGCGCACGATCCCGAGTACCTGATGCTGGTTCTGCAGATCCAGATTGCTGGTCGGCTCATCCAGCAGCAGCACCTTCGGCTGCTGCGCCAACGCGCGTGCCAGCATCACCTTCTGCTGCTCGCCGCCGCTGAGCTGATCGACATAGCGGCTGCGCATGCCGGTAAGCTCCATCTGTGCAAGCACGTTTTCCACGATCTGCCGGTCCTCCGCCGTGAACCCCCACTTCATGTACGGGCGGCGGCCAAGCAGCACGGTGTCGTATACCGTGAGCTGGGTCTGCGGCAGCGTCTGCGCCACAAAGGCGATGCGGCGGGCAATTTCCCGCTGCGGCAGTGACAGCAGCTCCGTATCGTTCAGGCGCACGCTGCCCGCATCCGCCTGTAAAATGCGGTTCACGCACTTGAGCAGCGTGCTCTTGCCCGCGCCGTTATTGCCCAGCAGCGCCACGCAGCGCCCCGGCTCGGCGTCGAAGGAAACGTCCCGCAGAATCGGATCCCCGCCGCGATAGTGAAAGCTCAATTTTCTTACGCTCAGCATGATTTTTTATTCCCCTTAAACAGCAGATACAGAAACAGTGGCCCGCCCAGGAACGACGTAATTGCGCCGATGGGCAGTACGATCGGGCTGACAACCACGCGCGAGAGCAGATCGCCCAGCAGCAGCAGCGTCGCGCCCGCGAGCATCGAGCCCGGAATCAGATAGGCATGGTTGCTGCCCACCACCTGCCGCACGATATGCGGCGCGACCAGACCGATAAAGCTGATGAGTCCGATATACGATACGACGGTGGACGCCGTAAGGCAGCAGAGGATCATGTTCACCATAGTCAGCCTGCGCACGTTCACGCCCACGCTGGTCGCAGTCTCCGAACCGCCCAGCAGCGCGTTATAATCCCAGCGATGCAGCATGAAGTACGCGCCCACGAGCGCCACCACCGCCGCCATGATGCGAATGTCCGCCCAGCTCGTACTGCCGAGATCGCCAAATGTCCAGAACACCAGCGTTGTCAGCTGCACCTCATCTGCAAAATACTGGATCAACGTGGTTGCGCCCGTCAGCATGGAGCTGATCGCCACGCCTGCCAGCACGATGCCCTCCGGCGAAATCTGCTTCAGCCGCGCCAGCGCCAGAATGACCAGCGCCACGCCCATGCTGCCTGCAAACGCCAGCAGCGGGATCAGCGCGCCCGACAGGACGCTGCCGCCCAGATCCAGCACGATGATGGCAAACGCCGCACCGAAGCTCGCGCCCTGAGAAACGCCCAGCGTGGACGCGGAGGCCAGCGGATTGCGCAGCACCGCCTGGAGCACGCAGCCGGATGCGCCCAGACCCGCGCCCGCGACGATCGCCGTACAAATGCGCGGCAGGCGGTTGGCGCGCACCACGATGTTGACCTTTTTATCCGCCGCCAAACCGAAAATGCCCTTGACCAGCTCGCCAACGGGCGTATTATAAGAGCCCGCGCGCAGCGAAAGCAGCACCGCCCCCAAAAGCACGGCCAGCAGCGCCGCTAAAAATGCGACGCTGCGCCCGTGATTGCCGCAGTTGTACAGCCTGCGTTCAGCCGCCGATGTTGATCTGTTCAAACGCATAGCCGGCCTCCGCCAGTTCGCCATACACGCGCCTGCCCAGCAGCTTTTCGAATATCTCGTCTGCCTTCTCGGCAGGGTCGACATCGGCAAAGCGCTCCGGATAGAGCACGCTCGCCGCATAGTAAGCGTCGGCCAGTGCGGTCTCAAGATTCGATGCGCAGTGACGGAACGAGATCTGGGCATATACCCTGCCCTCCGCCACGGCGGTCAGCGCGTCGTAAAAGTCCGGATTTTTGGCATAGTCCTCGTTAATCAGCGGCATGCCGTTGTAGTCCAGGAAGATCACGTCCGGATCCCATGAAAGCACCTGCTCCGGATCGATGTTGAAAGCGCTACTCTGTCCCGACACCTCATCGGCCAGATTGCGCGCATGAATCAGCTCGAAGGGGCCGTAATGCGCCTCGGTGCCTTCAAAGCCGTGCTGACCCTTGAAGGACACGCCGCCAATGTACACGCTCGGCTTTTCTTCATCGGGAATATCCGCTGTGCGTGCCTCCAGATCGGCGGCGACGCCCCGCAAATAATCGCTGATCTCTGCGGCATCATCCTCGCGGCCGAGCAGCTCACCCAGCAGACGAAGGGTTTCATAGGCCTTGTCGTCCAGCGTGCTGTCGCTGCCGGGCACAACCACGACCGGAATGCCGGTTTTGGCCTGAAGGTCATCCGCGCCGTCCAGATACGCACTCATGACGATCACCTGCGGGTCGATCGCGATGAGCGCCTCGGGATCGGGTTCGTCCTTCATGCCGATGATGGGCAGCTGCGAAAACTGCTCATGGTTCACATAGGTATACAGGCGCTGAAGCAACGCCTCGGTCTCGTGCTCCTCTACGCCGACCACCAGATCCTGCGCGCCCAGATAGCACACATAGCGCAGCGCGCCCACGCCGGTGCAGACAATGCGCTCCACGCTGGCGGGCACCTCGACCTCGCGTCCCAGACAGTCGCTTATCACGCGCGTTTCAGGCTCGGCATATGCCGGCAAAAGCATGCCCGACATCAGGCAGAGCGCAATAAACAGCATAAATATTCTTTTCATGGATAGTATTTGCCTCCGTTGCAGCTTATAGAAAGATTTTAGCACCATGAAGGGCGCCGCACAAGCCGGTCGGGGGGATATAAAACGACACATTTTCAAAAATTTAATTTTGCGATCCATGTATGCCGCATACGCGGCTTGTTTGAATGCGCTTCAGGTAAAGTAAAGCGCAACCCGATAAAGGCTGCGCCCACACTGGCCATCAGGTTATTTGATCGTCCATTTCTGGCTGCCGTTTTGCAGATCGACCATATGGGTATAGATTCCATTCTGCGCATAGAGCGCATCGGGCTTGCCCTGTTCGGCAACCACGCCGTCGGCCAGCACCACGATCTTGTCTGCACCGGCGACGGTACGCATCCTGTGCGCGATGATCAGCACCGTTTTATTCTGGATCAGCCGAGACAGCGCCGTCTGAATGAGGGTCTCGTTTTCCACATCCAGGCTGGCCGTGGCCTCATCCAGCAGGATGATCGGCGCATCCTTTAAAAACGCTCTGGCGATGGAAATGCGCTGCCGCTCGCCGCCGGAAAGTGCGCAGCCATTTTCGCCGATGTTCGTATTCCATTTGTCCGGCAGCTTTTCCGCGAATTCGTCGCAATTGGCCAGTTTGGCCGCCGCCAGCACCTCCGCGTCCGTAGCGCCCTTACGTCCAAGGCGAATGTTCTCCATAATGGTGTTGTCAAACAGCGTTACATCCTGGAAAACGATGGAAAAAAGGCTCATCAGCTTTTCCGGATCCATTCTTGAAATATCCATGCCGCCCACGGTGATGCGGCCCTTCTGATAATCCCAGAAGCGCGCGGCCAGGCGGGATACGGTGGTCTTGCCGCCGCCGGAGGGGCCGACCAGTGCCGTGACCTCGCCCTGCCTGGCGGTAAATGACACATCCTTCAGCACCGTTTCGCCGGAATTGTAGGCAAAGCCCACATGGTCGAACACGATATCGCAGCCCTGATTGGTAAGCGTTTCGCTGCCGGTCTGGATCGGATATTCCTGAATTTCGTCCATACGCGCCACGTTGGTACGCATGGCGATGATCGCTGCCAGATTCTGCAGCGCGCCCTGCATGGGATCATACAGGCGGGAGGCCACCAGCAGGAACAGCAGCAGCGTCAGCACGTCGATGCCGCCGTTGATCAGCAGCACGGAGCCGGTCAGCGCTACGGAAGCGATGCCCAGCTTGAGCACCATGCTGGCGGAGGAGACGAACACAGCGGTGGTCAGCTCGGCAGAAATGGTCTGCTTTTCCACAGCGCGGATCTTTTGGGAAAGTCCGCCGAGATAAGCGTCCTCCGCATTGTTGGCCTTCAAGTCGCGAATGGTTTCAATGTACTCCTGAATGCCGTCGGCGCAGGCCATTTTGACCGCCATCGTCTTTTTCTGCACGCGATCCTGTACCTTGTAGCTGCCCAGCAAAATGGCGATGGATACCGGAATCACCCACATCGCCGCCAGCGCCATGCGCCAGTCAAAGCTGAACAGGCCCAGCGAAATCAGAATCGTAGAAATGAGCGATCCGAACAGGCCGGGGATAAAGTGGGAGCAGCTCTTTTCCAAAACCTCGCAATCCGCCATAATGGTGCTGGTCAAATCTGCTAGATCGCGCTTGCCAAAGAAGGACAGCGGGAGCTTGCGCAGCCGCTCTGCCAACGTCAGCCGCCGCTTACCGCTTTCCAGGTAGGTGGTGAAAAAGGTGCCGTTATACTGGAACCAGGTAGTCAGCAGGATCAGCGCAAAGCAGAGGATACAGCCGCACACATAAAGCGCGGCCCTGCCAGCCGTCCTTCCCGCCATCAGATCCCACACCAGATAATAGAGCAGGCTGGTAGGCAGCATGAAGGCGATATTCTGAAACGCACAGGCCAGCACGCCCTTTACCAGTCCCCGCGCGCCTTCCGGAGAGCTTGCAGTTGCGCTTTGAATTCTCTCGATCACATTTATCCCTCCTTTGCGACCTTCCACTGTACGGAGGACTGATAGTCCCGCCACATCTGAGCAAACAGCCCGTTCTGCGCGCAGAGCGCGTCCTTCGTGCCGCTTTCCGCAATGCGGCCATCCTGCACCACATAGATGCAGTCCGCGTCCGCCACAGTCGAGAGCCTGTGAGCGATCATGATGACGGTCTTGCCCTTCGCAAGCTCCGCAAACGCAGCCTGAACCCTGGCTTCATTGTCCGGATCCGCAAAGGCCGTGGCTTCATCCAAAATCAGGATCGGCGCATTTTTCAGCATGGCGCGCGCAATGGCGATGCGCTGCTGCTCGCCGCCGGAGAGATAGATGCCCCTGCTGCCGATCTCCGTATGGATGCCATCGGGGAGCTTTTCGACAATATCCATGCACTGTGCAGCCTGCAATGCCGAAAGAACCTCGTCCTCTGTGGCGTCCGGCCTGCCCAGCTTCACATTGTCCAGAATGCTTCCCTTGAGCAGGCGGCTGTTCTGGAACACGAAGGACACCGTATCCATAAGCTCCGCCTTGGGAATGTCCCGCACATCCACACCGCCGATGGAAACGCTGCCGCTCCCAACGTCAAAAAACCGACAGGCGAGGCTCGCCAGTGTGGATTTGCCGCCGCCGGACGGCCCGACAAACGCCACCGTCTGTCGCGGCTTAACGGAAAGGGAAACGCCGTTGATGACGTCCGTCTTGCCATCGTAGCTGAAGTGTACGTCCTTAAACTCCAGAGAGCTGTCCTTCGGGTGCCGCGGCTCCGCGCCCGTTGTCATGGGCGCGGCGTCCAGCACGCTGTCGATGCGAGAAAGGGCATCGGCGACGATCATTTTGTTCTCGCTCATATACATCATTTTTGTGAGCGTCAACGAAATGACCGGCGTGATGACGATGTAGAACAGCAGGTTCAGCATGAATTGCGGCGTCACGCCCTGCCGCGTAAAGATCAGCCCGCCCGCAATGAGAAACGCGAACACGCCGTTGATCGCAGCTGTATAGAGCATCATCGGCAGGCGCATATCCCGCGTGTAGGCAACGACCCATTTTTCGTATTCGTCGATGGTCGCCTTAAACTTCTTGAAGGAGAACACGGACTGCCCGAAGGTCTTGACAACCGGTATGCCGCGCACATATTCTACGGCCTCGTTGGACATGGCCTCCAGCGCGTTGCCATACTGGCGCATCTTTTCCGCCATGCGCTTGCCGGTCATCGCCGACATGATAACAAAGCCCAAAATCACCGGAATCAGGCTCAGAAGTCCGAGCCGCCAGTCAAATATGAAAAGCAGTGCCAGCAGGCCGATGGGCGTCGCCATGGCGCTGCTCTGATCCGGCAGCTGATGGGCTAGATAGGTTTCCGCCGCGCCGGTGCTCTCCTGAATGATCTTGCGCAGCTTGCCGCTGCCAAAGGTCTCCGTAAAGCCCAGGGGCAGCTTTGCCAGTTGCTCCGAGGCCGCAAGGCGCAGATTGGTCGCTACGCGAAACGCCGACATGTGCGAGCACAGCAGCGCGCCGACGTAAATGAGGTAGGCCAGCACGGCGAACAGCACCGCTATCCAGCCATAGTGCGAAATGTCGACGGCCTGCGAATAGTTCGGGGCGACGTTGAGGACGTCCCTCAGAATCCTCCAGATATAGACAAACGGCAGCAGCGCCACCAGCGCGCTGAGCGCTGCCAGCACCCAGGAGGCGTAGGTAAACCACCGATGTCCGCCTGCATAGCCCATCAGCCGAGATAAATTGGATTGCTTCTTCAAGGCAGTTCCCTTCCTTGTTGCTTTGGATTTGACAGCTCCGCACGCCCGTTTGCGTAAAACGAAACGAGTGTGCGGGCTTGCGGCAAAAGTTATTATTCTTCGCCGGAGAGGTTTTCCGTCGCGAACAGCTCGATGCAGTTCTTCACAGTCTGCGCATCGCAGTCCTCGGCGATGCCGGCAGCATTCCAATAGGCGTAATTACCTTCGAACCAGCTTTGCAGATCCGCAATATCCTCCGCATAGCGGAATTCCAGGTGATAGGTGCTCTCCATCGTGTCGGGAGAGAATGCGAAATAGGTGAATTCGCCGGAATCGGCGTCGGTGCTCTGGTAGAAAATGAAGCCGTTTTCATTTTTCACGTCCATAAGCTGATAATTGTGGGAGAAAACCGTCTGTCCCTGCGCGTCCAGGCCGGTGATGCTGTCGCCGTCCATCACAAACTTTGCTACGCCGCCAAGAAAATAGCAGTTGAAGGCCATGCTGTCCGGATCTGCCGCATACTTTTCCGCAGCCGCATCGCCATAGGGCTCCGCCATGCACATGGAAAGCAGCATATCCGTAGCAGCTTCCGCATTTTCCTCGCCTACGAGGGGCGTGGTGGCTTCAAGCCAGTCGCTGCGATACGCTTCCTGAGAAAGCACGGGGAACAGCTCCACATAGGTGCCGCTGATCGAGGCCAGATAGTCGGTGTTTTCGCCATAGCCGACAGACGTCAGCAGGCATACCACAGCAAGTACAAGCACAGCAAGTTTTCTTTTCATAACAGTACCTCCATATCTATTGGTTAAATTCCTCTAACCGCAAGATACTTTAGCATATCTTCCCGCTTCGCACCACTCCATTTTCGTTCAACAGCTCCGTTTTGACGCTTCCTTTGCGCTGGCGCGATACTGCGTCGGCGTCGCGCCATAGCGCGCCTTGAAGCACGCCGCGAATTTGCTGGCGTTATCATAGCCTGCGTCCTGCGCGATCTGGGTGATCGACTGCGCGCCGCGAACCAGCGCGACCGCCGCCTGTTCCAGGCGGTATTCCTTGATATAATGATAAATGGGCACGCCATAGATCTGCTTGAACAGCTTTTGCAAATGCGACACGGATATTTCGTGCTCCGCCGCCAGCTGCGCGAGAGAAACGTAGTCCTCCCTGTCCGTCAGCAAATGGTCGCGCAGATGCCGGATCAGTGCCGCCTGCTTTGCTGAGCAATAGGCGCCCGCCTCGACCTCCCTCGGGATACGGCACAGCAGCATCAGCAGCTCCAGCACCTTCAGCCGCAGGAGCTGTATGTCCTGATAGGCGGCGTTTTCGCACAGCTCTCGAAAAACATGCTCGCAGCGGGGGCCTGCCCCACCGTACATATACCACCTTTTCCCCAGCAGGCCGCGCTTCAATTCCGAAAAATCTATGGAAAACGCAGGGGCATTGCGTTGTATCCAGCGCAGCGCAGCGCCCGGCGCGACCTCAAGGCAGACGCCCTCGTAATAGCCCAGAGGAAATCTAGATTCGCTTTGCACGCCATGCACCCCGTCGCAGCAGCTGACGGCCATATCGCCCGGCTTCAGCAAAACGTGCTCCCGTGTAGAAAAAACCGTTTCAAAGCGCCCGTTGGCGCAAAAATTGATCTCAAGCATTTCTGAGCGGCTGCGCGTTTCCATATACGATTGCATTTCCAGCCGCATCAGCATGGCGCTCACGCCGTCAAACAGGGAATAGCAGTGCACCTGTCCGCTGCCCGCAGCATTTTCAAAGCCGCTGGCCTGTCCGGGCGCGCATGGAACGATGGTGTCTCCATCGTGATAAATGACTTCGATCATCGCCGCTCCCCCCTTTTGCCGGTACAATGCGCCGGCGCCTATGGCCTTACGAAATTCGAATAAGTCTATCTGTTTCTCCGATAACCCGCCGCATCCCGATATTCGGGATGCGCCTTCAGATATGGATCTCGATCGCCGCAGATGGTATAATCGCACCTGCAGCCGTTGGCACAGGTGGTTTTGCGCACCAGGCGCGCGTGCAGCAGCTCCATGCCCTCAAAGTCCGGATTACACAGGGCGGGCATGATCTCAAGCAGGCCGTGCGCCCTGGCGAATTCTGCCGTGGGACATTCTGTGAATTCATAGTATATGGGGCTATCCGCATCAAACGGCGCAAGGTTCATTTTAAAATCGCCCCATTTGTCGCACTGCCCTTTCGCATTCATAAAGGCTTTGTACAGCAGCCTTTTGAACAGCGGGCGGTTGACGTTTACAAACCTGGAAAGCAGGCGGAAGGATGGCAGAAACAGCGCGGCCTCCATCTCCTCGATCTCCGCAGCGCCATGCCCAGCAGCCCCGTTGCCAGCAGCAGCGGCAGGCGCCACACATCAAAGCCGCCGCTTAAATACGTCTCCCGCGCAAACAGTCCGCTGTCGCCCGTATTCGCAGGGATCACGCTCAGGCAAAGATCCCCGACCAGCATCAGCAGCGCTCCCAATGCGCCCAATAAACAGCTTCGGCGGTACGCCCTCATGTCCGTTATCATATCGCTTTTCCCCCGCCCTTCAGACATTTCCCGATTCTCCCGTTCGGTTTTTTAGTTAGATGTGGCTAACCAGCGTCCTTGCGAAAAGCCGCTGCTTTGCGGCTTGGCGGCTCTTCTTCTACTCGGCTCGAGATCAATCCCAGTGCGCGCCGATGCACATGCGGCAATTCTGCTTTTCACTCATATGATACCAACGTTCCGGCAAAAAGTCAAGGCAGAAGCATGCCTGCACAGGCTTCAACCATCGGCGGCCGCGCGCAGCCTGCTCCAGATCGAGCGATACATGGTCAACATGCAGGCGCTCGCACCCACTACCTGCGAAACGAATTCCGCCCAGAACACGCCCTCCGCGCCGAAGCCGATCCTCGGCAGCAGCAGCGTGAGCGACGTGACCAGCACAAATTTCCTGAACAGCGAAAAGAACAGCGCGTACCTGGGGTGGTTCAGCGCCACGAAGGTATTTTGACCCGTCATTTGCAGGGACATGAACGGAAACGCGCCGAAGTATATCCGCGCGCAGCGCGCGCCCAGGCGAATGATCTCCGGATCTGGCGTCATAATGCCGATAACGCGCTCAGGGATCAGCATCACGAGCGCCCACACGGCGCAGTTCATGGCCAGCGTGCCCATCAGCATAAAGGAGATCGCCCGCGAAACGCGCTTCGGCTTGCCTGCGCCATAGTTGAAGCTCATCACAGGCGCCGCGCCGTTGGTAATGCCCGTCGTGGGCAGCTGAGCGACCTCGCGCAGCGAATTGATGACCGACATTGCGCCCACATACAGCGTGCTCATCGCACCGCCGAAGCTCTTGAGCGTCATGTTCACGATTGCCTGCGTAAGGCTGTTGGTGCATTTAAAGGTAAAACCCGTCGCGCCCAGCTTCAAAATAGCGCGCATGGACGGCATATGAATGCGCAGGCGGCGTATCGACAGGATCGGCCTTTTGCCGCACAAAAACGCCACCACCCACAGCGCGCTGACCGCCTGTGAAATGATCGTGGCGAGCGCCGCGCCCTGAACGCCCATATCCATCGTATAAATCATCAGCGGATCAAGTACCGTATTGAGTACCGCGCCGATGACCACGGTCAGCATGCCGGTTTTGGCAAAGCCCTGGGCGTTTATAAACGGATTCATGCCCAGGCTGATCAACACCGGCACGGAGCCCAGCACATATATTCTAAAATACGCGACGGCATACGGCAGGGTCTGCGCCTCGCCGCCAAGCAGCTCCAGCAGCGCAGGCGCGAACGTATACATCACGCCCGTCAGAACACCGCCCATAATCAGCAGCATGGTAAACGCCGTCTCCTCGATCAGCCGCGCTTTTTCCACATTGCCCTCACCGCGCGCGATGGAGGTCAGCGACGCACCGCCGGTGCCGCAGAGATTCGCGAATGCGGTGATGATGGTGATGAGCGGAAAGGCGACGCCTACGCCGGTCAGCGCCAGCGTGCCGACCTCCGGCATGTAGCTGATGAACATGCGGTCTACGAGATTGTACAGCACATGCACCAGCTCCGCCGCCATGATTGGCAGCCCGATGCGCAGGATCGCGCGCGAAACGCTGCCCTGCGAAAAATCGCCCGCATTACTATTCTTCATTGAAACATCTCCAGCTCCAATTTCCGCCGTTTATTCCCAGATCAGCTTCAGATTCGGGTTTTCCGCCGCACTGTCCTCAAGCACGCTTCGAAACGCCTCCGCATAGCTGCCCAGCGCCGCCTCCAGCGCCGCGCCGTGGCAAATTGTCAGCTCAACGGGCTCTGAAATGTCTGTAAGGCAGTCATAGAGCGCGTCCAGATTGCCGCCATACCAGGCGGGAAAGCGCAGTCCCTCTGCCAGCGCGCGGTGCAGCGCCTGCCGGTCTGCGACCTTGGAAGCATCCAGTACAAAGCGCACGGCTATCCCTCCCCGTATAAAAGCTCGAAGCTCTGATAATGATCCGCCGTATAATAAATCAGACCATCATTTGAAAACACGATGCGCTTTGCGCCGCGGCTGGACGCGCCAAGCGTGTCAATATCGCATTCGATATAGCTGCGGCCGCTCTGCTTCGGCAAAAGCCCCTCATAATTGCCGAAGCGATCGCCGCCGATACATTTCCCCGGCGCATAGGGCTCCAGCGAACCGCCTGACCACCCAAGCGCCTGTGCCTGCTTTTTAGTAATGTAATTCTCCGGAAGATGGCCGTAGGTGTGAATATACAGGGCGACCTCATCTCTGCCGCTGTAGCTTCCATCCTCATTAATGACCGTCTCGGCGGCATTTGTCGCCCGCGCCTCGGGCAGCTGCGCCCTGAGCGCTTTGCCGCAGCCCGCAAGCAGCAACAACATCGCCAGCACCAGCAGCGCCGCCGTCAGCCTTTTGAACATAAAAACTCCCCACCTGCTCTTTTTTCTTCAGCATACACGCATACGGTAAAGAATTCCACCTTCTGCAAAACTATTGCCTCTCTTTTTAACGCTTCCAATACATTCCTCAACATGCTATAATAAAGCATGATCGGCAAAACCGGTCATGCTTTTAAATACTGCGAACGACGGAGGTCGAACCATGGCGAAGGGAAGCAATCAGAAGCTGAAAATGCTGTATCTGGCAAAAATATTTGCCGAGCAGACCGACGAGGAGCACGCGCTGACCATGCAGGAGATCATTGCGCGCTTGAACGGCTTTGACGTCAGCGCAGATCGCAAGACGCTCTATCTCGACTTCGAGGAGCTCCGGCGCTTCGGCCTGGATCTGATCAGCGAGCAGCGCGGTCACAACACCTATTATTATCTTGGCGCGCGCGATTTTGAGCTGCCGGAGCTGAAGCTGCTGGTGGATTCCGTGCAGGCAGCGAAATTCATCACCAACAAAAAATCTCACGAATTAATCCGCAAGCTGGAAAGCCTGGTGAACGTGCAGCAGGCGCAGCAGCTGCACCGCCAGGTCATTATCTCCGGCCGGGTAAAAACCATGAACGAGAGCATCTATTATAACATCGACAAGCTGCACAGCGCCATCAATTCCAATCTGCAGATCCGTTTCCAGTATTATCAGTGGAACGTGAAAAAGGAAATGGAGCTGCGCCATGGGGGCGCGTGGTATCAGGTCAGCCCGTGGTGTCTGATCTGGGATGATGAAAAGTACTATCTGGTCGCCTATGACGCGGCGGACGGCATCATCAAGCATTACCGCGTGGACAAGATGCTGCACATCTCCCCCACGCCGGCGTTCCGCGACGGTCAGGCGCAGTTTCGGGATTTTGACCTTGCGAAATACGCGAAGGGGCTATTCGGCATGTTCGGCGGCGAGGAAACCGACGTACTGCTCGAGGGTGAAAACGCCATGGTGGGCGTGCTGATCGACCGCTTCGGCAAGGACATCGCCATCGCGCAAAAGGACGACGCGCATTTCGAGGCCAGGGTCACCGTTGCGATCAGCCCGCAATTCTTCGGCTGGGTAATGGCGCTTGGCAGGGGCATTCGCATTGCGGGGCCCGCACCGGTCGTAAAAAGGATGCGCGAAGAGGCCGCCCGCCTCGCGCAGCAATACGAGGTGTGATTTCCGTGCTTTACATCATTTTGAGGGAAGAAATTCGTACTTGAATTTTGTTTTCCATGATGATGAGGGCGTTTTTTCAGACAGCTCCTTTGCTATACTGTTTTCATTGAATGAAGGACAGCGCCGCAAGGGAGCTTTGCCTGCCGCTGATCCAGTTTGATAAGGGATTGGACAGGAGGTCTCGCCCATGTGCAGGAACGTATACATCACCGTCACCGGCCTGAATCACCGCTTTGGTCAGGCATTTCTGGAAAAGGGCATGCGCCTTCGCCTGGAGAAGGAGCCCGACAACGCGCATGATCGCGAGGCCATTCGCGTTATGCTGGAGGGACTGGGGCAGATCGGCTATGTGGCCAACAGCACCTTCACCGTGCAGGGCGAAAGCATGAGCGCGGGACGGCTGTACGACCGGATCGGCGATACCGCCGAGGCCGAGGTAAAGTATGTGCTGCCAAAGGGCGTGATCTGTCAGATCATTCCGGAGAGCCTGATCTACTGCCCGCCGGCGGAGACCTGCGCGCTCGAAGCATAAGCGCGCAGAGTTTTCAAAGAAAAGGATTGTATTTTGACGGCAGATATGCTATAATCCGATTGTATATGTGTTTGCAGAGAAAGGCGGTGTACCATGAATAACAGACTGGGCGAAACGCAGCACTTCAAGCTGCCTGCAAATACACCCAAGTCCGCCGCTGATATTATTGAATATGTATATCAGGCGCTGAAGGCCAAGGGACACGACCCCATCCTGCAGCTCGTGGGCTACATTATTTCTGGTGACCCGACCTATATCACCAGCTACAACAACGCCCGCTCGCTGATACGCAGGCTGGAGCGCGACGAGCTGCTGGAGGAATTCGTGCGCTTCTATGTGGTGGAGCACGACAAGAAATAAATGCAAAGCGTTATCCTGGGGTCAACCGGACTGCGGGTGAGTAAGCTGTGCTTCGGCACGCTCACGCTCTCGCCGCTGCAAAAGAATATGACGCCCGAGCAGGGGGCGCATCTGCTGGTTTATGCCTATGAACGCGGCGTACGCTTTCTGGATACAGCGGATCTGTATGCCAATTACCCGCACATCCGCCTGGCGCTGAAGGATGCGCCGGACTATGTGATCAGCACCAAGGCCTACTGCTACGATCGGGAAACGGCGCAGGCCGCGCTGGAACGCGCCTTTCGCGGGCTGGGGCGCGATTATATTGACCTCTTTATGCTGCACGAGCAGGAATCGCTGTATACCCTGCGCGGCCATGAAGAGGCGCTGCTGTTTTTGGAAGAAATGCGCCGCCGCGGCCATATCGGCGCCGTGGGGGTAAGCACGCATTATTGCGGCTGTGTGCAGGCTGCGCCGCGCTTTCCGCAGATACGGGTGATCCATCCGCTGATCAATCTCGGCGGCATCGGCATTCAGGACGGCACGCGCGAGGATATGGAAGCCGCCATTGCGCACGCGCGCGAATTCGGCATCGGCATATTCGCCATGAAGCCGCTGGGCGGCGGCCACCTGATACAGCGCAGCGTAGACGCTATGCGCTACGCCCTCGCCTCTCCGCTGATCGACAGCGTGGCGGTGGGGATGCAGTCCACCGCGGAAATCGACGCGAATGTTGCGCTGGTCGAGGGGTTGGAAGGCGCTGAGGCGCAAATGGAAAGGCTGCATGGCCAGCGCCGGCAGGTAATGGTACATGACTACTGCGAGGGCTGCGGCCGCTGTGCCGCACGCTGCGGCCAGGGCGCGATCTCCATCGTGAACGGTCGCGCGCAGGTGGACAGCGCAAAGTGCGTATTCTGCGGCTATTGCGCGCGGGTGTGCCCGCAATTCTGCATCAAGGTGGTGTAAGTCAAAATGCGCGTTATCTGTCTGGACGTGGGTGAACGGCGCATCGGCGTGGCGGTATCGGATCCGCTGGATCTAACGGCGCAGGGCGTGGAGACCATCTTCTGCAGTGGGCTCCAAAAGGACGTCGCCCGCGTAGACGAGCTCTGCCGCCAGTATGAAACGAAGCGCATTCTCTGCGGTCTGCCGCTGAACATGAACGGCAGCGAGGGCTTTCAGGCCGCGCGCGTGCGCAAAATGGCCGATACGCTCCTTGAGCGCGGCTACGAGGTACGCTTTCAGGACGAGCGGCTGACCACAAAGCTGGCGACAGACGTGCTGCTTCAGGCGGACGTGCGCCGTTCGCGCCGCAAGCAGGTGGTGGATAAACTGGCGGCGACCTATATACTGCAATCCTTTCTGGATTCGGGCGGCTGGAAGGACGCTCAATCCAAAGATGGAATAAAAAAACGGTTTCAAAGCGAGGTTTGGCATATGAATGAGGAATTCAACAATCAGGACATGGAGATGGACGCGGAAAATATCGTGGAGCTGGTGGATGACGAGGGCAACGACGTGCGCTTTGAGCACCTGATGACGCTTGAGCACAACGGCGGTATCTACATTTGCCTTGCGCCCGCCGAGCCGATGGAGGACGTGGAGGAGGACGAGCTGGTGATCATGCGCATCATCCAGGACGATGAGGGCAACGACGTGTACACCACCATCGAGTCCGAGGAAGAGCTCAACTCCGTTTTCGAAAAGTATCTCGAGATCGCAGAGGCCGACGGCGAGGAGTAAGCCGTCTTTTCTGGAATTGTCGACGTGTTCCTTCGGAACCCGCCGACCCGCAAAGCTCTGGCTTTGCTAATTCCTGTCTCCTGTGAATTGTCGACGTGTTCCTTCGGAACCCGCCGACCCGCAAAGCTTCGGCTTTGCTAATCCATGCACATCAAAAGCATACCGCCGAGGCAGTCTTGCCTCGGCGGTCAATTTATTGAAAAATCCAGGAGTGCTCGAGAGGGCAAGCCCTCTCGAACCTCCAATCGTGCCCAGCGGCATGCACGGTGGGCACGAGGGGATTTTTGCGGCGGAAAAGCCTATTTTCCAGAGCAAAAATCGTTTCCCTGCAGTTTTTGCGCCCGAAAATCTGAAGGATTTTAGCAAAAACTGGTGAG